>NZ_QPEQ01000001.1:635075-952612 GCF_009455625.1 Paraburkholderia bonniea | reverse complement strand
CACCGCCATCCATCTGGCTCACTTCGGGGCCGATCTGCGGCGCGGCATCCACCATGCCTTCGCGCCGGCCCACGATGAAGACCACGTCATCCGGCTGCAACACGGTATCGGGCGTGGGATCAAGGGCTTTACCGTTGCGCTTGATGCGCTCAATCGTAATCAGGTCGTTCTGCCCCATTTCGATCTCAGCGACCTTGCGTCCCGCCGCCTGCTTCACGCTATAAGCGCGGCCGACGAGATCAGGCAACGCGGGCAACTGCCCTGGTGCCGGCGCACTGTGGCCGCCTGAGAGCGCTTTTTCGGCTTCGATGGACGCCTCGCGCAGCCCTTGCCCCATGAACTTCGGCAGGATATTCACGCAGACGATGATCGCCCCGAGCGAGCCGAACACGTAGGTCACGGCATAGGCAATCGCCACATCGGACTGCAACGCCTTGACCTCAGCGGCAGGCAGGCCCAGACGGGCGATCGCATCGCCCGCCGTGCCGATGATGGCCGACTGGGTCAGCGCACCGCCCGCCAGACCTGCGGCCAGGCCCTTGTTCAGATGGAACAGCTTGGCGCAGATCACCACGGTAACCAGCGCGGAGACGGCAAGAAACAGCGCCATTGCAATCTCACGCAGGGTTTTGCGGTTCAACGAGTTGAAAAAGCCCGGGCCGGAGTCGTAACCCACGGCATAGATAAACACCGCGAACATCACGGATTTAACGCCGTTGTCGATCGTCACGCCCGCCTGGCTGATTACCACGGCCGCTAGCAGCGAACCACCCACACCGCCTAGCTGAAACTTGCCGAAGTTGATCTGACCCACGAAATACCCCACGGCCAGCGAGAGGAACAACGCGATCTCAGGTGATTTTTGAAAGATGTCATGTATCCAGGTCATGGTGTCCTCGCAGTGAATACGGAGTTCGTGTTCATGGCATTTTTTCCTAACGGGTATCTGGCGATAATTCAATGAAAAAGCGCCAGTTTTTTTCGACGTTTATTGCATAAAACACAATAGTAGAGCCAGCCGAAATGCGCATGGCATCGACCTGAAAAACAATGAGAAAAGACAATACGCAGAATTGCGCTGCCTGCACGATACGGCAATAAGCGGGCAAGATCTAGTCTCATCCGGCGCAATTTTTATCTGGGCCACAGCATAGCGGTTTAATCGCTTTCTCCAGCACCATATGGCACGCGCCAAGCCCAGCGCCATAGGTCAAATCAGTAAAATATCCCAGAAAAATATGCCTGATCAATATAACCATGTGCCATAGATGGGAAATGAAAAGTTCTGTTTTTATGCTAAACAAGACTAACCCATACCATTCAGAGTTATTTGAATAATTTATGTCTATCGGGAAAATTTTTATTGTGCTATGCGTTATTTTTTATTGCCTGTAATTCGTCATTCATCGTAATTACGCGCGCCCCTTGTGGTTCATGTGTTTATTTCTGGAGCTGCGCCATGCGCATCATTTTGTTTAGTAGTCGACAGTACGACATCGACACATTTCATCAAGCCAATACGGCCTACGACTACAGCCTGCACTTTCAGGAATCACACCTCGATGCGGATACCGCGATCCTCGCGCAGGGCTATGAGGTGGTCTGCCCGTTCGTCAACGACACGCTCAACGCCGCAGTGCTGCAACGGCTGCATGCAGGCGGCACGCGTCTGATCGCGTTGCGCTCGGCGGGCTCGAACCATGTCGATCTCGTTGCGGCTGAGCAGCTGGGCCTTACCGTCGTGCGCGTGTCCGCCTATTCACCGTATGCAGTGGCCGAGCATGCGGTGGCGCTGATTCTCGCGCTGAACCGGCATGTGCCGCGCGCCGTTGCCCGCACCCGCGAAGGTGATTTCTCGCTGCATGGGCTGATGGGATTTGATTTGCATGGCAAAACAGTTGGCGTGATCGGCGCGGGCATCATCGGCCAGGTGTTCAGCCGCATCATGACGGGCTTCGGCATGCAGGTGCTGGCCTGCGACCCCGGCCCGCCCGCCGCGCCGATGCTGGCACTGGGCGCGCGCTATGTAGCGCTCGACACCCTGCTGGCCGAAGCCGACATCGTGAGCCTGCACTGCCCGCTCTTGCCCGCCACTTATCACCTGATCGACGCCCGCGCACTGGCACGGATGAAACGCGGCGCGATGCTGATCAATACCGGGCGCGGCGGGCTGGTCGAAAGCAATGCGCTGGTGGGTGCGCTGAAAAGCGGCCAGTTGGGCCATCTAGGGCTGGATGTGTATGAAGAAGAAGGCGGCCTGTTCTTCGAAGACCATTCGAACCAGCCGCTGCAAGACGATGTGCTGGCGCGCCTGCTGATGTTTCCGAATGTGATCGTCACCGCGCATCAGGCGTTCTTTACGCGTGAAGCCCTCGATGAAATCGCGCATACCACGCTGGGGAATGTCAAAGCCTGGCTGGAGGGTGCCACGCGTAATGGGGTGGGGGTGCCGGGTTGAGAGGTGGGCCTGTGCGGCGTGCTTCAAGCTGACCGTGCGTTAAGCGTGGCTGACGTAGTGCTACCAGGATGATCTGGTGCAGGCCCGGCCATGCGCAACCGAATGGATCTGGCAACACTGGCATGGGCACTGGCATGGGCACTGGCACTGGCACTGGCACTGGCACTGGCATGGGCATGGGCATGGGCATGGGCAGCATGCGCCCTGGCGGCATAACGCTGGAACAACATCACTAACGCGTCGAACTCCAGCATGCGCTCCCAACACCGCCCCGACATTCGTACCGTGTTGCCCCCTTCCGTTGCACCCTCCGATAGCGGCCGTTAGCTGTTCACGCTGTGTGAATGACTAGGTGAATGACGGGAATGACGGTATTGACAACGCCAATCCTGGGCCACAGCCAGCGGCCTGCCTACCCCCTCCAGGCCACCAGCATGCGGCTCATTCCCCTTCAGCCAGCAATCGGTCTGGCCCCCAGCAAGGCCAAAATGCCCTGGGTACAATCGCCTCCTGATTTACCCTGGTATCGGCCCAACGCCTCAAGTCCGGATTGATTCCCGGCCACTTTCACCCGCCCCCTGCCTGCGCCCCGCGCTGCGACTCACCCCACCATGCCCTTACCTCTACTCGCTCTAGCCATTGCCGCATTCGGCATTGGCACCACTGAATTCGTCATCATGGGGCTCTTGCCCGACGTCGCGCGTGACCTGGCCGTCTCCATTCCGGCAGCGGGGATGCTGGTCTCGGCTTACGCGCTCGGTGTCGCCATTGGCGCACCGCTGGTGGCCATGGCAGTCGCCAACCTGCCGCGCAAAAAAGCGCTGATGAGCCTGATGGGCGTGTTCATCGTGGGCAATCTGCTGTGCGCGCTCGCACCGGATTACACCGTGCTGATGGCCGCGCGCATCGTCACCGCGTTTTGTCATGGCGCATTCTTCGGCATTGGTTCTGTGGTCGCGGCAGGCCTCGTCGCGCCAAACCGCCGTGCCCAGGCGATTGCGCTGATGTTCACCGGCCTGACACTGGCCAACGTGCTGGGCGTGCCGTTTGGCACGGCGCTAGGCCAGGCGCTGGGCTGGCGCGCCACCTTCTGGGCTGTCACGGGCATTGGCATCGTCGCCGCACTGGCGCTGGCCGTGTGCCTGCCCGCACGCATCGAAATGCAGAAAGCCAGCCTCATGCGTGAATTCCGCGTGCTGCAAAACCCGCAAGTGCTCATCGTGCTCGGCATCAGCGTGCTGGCCTCAGCCAGCCTGTTTAGCACCTTCACCTACATCACCCCGATCCTCGAAGACGTTACCGGCTTCACCCCGCACGCGGTGACTTTCGTGCTGCTGCTGTTCGGCCTTGGGCTGACGGTCGGCAGCATGCTGGGCGGCAAGCTGGCGGACTGGCGCTTGCTGCCTTCGCTGCTGGCGTTTCTGGTGGCGATCGCGCTGATTCTGGTGGTGTTTGCCGGGACCATGCGCATGCCAGTGCCAGCGATGGTGACGATCTTCCTTTGGGGTGTGCTGGCATTTGCCATCGTGCCGCCGCTGCAAATGCTGATCGTCGACCGCGCGAGCGATGCCCCCAATCTCGCGTCGACGCTCAATCAAGGCGCGTTCAATCTGGGCAACGCCACCGGGGCCTGGCTCGGCGGCATGGCGATTAGCACGGGAGTGCCATTGACTTCGCTGCCGTGGGTCAGCGTGCTGGCAGCGCTTGGCGCGCTGGCGCTGACTGGCTGGTCGGTGTCGCTGGAGCGGCGCGCCCAGCGCGCCACGCCGCTTGCCGCACCTGGCCAGTGCAGCTAGCTGGCGCACTGGCAGCGCAGCGCGGATGGCATCGCACGGCACGGAGCATCGCACGTGCGGAGCCGTCTCGCAGACAGCACCGCAGCCGTATAGCGCGCGATACCGCGCGCGCCTGTCAGCTCAGCTCAGCTCATGCCACGCGCCACACCGCGCCACTCAATACAACACCGCACAACCTGGCCCGGCCGCCAGACACAACACCGCAACGACTTCGAAGCACGCAGCGCAACACAACACAACGCAGCGCTACTTGCATCAAACCTCATGCGCCTCTTTGGCCGCCACTTCTCCCACTGAATCGCCTGACGCTCTTCTATGAAAATCATCTTCACGCGCGACTTCATCGCACTCATCCTGAGTGTCGCGGTCGTTGGGCTGGGAAGCGGCGCGACGCTGCCGCTCACGGCGCTGGCGCTGACTCAGGCGGGCTACGGCAGCGACATCGTAGGCTTGCTAAGCGCCGCGCAAGCCGGGGGCGGCCTGCTGATTGCCCCGCTCACCGGCTGGATCACGCGCCGCTACGGCGGCCGTCAGGTCATCATGGCCGCGGTTCTGGTCGCTGGGCTCTCGACCGCGCTGATGCAAACCAGCACCAGCCTCTTCGTCTGGGCCGTCTTGCGCGTGCTGTGCGGTGCTGCGCTGATGTTGCTGTTTACGATTGGCGAGGCCTGGGTGAACCAGCTAGCGGACGATGCCAATCGCGGCCGGATCGTCGCCATTTACGCCACCCATTTCACGTTGTTCCAGATGGCTGGGCCAGTGCTGGTGAGCCAGATCGAGCACTTCACGTCATGGCGCTTCTTGTTGTGCGGTGTGATTTTTCTAGGCGCGCTGCCGGTGCTCGCGGCGATTCGCGCAGCGCCCGCCAGCAGCAGCGCGAACGAAGCGCATGGCGGCTGGTTGCAGGTGTTGCCGCTAATGCCCGCGATCATCGTCGGCACCGGGTTTTTCGCGCTGTTCGATACGATCGCGCTCTCGCTGATGCCGCTCTTCGCCATGGATCACGGCGTAAGCAGCCGCGTCGCGGTGCTGTTCGCATCGGCGCTGTTGCTGGGCGATACCACGATGCAACTGCCGCTCGGCTGGCTCGCAGACCGGATTGGGCGCACGCGTGTGCATCTGGGTTCAGCGGTGGTGGTGGTGATTTTGCTGCCGCTGCTGCCGTGGGCGATCTCATCGCCATGGCTGTGCTGGCCGTTGCTATTTGTGCTGGGCGCGGCGGCAGGGGCGATTTACACCTTGTCGCTCGTGGCCTGCGGCGAGCGTTTTCGCGGCACGGCCCTGGTCTCGGCTAGCTCAGTGGTGGGAGCGTCATGGTGTGTCGCCAGCTTTGCTGGCCCCCTCGTCACAGGCTCACTGATGAAGCACACGGGCAACAACGCGATGATCGCCGTGCTGCTGGCCACAGCGCTCGCGTTTTTGCTGGCGATGGCGTGGGAAAAACGCCGTGCGGTGCCGCCTGCGGCTATGCGATGAGGTAGCGCTCAAGGTAGAGGCAGGCCAAGGGAGCAAACGCGTCAGCGAAGAGCGCACCGGGCTAAACGCGATTCGTTAGCTCAAGCGCTGCATTGCCCGGCGATCCTACTGCCCTCATGCAGCAGAAAAACCGCCACATCGCACACATGCCCATTGCCGCTTGATCTCTAGAAGAAAGCCAACGGGAGGGAAATCGTCCCGAGGGCCGTACTGAAATTGAAGCGCCGGCCATTACATAAAAATGGTCCGGCGAGTCAGCACAATAGGGGGTTTAAGAAAACTCTTTTTTTAACTTATAGGCAAGAATCTCCCCCCCTTCCACAAGATACATCTTCCTAATTAATGATGCTCTACGTATACCCGTGCTGGACACAATTAATTCCCTCCATAATTTTTCATTCGGCGAAAAAACATCTAAAATTACGTCAACAATTACCGCACTCGCCTCAAAATTATTTAAACGATAGAGATTCTCCAATGATTTTCTTGCTGCTTTACCCTCGATTTCATTACCCAGAACCGGCATATAACCCGCATTATCATATAAAATTTCGCGCAAATCTTCCAAATTGAAATTTCTATTCGGCGGCACAAAATATTTAGCATATTCATCAAGGAAATCATCTACCGCCTCTTCTACCGTGGGTAATAAGTGTGCTTTTTGCTCAAAGCCATTATTTCGCAGCATTTCATTTAGATCCTTTTGCCGCGACTCAGAGCCATAATTTTCAAGAATCAACCGAGGGCTTGTTTCGTTACCCTGCACGCCCTTCATCTCTTTAATAAATCCATCGAAGCCTGCTTCATTCATCGGATTCAAACGATGAATTTTTATATTTTCAAATTGCGGCCCAGCCTTACTTAAAATCAGCGAAAGATCCGCCACCTCAAAATTGGCATCATGAATTTCCAGCCACTTCAGCGACTGCATTAATTTTCTGTTTTCCAGAATTGCATTAATAAAATCTTTGCCAGCGTCCGGATTAGTTGCATCGGCTTGTGGCATCTTTAGTTTCATGGCAGCGAGTGCTGTTGGGCCACCGAAATTTTTGAGATGATCCGCGCTCAGGTTAACAACATTCCTTAAATCTATCTTGACCGTCTTCTCAGGAAACTTGGAAAAGTCAGATATATCATAGTCTTCACAATTACCCGACAAAATCAAATCAAAATACATCTCATCTTGAAATAAGCACTTCAAAGAATATGGCCCTGCAACTCGTATCCGCCTGATATCGACAATCTCCGAAAATCGCTTGTCATTATTCAACGAATTTTCTTGCTCAACCCCATTGCCAATGCCATCAATTGTATATTTGAGCGACACCGAATTAGGACCATACAGCAAGTTATTTTTAAAAATTTCTTTTGAGATTAAAGAAAAATTATGGCGATCCCCGGCAAGAAGCCCTGAATTAATAATTTTATTTACCAAATACTTATTTCCAAAAATTTTATTGGGAATTCCTTTGCTCACCGCCGAATTCTCACCTTCGCTCACCCGTCCTCTATATTTTAAAATTTCCTTATCTGAAGCCGAAAAAGAGATTGCTCGCGATATTTCATTTAAAGCATTCACATGAAAGATATTTTTATCATCATGAAATAAATTTACCTTCACTTCTCGAACATTAATATCTCTACGACTTTCTAATTTTTTGGAGTATTTTTCATGCCAGATGATCCATTTATTTCCATCTATATTATTGCCCCCAATAATAATACGCAGTAATTTGTCAAGATTAACCAATTGTACAGGAACGTCAATAACCCGGTTATTTTCCAATCCGACAATTTCCAGATTTTGCAACCCACTAAATGAGTCTGGTAAATCTACAATTAAATTACCCCCAATCCAAAATTCCTTTAGATTCACAAGATTGAATATATCCTTGCGAATATCTACCATCTTATTATTACCCAGGCTTAAATAAACAAGCCCAACCGTTTCAATAACGCAGTCCGGGATCGACGACAGTCCCATTCCATCCATTGCAAGACGATCCAGATAGGTATTATTTTTAAATGAAGCATATTCCATATTTATCCTATTACCAGATATATCCAAATCGCTCAAGCCGACCATCTTCCCAATAATCGCCGGAAAAGCAGAGAATAAATTATCTGATATATCAAGACGAAATTTTTTATAGTACAAATTACGCAAAAAACTACTCTTTCTGAGAACAGTAAGTATCGTCGATAAATCTAACAACCGCTCAAACCCCGGTGGAAATTCTTTCAATCCCAGAGAAGAAAGATTCAACTCCCATGCCTCGCGCTTACTAATAAAATTGATTATGATCCGCACAGCATCTTTACGTTTTTCATTTGGCTCTATATTAGAAGCGAACGCCCATGCCCGCATGTGCCGGATGCACCGGTCTATCTGCAGCTCATATGGTGCATCTTCCCCATTTACCAACTCCATCGAGCCGGTTTGGATCTCGTAAAAAGAGAGAAATATCTGGCGAATATCTGGCGGAATATTATTTATCTCATATGGCGTAAGATCAATAACCACAGATTTGTTATCTTTATTGTCTATATTATGATACGCCCTCAGCATCAAATTCAACACCATATCCTGATACTCAACCTTGATTTGATCTGATGTACAAATCCACCGCGCAATCTGGTTCAGATGACTATTATCGGGCTCCAAAACAAGTGCCAGCGGCGTTATTCCATTTTCCTTGTTTTCTTTAATTTTTCTCTCAAGTTTCAATAAAGTATCTAGCAGTTCATGCGGATTTTCTATATTACTCAACCCTTTTTCAGCCAGCGGAACAAGCAGATCCAGCATCACGCGATAAACAGCGATATATAATTTCATATCACTTTCGATATGATGATCCGCCACAGAAGACAATCTCTCCAATCGCTTCAGCACAAGATCATTTTTCTCGCGCAGATTTATTCTATTTATCCTGAATTTCGGCTTATTTTCAGAAAAAATGGCACCGGACAAGGCCATTAATTCATCTTCCCTTGAAAAACATCTAGAGTAGTATCTTTCAAGATCATAGGGTTTTTTAATTTCACTTACCAACTGGTCATACATCGAAATCAATGCATCCCAAAAATAGATGCAAGCGTCTCGCTGCAAGGGATTGAAAAATTCATTTTTATTTGCAGCATAAAATAAAATATCATAACCGAGATTCCAGTCATCAAATTGACCAAGCCCATCTATCAGCCGGGCCAATGGAACAGCATTGCCATCGCGCCAGGCCAGCTCAACCGCCAGCCTGATAAATTCATCCATTTCATTATAATAACTATCCCCTTTATCAAACTGCGCCTTCAAGTTAGATATTTTAAGATAATTTTTCCAATTATTTTCTACCGAACCTGAAGCCAAGCCGACTCTTTCTCCCGATGCGACCAGAATATTTTTGTTCAGATCCATCAACCGGACTGCGTTGACCCCGTGCCAAGGATGCTGTTGGGCTATTTTTTCGCCAGATTTACCCAGTGACAATATTTTATCTATTAATATTCCGAAAGCAGACTCTTCGGACCCCTTAACCAGCCCATTCATTAGGGTCGGCCCAAATAATTTTTCAGAAAACTTAGGAATAAACTTTGTCATTTTTTAACTACCTTTTGTTTTAATAAATATCATTTATTTTTTTAACGACTCGCTGCACAACAGCGCGATTTTATTCAACTGAGCTGCGAGTTATATTCCGTACGCGAGTCCCGCGCATCCATACCCAGCGTAAGTAACGACGACCTGGCGCACGTTCCATTTCCCCACGACTTATCGCGCCGCACCGCGAAGATCCTCTGCGCATCGCATCGGTGCCGCTCTCCCACCGCCATAACGCGAAGCCGCGCTGCGCCACCGCCAGCGCATCATCCAGATGCGACAGGTTCAGCTTGTTTCGCCAAACTAATTCAACGAGGAGCACGCGGGCAACAACGCGATGATCGCCGTGCTGCTGGCCGCAGCGCTCGCGTTTTTGCTGGCGATGGCGTGGGAAAAACGCCGTGCGGTGCCGCCTGCGGCTATGCGATGAGGTAGCGTCAAGGTAGAGGTAGAGGCAGGCCAAGGGAGCAAACGCGTCAGCGAAGAGCGCACCGGGCTAAACGCGATTCGTTAGCTCAAGCGCTGCATCGCCCGGCGATCTACTGCCCTCATACAGCAGAAAAACCGCCACATCGCACACATGCCCATTGCCACTGGATCTTTAGAAGAAAGCCAACGGGAGGAAAATCGTCCCGAGGGCTGTACTGAAATTGAAGCACCGGCCATTACATAAAAATGGTCCGGCGAGTCAGCACAATAGGGGGGTTTAAGAAAACTCTTTTTTTAACTTATAGGCAAGATCCCCCCCCTTTCCAAAAGATGCATACAGGCAAGCCCCCCCCTTTCCACAAGATACATCTTCCTAATTAATGATGCTCTACGTATACCCGTGCTGGACACAATTAATTCCCTCCATAATTTTTCATTCGGCGAAAAAACATCTAAAATTACGTCAACAATTACCGCACTCGCCTCAAAATTATTTAAACGATAGAGATTCTCCAATGATTTTCTTGCTGCTTTACCCTCGATTTCATTACCCAGAACCGGCATATAACCCGCATTATCATATAAAATTTCGCGCAAATCTTCCAAATTGAAATTTCTATTCGGCGGCACAAAATATTTAGCATATTCATCAAGGAAATCATCTACCGCCTCTTCTACCGTGGGTAATAAGTGTGCTTTTTGCTCAAAGCCATTATTTCGCAGCATTTCATTTAGATCCTTTTGCCGCGACTCAGAGCCATAATTTTCAAGAATCAACCGAGGGCTTGTTTCGTTACCCTGCACGCCCTTCATCTCTTTAATAAATCCATCGAAGCCTGCTTCATTCATCGGATTCAAACGATGAATTTTTATATTTTCAAATTGCGGCCCAGCCTTACTTAAAATCAGCGAAAGATCCGCCACCTCAAAATTGGCATCATGAATTTCCAGCCACTTCAGCGACTGCATTAATTTTCTGTTTTCCAGAATTGCATTAATAAAATCTTTGCCAGCGTCCGGATTAGTTTCATCGGCTTGTGGCATCTTTAGTTTCATGGCAGCGAGTGCTATTGGGCCACCGAAATTTTTGATATGATCCGCGCTCAGGTTAACAACATTTCTTAAATCTATCTTGACCGTTTTCTCAGGAAATTTGGTAAAGTCAGATACATTATAATTACCCGACAAAATCAAATCAAAATATGTCTCCTCCTGAGATAAGTACTTCAAAGAATATGGCCCTGCAACTCGTATCCGGCTGATATCGATAATCTTCGACAATTTCTCGCCATTACTCAACGAATTTTCTTGCGCAACTCCATTGCCAATGCCATCAATGGTATATTTGAGCGACGCCGAACCAGGGCCATACAGCAAGACATTTTGAAACATTTCTTTTGAAGTTAAAGAAAAATTATGGCGATCCCCGGCAAGAAGCCCTGAATTAATAATTTTATTTACCAAATACTTATTTCCAAAAATTTTATTGGGAATTCCTTTGCTCACCGCCGAATTCTCACCTTCGCTCACCCGTCCTCTATATTTTAAAATTTCCTTATCTGAAGCCGAAAAAGAGATTGCTCGCGATATTTCATTTAAAGCATTCACATGAAAGATATTTTTATCATCATGAAATAAATTTACCTTCACTTCTCGAACATTAATATCTCTGCGACTTTCTAATTTTTTGGAGTATTTTTCATGCCAGATGATCCATTTATTTCCATCTATATTATTGCCCCCAATAATAATACGCAGTAATTTGTCAAGACTAACCAATTGTACAGGAACGTCAATAACCCGGTTATTTTCCAATCCGACAATTTCCAGATTTTGCAACCCACTAAATGAGTCTGGTAAATCTACAATTAAATTACCCCCAATCCAAAATTCCTTTAGATTCACAAGATTGAATATATCCTTGCGAATATCTACCATCTTATTATTACCCAGGCTTAAATAAACAAGCCCAACCGTTTCAATAACGCAGTCCGGGATCGACGACAGTCCCATTCCATCCATTGCAAGACGATCCAGATAGGTATTATTTTTAAATGAAGCATATTCCATATTTATCCTATTACCAGATATATCCAAATCGCTCAAGCCGACCATCTTCCCAATAATCGCCGGAAAAGCAGAGAATAAATTATCTGATATATCAAGACGAAATTTTTTATAGTACAAATTACGCAAAAAACTACTCTTTCTGAGAACAGTAAGTATCGTCGATAAATCTAACAACCGCTCAAACCCCGGTGGAAATTCTTTCAATCCCAGAGAAGAAAGATTCAACTCCCATGCCTCGCGCTTACTAATAAAATTGATTATGATCCGCACAGCATCTTTACGTTTTTCATTTGGCTCTATATTAGAAGCGAACGCCCATGCCCGCATGTTCCGGATGCACCGGTCTATCTGCAGCTCATATGGTGCATCTTCCCCATTTACCAACTCCATCGGGCCGGTTTGGATCTCGTAAAAAGAGAGAAATATCTGGCGAATATCTGGCGGAATATTATTTATCTCATATGGCGCAAGATCAATAACCACAGATTTGTTATCTTTATTGTCTATATTATGATACGCCCTCAGCATCAAATTCAACACCATATCCTGATACTCAACCTTGATTTGATCTGATGTACAAATCCACCGCGCAATCTGGTTCAGATGACTATTATCGGGCTCCAAAACAAGTGCCAGCGGCGTTATTCCATTTTCCTTGTTTTCTTTAATTTTTCTCTCAAGTTTCAATAAAGTATCTAGCAGTTCATGCGGATTTTCTATATTACTCAACCCTTTTTCAGCCAGCGGAACAAGCAGATCCAGCATCACGCGATAAACAGCGATATATAATTTCATATCACTTTCGATATGATGATCCGCCACAGAAGACAATCTCTCCAATCGCTTCAGCACAAGATCATTTTTCTCGCGCAGATTTATTCTATTTATCCTGAATTTCGGCTTATTTTCAGAAAAAATGGCCCCGGACAAGGCCATTAATTCATCTTCCCTTGAAAAACATCTAGAGTAGTATCTTTCAAGATCATAGGGTTTTTTAATTTCACTTACCAACTGGTCATACATCGAAATCAATGCATCCCAAAAATAGATGCAAGCGTCTCGCTGCAAGGGATTTAAAAATTCATTTTTATTTGCAGCATAAAATAAAATATCATAACCGAGATTCCAGTCATCAAATTGACCAAGCCCATCTATCAGCCGGGCCAATGGAACAGCATTGCCATCGCGCCAGGCCAGCTCAACCGCCAGCCTGATAAATTCATCCATTTCATTATAATAACTATCCCCTTTATCAAACTGCGCCTTCAAGTTAGATATTTTAAGATAATTTTTCCAATTATTTTCTACCGAACCTGAAGCCAAGCCGACTCTTTCTCCCGATGCGACCAGAATATTTTTGTTCAGATCCATCAACCGGACTGCGTTGACCCCGTGCCAAGGATGCTGTTGGGCTATTTTTTCGCCAGATTTACCCAGTGACAATATTTTATCTATTAATATTCCGAAAGCAGACTCTTCGGACCCCTTAACCAGCCCATTCATTAGGGTCGGCCCAAATAATTTTTCAGAAAACTTAGGAATAAACTTTGTCATTTTTTAACTACCTTTTGTTTTAATAAATATCATTTATTTTTTTAGCGACTCGCTGCACAACAGCGCGATTTTATTCAACTGAGCTGCGAGTTATATTCCGTACGCGAGTCCCGCGCATCCATACCCAGCGTAAGTAACGACGACCTGGCGCACGTTCCATTTCCCCACGACTTATCGCGCCGCACCGCGAAGATCCTCTGCGCATCGCATCGGTGCCGCTCTCCCACCGCCATAACGCGAAGCCGCGCTGCGCCACCGCCAGCGCATCATCCAGATGCGACAGGTTCAGCTTGTTTCGCCAAACTAATTCAACGAGGAGCACGCGGGCAACAACGCGATGATCGCCGTGCTGCTGGCCGCAGCGCTCGCGTTTTTGCTGGCGATGGCGTGGGAAAAACGCCGTGCGGTGCCGCCTGCGGCTATGCGATGAGGTAGCGCTCAAGGTAGAGGCAGGCCAAGGGAGCAAACGCGTCAGCGAAGAGCGCACCGGGCTAAACGCGATTCGTTAGCTCAAGCGCTGCATCGCCCGGCGATCTACTGCCCTCATACAGCAGAAAAACCGCCACATCGCACACATGCCCATTGCCACTGGATCTTTAGAAGAAAGCCAACGGGAGGAAAATCGTCCCGAGGGCCGTACTGAAATTGAAGCGTCGGCCATTACATAAAAATGGTCCGGCGAGTCAGCACAATAGAGGGGTTTAAGAAAACTCTTTTTTTAACTTATAGGCAAGATCCCTCCCCCCTTCCACACGATACATCTTCTGAATTAATGATGCTCTAGGCATACTCGTGCTGGACACAATTAATTCCCTCCATAATTTTTCATTCGGCGAAAAAACATCAAAAATCATGTCAATAATTACCGCACTCGCCTGAAAATCACTTAGACGATAGAGATTCTCCAATGATTTTCTTGCTGCTTTACCCTCGATTTCATTACCCAGAACCGGCATATAACCCGCATTATCATATAAAATTTCGCGCAAATCTTCCAAATTGAAATTTCTATTCGGCGGCACAAAATATTTAGCATATTCATCAAGGAAATCATCTACCGCCTCTTCTACCGTGGGTAACAAGCGTGCTTTTTGCTCAAAGCCATTATTTCGCAGCATTTCATTTAGATCCTTTTGCCGCGACTCAGAGCCATAATTTTCAAGAATCAACCGAGGGCTTGTTTCGTTACCCTGCACGCCCTTCATCTCTTTAATAAATCCATCGAAGCCTGCTTCATTCATCGGATTCAAACGATGAATTTTTATATTTTCAAATTGCGGCCCAGCCTTACTTAAAATCAGCGAAAGATCCGCCACCTCAAAATTGGCATCATGAATTTCCAGCCACTTCAGCGACTGCATTAATTTTCTGTTTTCCAGAATTGCATTAATAAAATCTTTGCCAGCGTCCGGATTAGTTGCATCGGCTTGTGGCATCTTTAGTTTCATGGCGGCGAGTGCTGTTGGGCCACCGAAATTTTTGAGATGATCCGCGCTCAGGTTAACAACATTCCTTAAATCTATCTTGACCGTCTTCTCAGGAAACTTGGAAAAGTCAGATATATCATAGTCTTCACAATTACCCGACAAAATCAAATCAAAATACATCTCATCTTGAAATAAGCACTTCAAAGAATATGGCCCTGCAACTCGTATCCGCCTGATATCGACAATCTCCGAAAATCGCTTGTCATTATTCAACGAATTTTCTTGCTCAACCCCATTGCCATTGCCAATGCCATCAATTGTATATTTGAGCGACACCGAACCAGGACCATACAGCAAGTTATTTTTAAAAATTTCTTTTGAGATTAAAGAAAAATTATGGCGATCCCCGGCAAGAAGCCCTGAATTAATAATTTTATTTACCAAATACTTATTTCCAAAAATTTTATTGGGAATTCCTTTGCTCGCCGCCGAATTCTCACCTTCGCTCACCCGTCCTCTAGATTTTAAAATTTCCTTATCTGAAGCCGAAAAATAGATTGCTCGCGATATTTTATTTAAAGCATTCACATGAAAGATATTTTTATCATCATGAAATAAATTTACCTCCACTCCTCGAGCACCAATATCTCTACGACTTTCTAATTTTTTGGAGTGTTTTTCATGCCAGATGATCCATTTATTTCCATCTATATTATTGCCCCCAATAATAATACGCCGTAATTTGTCAAGATTAACCAATTGCACAGGAACGTCAATAAACTGGTTATTTTCCAATCCGACAATTTCCAGATTTTGCAATCCACTAAATGAGTCTGGCAAATCTACAATTAAATTACCCCCAATCCAAAATTCCTTTAGATTCACAAGATTGAATATATCTTTGCGAATATCTACTATCTTATTATTACCCAGGCTTAAAGAAACAAGCCCAACCGTTTCAATAACGCAGTCCGGGATCGACGACAGTCCCATTCCATCCATTGCAAGACGCATCATATTTTTATTATTTTCAAATGAAACATATTCCATATTTACTCGGTTACCAGATATATCCAAACCGTCCAAGCCGGCCATCTTCCCAATAATCGCCGGAAAAGCAGAGAATAAATTATCTGATATATCAAGACGAAATTTTTTACAGTCCAAATGACGCAACAAACTACTCTTTCCGAGAACAGCAAGTATCGTCGATAAATCTAACAACCGCTCAAACCCCGGTGGAAATTCTTTCAATCCCAGAGAAGAAAGATTCAACTCCAATGCCTCGCGCTCACTAATAAAATTGATTATGATCCGCACAGCATCTTTACGTTTTTCATTTGGCTCTATATTAGAAGCGAACGCCCATACCTGCATGCACTGGATGCACCGGTCTATCTGCAGCTCATATGGTGCATCTTCCCCATTTACCAACTCCATCGGGCCGGTTTGGATCTCGTAAAAAGAGAGAAATATCTGGCGAATATCTGGCGGAATATTATTTATCTCATATGGCGTAAGATCAATAACCACAGATTTGTTATCTTTATTGTCTATATTATGATACGCCCTCAGCATCAAATTCAACACCATATCCTGATACTCAACCTTGATTTGATCTGATGTACAAATCCACCGCGCAATCTGGTTCAGATGACTATTATCGGGCTCCAAAACAAGTGCCAGCGGCGTTATTCCATTTTCCTTGTTTTCTTTAATTTTTCTCTCAAGTTTCAATAAAGTATCTAGCAGTTCATGCGGATTTTCTATATTACTCAACCCTTTTTCAGCCAGCGGAACAAGCAGATCCAGCATCACGCGATAAACAGCGATATATAATTTCATATCACTTTCGATATGATGATCCGCCACAGAAGACAATCTCTCCAATCGCTTCAGCACAAGATCATTTTTCTCGCGCAGATTTATTCTATTTATCCTGAATTTCGGCTTATTTTCAGAAAAAATGGCACCGGACAAGGCCATTAATTCATCTTCCCTTGAAAAACATCTAGAGTAGTATCTTTCAAGATCATAGGGTTTTTTAATTTCACTTACCAACTGGTCATACATCGAAATCAATGCATCCCAAAAATAGATGCAAGCGTCTCGCTGCAAGGGATTTAAAAATTCATTTTTATTTGCAGCATAAAATAAAATATCATAACCGAGATTCCAGTCATCAAATTGATTAAGCCCATCTATCAGCCGGGCCAATGGAACAGCATTGCCATCGCGCCAGGCCAGCTCAATCGCCAGCCTGATAAATTCATCCATTTCATTATAATAACTATCCCCTTTATCAAACTGCGCCTTCAAGTCAGATATTTTAAGATAATTTTCCCAATTATTTTCTACCGAACCTGAAGCCAAGCCGACTCTTTTTCCCGATGCGACCAGAATATTTTTGTTTAGATCCATCAACCGGACTGCATTGACCCCGTGCCGAGGATGCTGTTGGGCTACTGTTCCGCCAGATTTACCTGGTGAAAATATTTTATTTCTAATTTTTCCGAAAGCAGACTCTTCGGACCCCTCAACCAGCCCATTCATTAGGGGCGGCCCAAATAATTTTTCAGAAAACTCAGGAATAAACTTTGTCATTTTTTAACTACCTTTTGTTTTAATAAATATCATTTATTTTTTAACGACTCGCTGCACAACAGCGCGATTTTATTCAACTGAGCTGCGAGTTATATTCCGTACGCGAGTCCCGCGCATCCATACCCAGCGTAAGTAACGACGACCTGGCGCACGTTCCATTTCCCCACGACTTATCGCGCCGCACCGCGAAGATCCTCTGCGCATCGCATCGGTGCCGCTCTCCCACCGCCATAACGCGAAGCCTCGCTGCGCCACCGCCAGCGCATCATCCAGATGCGACAGGTTCAGCTTGTTTCGCCAAACTAATTCAACGAGGAGCACGCGGGCAACAACGCGATGATCGCCGTGCTGCTGGCCGCAGCGCTCGCGTTTTTGCTGGCGATGGCGTGGGAAAAACGCCGTGCGGTGCCGCCTACGGCTATGCGATGAGGTAGCGTCAAGGTAGAGGTAGAGGCAGGCCAAGGGAGCAAACGCGTCAGCGAAGAGCGCACCGGGCTAAACGCGATTCGTTAGCTCAAGCGCTGCATCGCCCGGCGATCTACTGCCCTCATACAGCAGAAAAACCGCCACATCGCACACATGCCCATTGCCACTGGATCTTTAGAAGAAAGCCAACGGGAGGAAAATCGTCCCGAGGGCTGTACTGAAATTGAAGCACCGGCCATTACATAAAAATTGCCCGGCGAGTCAGCACAATAGGGGGGTTTAAGAAAACTCTTTTTTTAACTTACAGGCAAGATCCCCCCCCCTTCCAAAATACTAATATAGACAAGCGCCCCCCCTTCCACACGATGCATCTTCATAATTAATGATGCTCTATGTATACGCGTGCTGGACACAATTAATTCCCTCCATAATTTTTCATTCGGCGAAAAAACATCGAAAATCATGTCAATAATTACCATACTCGCATCAAAATCATTTAGACGATAGAGATTCTCCAATGATTTTCTTGCTGCTTTTCCCTCGATTTCATTACCCAGAACCGGCATATAACCCGCATTATCATATAAAATTTCGCGCAAATCTTCCAAATTGAAATTTCTATTCGGCGGCACAAAATATTTAGCATATCCATCAAGGAAATCATCTACCGCCTCTTCTACCGTGGGTAACAAGCGTGCTTTTTGCTCAAAGCCATTATTTCGCAGCATTTCATTTAGATCCTTTTGCCGCGACTCAGAGCCATAATTTTCAAGAATCAACCGAGGGCTTGTTTCGTTACCCTGCACGCCCTTCATCTCTTTAATAAATCCATCGAAGCCTGCTTCATTCATCGGATTCAAACGATGAATTTTTATATTTTCAAATTGCGGCCCAGCCTTACTTAAAATCAGCGAAAGATCCGCCACCTCAAAATTGGCATCATGAATTTCCAGCCACTTCAGCGACTGCATTAATTTTCTGTTTTCCAGAATTGCATTAATAAAATCTTTGCCAGCGTCCGAATTAGTTGCATCGGCTTGTGGCATCTTTAGTTTCATGGCGGCGAGTGCTGTTGGGCCACCGAAATTTTTGAGATGATCCGCGCTCAGGTTAACAACATTTCTTAAATCTATCTTGACCGTCTTCTCAGGAAATTTGGAAAAGTCAGATATATCATAGTCTTCACAATTACCCGACAAAATCAAATCAAAATACATCTCATTTTGAAATAAGCACTTCAAAGAATATGGCCCTGCAACTCGTATCCGCCTGATATCGACAATCTCCGAAAATCGCTTGTCATTATTCAACGAATTTTCTTGCTTAACCTCATTGCCAGTGGCATCAATTGTATATTTGAGCGACACCGAACCAGGACCATACAGCAAGTTATTTTTAAAAATTTCTTTTGAGATTAAAGAAAAATTATGGCGATCCCCGGCAAGAAGCCCTGAATTAATAATTTTATTTACCAAATACTTATTTCCAAAAATTTTATTGGAAATTCCTTTGCTCGCCGCCGAATTTTCACCTTCGCTCACCCGTCCTCTAGATTTTAAAATTCCCTTATCTGAAGCCGAAAAAGAGATTGCTCGCGATATTTCATTTAAAGCCTTCACATGAAAGATATTTTTATCATCATGAAATAAATTTACCTCCACTCCTCGAGCACCAATATCTATACGACTTTCTAATTTTTCGGAGTATTCTCCATCCCAGATGATCCATTTATTTCCATCTATATTATTGCCCCCAATAATAATACGCCGTAATTTGTCAAGATTAACCAATTGCACAGGAACGTCAATAAACTGGTTATTTTCCAATCCGACAATTTCCAGATTTTGCAATCCACTAAATGAGTCTGGCAAATCTACAATTAAATTACCCCCAATCCAAAATTCCTTTAGATTCACAAGATTGAATATCTTCTCGCTAATATCTGTTATCTTATTATTAGACAGGTTTACAGAAACAAGCTTAACCATTTCAATAACACAGTCCGGGATCGACGATAGTCCCATCCCACTCAGCGCAAGACGCGTCAGATTTGCATTATCTAACAATGAAACATATTTCATATCCATCGGATTGCCAGATATATCAAGATCAGCCAACCCGGTCACCTCTCTAATAATCGATGGAAAAACAGAAAATAAATTACCTGATATATCCAGACGAATCATTTCAACGCTAAAATTACGCAACAAACTACTCTTTCCGAGAACAGCAAGTATCGTCGATAAATCTAACAACCGCTCAAACCCCGGTGGAAACTCTTTCAATCCCAGAGAAGAAAGATTCAACTCCCATGCCTCGCGCTCACTAATAAAATTGATTATGATCCGCACAGCATCTTTACGTTTTTCATATGGCCTCGCATTAGAAGAAAACGCCCATGCCCGCATGTGCCGGATGCACCGGTCTATCTGCAGCTCATATGGTGCATCTTCCCCATTTACCAACTCCATCGGGCCGGTTTGGATCTCGTAAAAAGAGAGAAATATCTGGCGAATATCTGGCGGAATATTATTTATCTCATATGGCGTAAGATCAATAACCACAGATTTGTTATCTTTATTGTCTATATTATGATACGCCCTCAGCATCAAATTCAACACCATATCCTGATACTCAACCTTGATTTGATCTGATGTACAAATCCACTGCACAATCTGGTTCAGATGACTATTATCGGGCTCCAAAACAAGTGCCAGCGGCGTTATTCCATTTTCCTTGTTTTCTTTAATTTTTCTCTCAAGTTTCAATAAAGTATCTAGCAGTTTGTGCGGATTTTCTATATTGCTTAACCTTTTTTCAGCCAGCGGAACAAGCAGATCCAGCATCACGCGATAAACAGCGATATATAATTTCATATCACTTTCGATATGATGATCCGCCACAGAAGACAATCTCTCCAATCGCTTCAGCACAAGATCATTTTTCTCGCGCAGATTTATTCTATTTATCCTGAGTTCCGGCTTATTTTCAGAAAAAATGGCACCGGAAAAGGCCATTAATTCATCGTCCCCTGGAAAACATCTAGAGTAGTATCTTTCAAGATCATAGGGTTTTTTAATTTCACTTACCAACTGGTCATACATCGAAATCAATACATCCCAAAAATAGATGCAAGCGTCTCGCTGCAAGGGATTTAAAAATTCATTTTTATTTGCAGCATAAAATAAAATATCATAACCGAGATTCCAGTCATCAAATTGATCAAGCCCATCTATCAGCCGGGCCAATGGAACAGCATTGCCATCGCGCCAGGCCAGCTCAATCGCCAGCCTGATAAATTCATCCATTTCATTATAATAACTATCCCCTTTATCAAACTGCGCCTTCAAGTCAGATATTTTAAGATAATTTTCCCAATTATTTTCTACCGAACCTGAAGCCAAGCCGACTCTTTTTCCCGATGCGACCAGAATATTTTTGTTTAGATCCATAAACCGGACTGCATTGACCCCGTGCCGAGGATGCTGTTGGGCTACTGTTCCGCCAGATTTACCTGGTGAAAATATTTTATTTCTAATTTTTCCTAAAGCAGACCATTTGAACCTCTCAACCATCTCATTCATTAGGGTCGGCCCAAATAATTTTTCAGAAAACTCAGGAATAAACTTTGTCATTTTTTAACTACTTTTTGTTTTAATAAATATCATTTATTTTTTTAACGACTCGCTGCACAACAGCGCGATTTTATTCAACTGAGCTGCGAGTTATATTCCGTACGCGAGTCCCGCGCATCCATACCCAGCGTAAGTAACGACGACCTGGCGCACGTTCCATTTCCCCACGACTTATCGCGCCGCACCGCGAAGATCCTCTGCGCATCGCATCGCTTAAACCACGGCATCGCGCGCGTGGTTCATCCAAGGCAACCCAGCCTGGATGACAAGCGCATGGCGACAGATAGCCATCACACCGGCACCGCTCGCCGTGCTCAAATCCAGCGCCCCTCAGCGCCAGCTACTTTGTCAGGCGTGCCCGTCACCGGACACACCTTCCCCCTGCAGGCTTTTACTCAGTCACCGGTTCGCTGTACTCCGACACCAGCTTGGTCGTGAGATAGCTTTCGAGCGCTTCAGCGCCGCCCTCCGTGCCATAGCCTGACTCCTTGATGCCGCCAAACGGCAACTCCGGCAACGACAGTCCGTGATGATTCACCGACAGCATTCCGCTTTCAATGCCGCGCGACAATGCCGCGATCACGCTGGCTGAGCGCGTGTACGCATAAGCCGCGAGGCCAAACGGCAACCGGTTGGCCTCGGCCAGTGCCTCGTTCAGCAGCGTGTAACGGTTGAGCAGCGCCACCGGGCCAAACGGCTCTTCGTTCATGATCCGCGCCGTCAGCGGCACATCGCCCAGCACGGTCGGCGCGTAGCCATAACCCTGGCTCGCGGTGCGTGTGCCGCCGCTCAAGAGCCGTGCGCCGTGCTCGCGCGCATCGGCCACCAGCGCTTCGATATCCGCCAGCCGCCGCGCGTTGGCGAGCGGCCCGACGTCGGTGGCAGCGCTCAGCCCATTGCCGACGCTCAAGCGCTCGGTCTCGGACACAAACGCGGCAACAAACGCGTCATACACCGACGCATGGATCAAAAAGCGCGTCGGTGCGATGCAGATCTGCCCCGCATTACGAAACTTCGCCACGCACAGCAGCTTGGCGGCACGCTCGAGATCCGCGTCCGCGCACACGATGACCGGCGCGTGCCCGCCCAGCTCCATCGTCACGCGCTTCATGTGCTGCCCTGCGAGCGCCGCCAGTTGTTTGCCCACCGGAATCGAGCCGGTAAACGACACCTTGCGGATCACCGGATGCGCGATCAGATGCTGCGAAATCATCGCGGGAGTGCCAAACACCAGACCCAGCACGCCAGGCGGCAAGCCTGCGTCATGAAACGCCTGCACCAGCAGCGCGCACGACGCGGGCGTTTCCTCAGGACCCTTAAGCACGATCGAGCAGCCCGCTGCCAGCGCCGCTGCAATCTTCCGCACGGCCTGGTTCACCGGGAAATTCCACGGCGTAAATGCCGCCACTGGGCCCACCGGTTCTTTCAGCACCAACTGACGCACGCTCTCCGCTCGCGCGGGCACGATCCGGCCGTAGGTGCGGCGCGCTTCCTCAGCAAACCAGTCGATGATGTCGGCCGCTGCCAGCACTTCTCCCTGGGCTTGCGCCAGCGGTTTGCCCTGCTCCAGCGTCATCACCCGGGCGGCCTCGGCGGTGCGGCTGCGCCATAACTCAGCCGCGCGATGCAGCAACGCCGCGCGCTGCTGCGCGCTCTCCCGCCGCCATAACGCGAAGCCGCGCTGCGCCGCTGTCAGCGCGTCATCCAGATCGGCAGGTTCAGCGTGAGCTACGCTGCCCAGCGTGCTCTCGTCGAACGGATTCAGCACCGGGAGCACGCGGCCAGCCGCGCCGGAGCGCCACTGACCGTCGATAAACAACAGTGAATCGGGATAGTGCTGCGGAGTAGTCATGGCGAATGGGCTCTCGGTTAAAGCGCGGGCATGAGGCGCGCAGATCAGGAACAGCCAGGGGCGGCGGCAGGAGCAAGGGCAACAGCACCCGGCATCAAGGCATCAAGCTAGGCGCAGCCTACACCGGCGACCATGTACCGAACTGGCCATTGCGATACACCAGCGGCAATGCTTCGCTGGCGAGCCAGAGCTTTTGCACCGCGCCGATCATGATGAAGTGGGTATCGACCTGCCATGCGCTCCGCAGCTCGCATGCCATCGCCGCCACGGCGTCATGCAGGATCGGCGAGCCGGGGGTTTCATCGGTCCAGTCGCCCCGGGCAAAGCGTTGATCGCCGTGCAGGTTGCCCACGCCAGCAAAGCATTCCGCCAGCCCCTGACGATGACTCGGCAGCAAGTTGACGGAGAACGTGCCTGCCTCGCGGATCGCCGCGCAAGTCGCGGATGACGCGTTCAGGCATGCCAGCACCTGGGGCGGATCCACGGTCAGCGAACACACGGCGGTGGCGGTCAGGCCGCTGCGTTGCGGCGCGCTGCCCGTCGCCACCACGGTCACGGTCGCAGCGAGACGGCGCATCGCTTGTCTAAAGGCTTCCTGCTGGGAATCGAGAATCATGATGTGGCCTCACTCGGGTTGGATACCTCAGCAAGAAACGCCATTACCTGTTGCGCCACCTGCTCGGGTGCTTCGATCAACACGGCATGCTTGAGGGCCTCAAGCACCACCAGCCGTGCATGAGGCAACGCCGCGGCAATCTGCTGGTTAAGCCGGGGCGGACAGCCGCCGTCAAACTCGCCCGTCAGCACCAGCGTGGGGGCACTCACGCTGGGCAGCCAGGCCGCCATTTCGGTCTTGGCGTAGATCTCGAACACATTCAGAAACACCTCCGGGTTGGTATCCAGCACTTGCTGGCGGCGCTGACGTATCGCCTCCGGCTGAGCCGTGCCAAACGCCTCGGTGAACCAGCGCGCCACCAGCACCTCTAGCGAAGCGGCAACGCCACCGGCACGCATCGCCGCCACCAGCGCCTGCACCCTGGCCGCATCGTCAGCGGTGCGAAACGCCGCGGTGCTCAGCAAGCCCAGCGAGCGCACTCGCTGCGGATAGCGCCGGGCATAAGCCGGGCCGATCATGCCGCCCAGCGAATGCCCGACGATATGCATCCGCTCCAAACCCAGCCGCACTCGCAACGCTTCGAGGTCCGCTACCAGATCATCCAGCGTGAACGGCTCGCCCGGCCACGGGGATTCACCGTGACCGCGCAAGTCGTAGCTGATACAGCGATAGCGCTCTTTAAGCTGCGCGATGGCGGCGTTCCATAAACTGCGGCGCGCGCCAATTCCATGCACCAGAATCAGCGCTTCACTTGCCTCGGGGTCACCGCCGTGGCCGCCGTGGTCGCTATATGCACACTCCACTGCCTGTGTCATGACTCGATCAAAACGCTCGTGGCGTCGCCTCTCAAGGGGTTAGCGAAAACTATCGCGGTAGCGCTCAGGCTTTCGTTTCGCGCTCGCTGCATAACTCGCCCGCCACGCTCCAGTCTTCTTTGGCGACCTCGGTGAAGATCACATGCACGCTTTCGCGCTTGCCGCCCGCCGCAGCGATAAATGCATCGGTCAAAGAGCGGCCTAGCTGGCGCTTTTGTTCGTGTGTGCGGCCGGGGAACATTTCAACTCTGATGATGGGCATGACATAACTCCGGTTAAAAATTTAAATAGCTCAGGTAATTCAGGTAAGCCAGGTACTGACATAACGCAGGCATCACGCGACTGAAGCCGCTTCGGGCACTTTGCGGGCCGCGAAATGCGGCATCACATCGCGGGCGAAGCGCTGCATCATGTCGCTGGTTTCTTCATGCGACTGGCCAAAGCCGGCGCTGAAAATCACTTCGTCGATCCCGGCTTCGGCGTACTGGCCGAGGCGGTCGATCATTTCAGCGGGCGGGCAGATCAAGATGTTGCCGGCCATCTCTTCCAGCGTTTGCTTGCGTGGCAGCGCCTCTATCAGCCCGTTCGTCACCACGCCTGGCCCGGAGAAAACGTTATCGAAGCGCTTGTAGTACTCGTAGGTCAGCGCCAGTTTTTCGCGTGCGTCGGCGGCATCGGTTGCCAGATAGATTGGCCGTTGCAGCGATAGCCGCAGATGCTCGCCGCGTGCGCCCGCATCGGCCTTGCCACGATGGAACGCAGCGACTTGTTGCAGCAGCACCTCGTGTGAGGCTTGCAGCGGCGTGGTCTGGATGTTGAAGCCCTGTTTGGCGCAGTGATAGATACCTTCGGGTGCCATCGCGGCCACCATCAGGGGCAATGGCCGCATCGGGCGCGGCATCACGGTAAGCGGGGCGAACTGGTAGAACTCGCCGTCCCAGGACACTTCTTCCTGGGTCAGCAACGCTTGCAGCACCGCGAGCGATTCATCGAATCTGGCGCGGGTTTCGCTCATCGGCACGCCCAGGCGCTCTAGCTCATAGGCAAACGCCCCGCGCCCTACCCCCAGCACCAGGCGGCCGTCGCACAGCATGTCGGCCTGAACCGCCTCACCGGCGAACACCCGCATATCGCGCACCGGCAGCACCACGATGGAGGTCATGATCTCCACGCGTTCGGTGAGCGCCGCGATCTTCACGGCCAGTTGCAGCGGCGAAGGCACCAGCAAGATATTCACCAGATGGTGTTCCGGGATCGACACCGCGCGAAACCCTAAACGTTCGGCTAATACAGCCTGCTCAACCATCTCGTGATAAAGCCGTTTGCCGCCATATTCCTTATTCGGCAAATAGCTCGTCAGAAAATAATTAAAGTCCATGATTACCTGCCTTTGAATAAATTCCGCCGCACGCGCGTGACAACGCCTGGCACCTGGGCCATGAGTTTTTTCCCGCGTTCCGGTTTGACTTCGACTGCGCGTTTAACTGGCGGCAGCTAACCCATGTTTAACCACTGGCGGCCGTCATGCCCTGGCGTTGATCTGGCTCACCGCTGAGCGCATAACCAGGGCAGACACGACGGCCGCCAGCACCTCCTTCACTTGCTACCCACTGCTATTCACTTCTGCCCGGCAAGCGTCCTGAGCGGCTAGGACACTGTGTTGCAAAACAGCTTGCGGCTTAATTCCCGAGCCACGCCTTGACCCGGTCTGGATGTTTCGCCACCCAGTCCTCGGCCATTGCATCAGGCGTTTTGTTATTCACTGTCATGTCGTAAATCCACGCATTAACGTCATCCGTTTTAATCGCTATCCGCGATAAAAAGGCGGCAATTTGTGGTGCGCGTTTTTCCAGGGTCCGGGTGTAACCGATATAAATCGGCTGCGGTGGGGTTTCACAGGTAATCCGGCCTTTTTCCAGCCAGTCCGCGCTTTTTTGCGGCTCGATGTAGTTGTAGCAACCATCGGCTTTGTATTCCGGCTTGCCCTTCCACGAGTCCATCGCATAGCCGTCGAACTTCGGTTCATCGAGCTTCACAAGATCGTATTGCTGAAACAGCGCTTCGGGCTTCCAGTAATAAAACAGCATGCCCTGCTGCGCGGCGTAACGTTTTTTCAGCTGCGCCTTGAAGAGCGCATCCGGCACGATGTACGCGTCGTAGTACTGCGTCAGCCCGTAGCTTTTGGCCTTGACCTGATAGATATCCGTCACGCCCCAGCCCGGTGCGCCTGGCCAGTAGTCACCCCGGCCATCGCCATTGACATCGAACAGCTTGGCAATCTCAGGCTTTTTCAGATCCGCCACCGACCGGATCTTGTACTTCTCGGCCATGTAACGCGGCACGTAAAAACCATCGGTAGCGAAATACGGTGCCTTGTTCAACGCGACCGTCTTGCGCTCATCGACGTACTTGCGCAAGCTAGCCGTCTGCGCTGCCGACCAGATCGCCGGGTGTACATCCACCGCGCCATCGCCCTTGTCCATCGCGGCGAAAATCGCAGACTGATCGGCCGCAATCAGGCTGACCTGAGCATCGAGATACTTCTCCAGCACCACCTTCAGCACCGCATCCACCGCACGGGGCTCGTCCCACGTAAGCTGACCGAGCACCACCGGGGTTTTGGCAAAGGCAGGCGTCACGGTGCTCACCACCGTCACAGCAGTTACCGCGGCCAACGTGCAGCTCATCACCATTCGACGTACAAAATTTCCAGGCATGTGTGTCTCCTCCAGGGTACCGACAGGGCCGGTCCGGTCACGCTTTTCTGCCAGCGTGTGCCGAAGCCGGGCTTTGACGCCGCATCAGGCGGTCAAAAATAATCGCGCAGAACACAATCGCCAGGCCGGCCAGAATGCCGCGCCCGTACTGCACGTTCTGCAACGCGAACATCACGTCGTAGCCCAGCCCGCCGCCGCCAATCAGCGAGGCGATCACGACCATCGACAAACTCATCATGATTGACTGGTTCACCCCGGCGCTGATCGACGGCGCGGCCAGTGGCAGTTCAGCCTTGAGCAGCGTTTGTAACGGCGTCGCGCCATGGGCGTAGAGCGCTTCCTTGACCACCAGTGGCACCTGGTCGAGGCCAAGGCAAGTCAGGCGAATCAGTGGCGGGATCGAGAAAATCACGGTGGCCACAAGTGCCGGCGGCTTGCCGATCGAGAAAAAAGCCACAGCGGGCAGCAGATAGACAAAGCTCGGCATGGTCTGCATCACATCGAGACACGGCATGATGCAAGCCTTCATCACACGGTTTTTCGCTGCCGCGATGCCCAGTGGAATGCCGCACACCACACACACGATGAACGCCGCCAGCACTAGCGCGGCCGTCGTCACCGCTTTGTCCCAGAAGCCAAAGAGCCCGAGATAAGCCAGCGCCAGCGCCGTGAAAATGCCTGAGCCCACTCCGCCCTTGCGCCACGCCACTACGCTCAGCAGCACCAGCGCCAGCGGCCAGGGGACTGAAGCCAGCATCGCTTCGAGTAGCTTCAGCAGCACATTCATCGCCTGAGTAAGGCCCATGAATTCGCTCGCAAACTGCGTGGTCATCCATTCGACGGCGTGGTCGATGCCATTGGCGAGCGCAGTGAAAGCGCCCGGCAATGCGGGGAACGTCAGCATGCGCGCGTGCAGCACCGGCAGGCTCAAGGCCAGCCACGGCAGCGCCAGCAGCACCAGATACACCAGCACGGCGAGCGCCATGCCAACCATATCGCGCTCACGCGCCACCACCGGGGCCTGCGCGCGCCGCCACCAGACGCCCAGCGCCAGCGCACGAGCCGCCAGCGCCGCGAGCACACCCCACAACGGAGCAGGGCCGAACAATTGCAGCAGCGCAGCAAACTCCAGCGCGAGCGTGGGCCAGTAAGCGATGCGGGCACCTTCACGCGCGCAGTACAGCGATGGCAGCACGGCGGCCAGCAATGCGCTGCTGCGAGGTGTGTCGATGGCGCTGGCGGCGTCCATGGCGGTGGTTTTGTTCATAGCTGCAGTTGCCAGAGGCGTGGCGGTAGCGGTGGCCGTCTTCGCCGTAGCAGGCGTAGCCGTTGCATCAAGCGGCCCCTGGCGCAACGTGGCGAGTTTGTCGCTCATGCTGGATGTCCTTCCCTGACGGTTTGCAAAAGCACGTGCGGCGTCACAACGCCCGCGATCACGCCCGCGTGATGAATCGCAATCGGCTGCTGCTGCGCCACGGCCAGATCAATCAGTTCGTGTAACAGGCTCACGTCCGATGCCTGTGGCAACGCGTTGAGATCAGCCAGACGCTGACCGGTCTGGCTCAGATACGCCTCAAGCGGCAGCATGATCTGCCCGGCATGCACCAGATGCATGCGCGATATGCCCTGCACGAACTCGGCCACAAAACCATCTGCAGGCTGCATCACGATTTCGGCGGGCGTGCCAACTTGAACAAAGCGGCCGTCTTTCATGATCGCAATCCGGTCACCTAAACGAATCGCTTCATCAAGGTCATGTGTGATGAACACCGTGGTTTTGCCCATATCGCGCGACAGGCTCCTGAATTCGTTTTGCAACTGCCGCCGGATCAACGGATCAAGCGCGCTAAACGGCTCATCCATCAGCAAGATGCCAGGGTCGGCGGCCAGCGCCCGGGCTAAGCCCACGCGCTGCTGCATACCGCCAGACAACGCCTGCACCTGGCAGCCACCCCAGCCACCCAGCCCCACGACGTCCAGCACCTGAGCCACGGTTTTCGCCCGCCTGGCAGCACTGACTCCACGCAACTCCAGCGCGAGGCCAACATTGCTTTCCACACTACGGTGCGGCAGCAGCGCCATGTTCTGAAACACCATCCCCACCCGTGTGGCGCGCAACGCCCGTAATTCGCTGGCGTTGTAACGGCAGATCGACTCGCCATCAATCACGATCTCGCCCGCAGTCGGGTCAATCAAACGATTCAGATGGCGGATCAGCGTGGATTTGCCGCTGCCCGACAAACCCATCACGCAGAAGATCTCGCCGGGATACACCGTAAAGCTGACGTCCTGCACGCTCACCACGCAACCGTGGTCGCGGCGAGCCTGGGCGGGGTCCAGCGCTCCGCTGAGAATGCTGCGCTTGACGCTCGCTGCCACGTCTTCAGCGCCAAATACCTTCCAGATTCCCCGGCAATCAATCATTGCCGGACCTTGTGCGCGGGCAGAGCTCACCGCGCTATCTCTCGAACCCATCATGTGCTGTGTCACGGAGCGTGCCTTGGCGCAAAAACCGGTTAACGGGAACCCGCGCCAGCTACCTCGGACGCAGGCAACGGGTAACGGATGGACGGTGAACCTGGGCGGGCGGTACAGCGTTGGCGTGGCATACGGCAAACCATGGTGGTGTCTCCTGAAAGCGCAAGGCATAAAGCCACAAAACGGGGCCATCCGATCATGCCGCGAGACTCATTTTTTGTCTCATTAAAGTCTGAATTGATCGTGGTTATTTCTTTTTCAGCGACCCTGCTATCTCGTTTTGAGAATCATAGGCGCGCATTGCGATCCAAAAAAGACAATAATCTTGATAGATATCATCGAAATTTCTAATACAGGAGACGCCATGCAAATTGCCGTGCTGGAGACTTTTCTGAAAATTGCGGAAGTCGGCAGCTTCAGCCGCGCCTCGCAGTTGCTGTTCATCAGCCAGCCGACGGTCAGCGCCCGCATCCAGACCCTCGAAACCAGCCTCGGACAAAAGCTCTTTCGCCGCCTGAACAACGTTGTGGAACTCACTCAGGCGGGCCGGACCTTTTTGCCGTATGCGCAAGCGGTGGTGCGCAGCTGGACCAAGGCGCGTCAGGAAATCGCGTTGCCGCAAGGCTTTATCGGTATCTTGACGGTGGGCGCGCCGCCTTCGCTGTGGTGCGATTACCTGCTGGAGCACATGGCGGCGTTCCAGACCAAGGTGAGCACCGTGGCCTTCAACGCGGTGGTCGCCGATGCCAAGACCGTGCTGGACAAGCTTGATGCTGGTGAAATCGACGTCGCCGTACTGCATGAGCCAACGATCAAAACCGACTGGTCCACCCGCAAGCTATTCGCGGATTCACTGGTGCTGGTCTCGACCTCGCCGCGCCAGCTGGTGCGCTGGGACCCGCGCTACGTCTTCATCGACTGGGGCGCAAGCTACCGCGAGCAGCATTTCCGGGCATATCCGGTTGACGACACACCGCTGGTTACTTTCAGCGACGCCAGCATTGCGCTGAGCTATTTGCTGAATGTCGGCGGCTCGGCATATCTGCCGCAACGCTGGCTCGATCTGCCCGAATACCGTGAGCGATTATTTCCAGTTCCTGGTGCGCCGGTGTTTGAAAGAGATGTGTTTATGGTTACTGATAGCCAGCTCACCGGGACAGGATGGCGTAGTGAAGCGATTGAAACGCTGTTTACATAATCGCCGATGAAGCAAAAAACACCCCCAACTTAAATCGGGCAATAACTTATCAGCCATTAATTTACTGACAATGGCATGTATTTTTTAGCGGGTTTACTCCTGGTCGAAAGCATTTTCAGGCTAGAATCCACACAACGAAAAATATGACGCCACCCAAGGTGGCAAATGAAACCGGGGGATTACCTGCACGAGCGAGGCGATATTTTTTATCCTCGCTCGTTGCTGAGCACTCTATTGCATGCGCCAATGCGCATAAAAAAACGAGCCTCTCATTACATTATTTTTCGATCAAAGGCGGCCATCATGGTTAAATTAACTATTGTTAAAGCATTTAATAATTTTATAAAAAATAGCAACGACAAGCGGGATCCGTGCCTAACCAAGAAAGAATCGACAGAAATCAAGAAACTTGCCAAGCAATTACGCAGCGGTCAACCGTCTGTTTCGCATAGCATCTTGTTCACCAGCGATATCTCCATAAAAAATCCTTACCAGGTTCCTAGTGGTTCTGCCAACAGGCGTGATGCCTATCTGGCCGTACTGCTGAGTTCAGCCTTGCCAGATCCGCTAGGGTCCGACAAGGAAGGAAATACCCTGCTCAGCACGATGACGGAGCGCCCCCACGACTCAGTCCATAAAATCCTGCAAAAGTGGCTGCTCAAAGAACTCGGTCCTGACGTAGAAGCAGACGAGGCTATGAAACGCCTGCATGGCGAAATCGCTATCGAGTTCGCCAAGTTGAGCCAAATCGACATGGCAAACCTGTTGCTGAAGATGGAGCGAAGAATCGAATTCGACGGAGCCTCCCTCATCCCTTCCCCCAGCAAGAAAGAAATCCTGTTGCAGGAGATGAGGCGGGAACAAGAGAGGACGCAGGAAAGGGAGGAGGAACTAAAGATAGCGCAGGAACTGAAAAGTCAACAAAGACTGAATAGATGCGATCCGAGGGACCCGGCCCCAAACTCCGGTGCAGTCCCAGACAACTTGTTGCTGGAAGAACCAGACGACAGCTCAGATGACGAGCTCGACAGCGACTCAATGCACTCGGCCATCGTCTCTCCACGGCAATACGCGCCGAAACATCCTGACCTGCTCAAGCACGCGCTCACCTATATGAACGGCGCGATAGTCGATTTCCTGATGCAGCCCGGCCTCGGCAATGACAAACCCGATGAAAACGGCTGGACGCGGCTCGCGCTGGCACTGCAGCAACACACTCGCCCCAACCCCGATCTCAACTTCCTGGTTCCAGCGGAAATTTATTTGCATTTCGCCACGCTACCGCCCGAAATCATCGACAAAATCCTGCCGCCACAAGAAATCCTGGACAAATATTTCCCAGAAGAAGAGGAAATCGGTGCCGGGTTTTGCTTCGATGGACCCGACGATTTAGGCCGTTTTTCTCTGATTGATGTGCGGTATGAGCAGGTATGCATCCTGCGTGAGTCGATCAGGCTATGCCGGGTAGCGACAGACACAGCGCAAATACATTCTTGCAAAACAGTCGACGATGCCTTGCTGCAGAAATTTCTCGCCCGGACAACCACTGACGAGCAGCGCAGCCGGCTGGGACGATTCAAACATGTGATCTCAAACCAGAACAGCATGTTCAAAAAAAAACGCTCCAGGATTCACAAGCACCTCATCGTCCATCAACCCAGGCCGCCTGGAATAGCGCAGCCACCCGCGCATCACCGGCGCTGGCCCGCAACCCTGGGGCAGCGCCGTTTTTGCTTATCGCTGGGGGCGCTCAGGCCGGCCTCACCTCCCCTTCGCACAGCCCAAACCCGACCCTATAGCCCGCGCCCTGGCACCAGCCCGCCAGCGTGATTGCGTCGCCATCTTCGATGAAGCTGCGCGTGCCTCCCGCCAGTTGCAGCGGCGTCGCGCCATTGCGGCTCAGCTCCAGCAAGCTGCCAGACGAAGCTGGCGTGGGCCCGCTGATCGTGCCCGAGCCCATCAGGTCGCCCACCCGAGTGTTACAGCCCGAAACGGTGTGATGCGCCAGTTGCTGCGCCATGGTCCAGTACAAATAGCGGAAGTTAGTTTGGCTAATCACCTCCGGCTGCGCAGCACCCGCAGGCAGCAACCGCGCTTCCAGCGCGATATCAAACGCGTGCGCTGGGGCCCCCTCTGTCCGCTCTGCCCCCTCGACTCCCGCTGCCGCACCATGGCGCAGATAGGCCAACGGCTCGGGCGACTGAAGCGGCTGCGCCACCCGAAACGGCTCCAACGCATCCAGCGTGACCACCCAGGGCGAAATCGTGGTGGCGAAGGTCTTGGCATTGAAAGGCCCGAGCGGCACGTATTCCCATTGCTGGATATCGCGCGCGCTCCAGTCATTGAGCAGCACCATGCCGAAGATATGGTCTTCCGCCTCAGCACAGCTCACTGGCTCCCCCAGCGCATTGCCACGGCCGATGATGAAAGCCGTTTCCAGTTCGAAATCCAGCTTGCGGCATGGGCCAAACACCGGCCGCTCACTGCCCGGCAGCTTCAACTGGCCCTGCGGCCGCCGCACCGGCGTGCCACTCAGCACCACTGACGAAGCCCGGCCGTTATAGCCAATCGGCATTTCAGTCCAGTTCGGCAACAGCGCCTGCGCTGGGTCACGGAACATCGAGCCGACGTTAGTCGCGTGTTCTTTCGAAGAATAGAAATCGGTGTAGCCAGGAATATCGAGTGGCAGATGCAAGGTGGCCTGATCCTGGCGCAGCAGCACCTGATCACGCAGCGCGGGCGCGTCACGCAGGGTCGCCGTCTCGCGGGCGAATAACGCGCTTAACTGAATTCGCACGCTGCGCCACGTCTCACGCCCGAGCGCGATGAAACCGTTCAGCACACGTTGACGCAGCACCCCAGCGTGTGCGGCTGAAGACAGCGTCAACAGCCCCGCGTCATGCAGCGCCGCCAGATCGACAATCATCTCGCCCAGCGCCACCCCCACCCGAGGCTCAGGCTGGGACACCGAACTGAAAATGCCGAACGGCAGGTTCTGCAGCGAAAAATCACAAGTGGGATGGTTCGCGCTCTCAAGCCAGCTCTTGCGCGACGCAGCCCACGTCGCCTGAAGCTCATGCGTCATGCTCATCGCTGCTCCGGAGTGAAATGTTTCGTCAGGCCCTGCCAGCATTCGAAGTAATCCGCCTGCAAAGGCGCTTCTTCGAGCGCAAAGCGCGTCGGCTTGAGCAAGGTGCGGGTTTCGAACATGAAGGCCAGCGTATCGCTGACTTTATGCGGCGTAGTGGTGTCGCTATGCGAGGCCCGCGCGAACGTCTCAGCATCGGGCCCATGCGCCACCATGCAGTTGTGCAAGCTCGCGCCGCCCGGCACAAAACCCGCCGCCTTGGCGTCGTACACCCCCTGCACCAGGCCCATGAATTCGCTCGCCACATTGCGGTGAAACCACGGCGGGCGAAAGGTGTCTTCCGCCACCAGCCAGCGCGGCGGAAAAATCACGAAATCCAGCGTATCGACACCCGGCGTATCGCTCGGCGCTTGCAGCACCAGAAAAATCGACGGATCAGGGTGATCGAAGCTGATCGAACCCAGCGTATTGAAGCGGCGCAAATCGTATTTGTACGGCGCGTAATTGCCATGCCAAGCCACCACATCGAGCGGCGAATGACCCAGCGGCGCATGCCAGAGCACGCCATTCACCTTGGTGACGAGTTCAAACGCGCCTTCGCGGTCTTCATAGGCCGCATGCGGCGTCAGAAAATCACGGGGCTGAGCCAGACCATTCGAGCCAATCGGGCCCAGATCTGGCAGACGGAGCAGCGCACCGAAGTTTTCGGCCAGATAGCCACGCGCGACGCCATCCGGCAGCGTCACCGCAAAACGCACCCCGCGCGGAATCACCGCGATCTCACCGGGCCCCACATCAAGCCGCCCCAGTTCGGTCGCAATCTGCAACCGGCCTTCCTGCGGCACGATCAGCAACTCGCCATCGGCGTTATAGAAAAAACGCCCGTCCATCGAGCGGTTCGCCACATAGCAATGAATCGCACAGCCACTCATCGCCTCCGCCGCGCCATTGCCCGCCATCGTGCTCCAGCCGTCGATGAAATCGGTCGGCTCAGCCGGCAGCGGCAACGGGTCCCAGCGCAGCGGATTCGGCGGCGTAGGCGGCACATCGTGGAAGTTCGCCACGATCCGGCTCAGCCGGTGCGGTGCCAGCCGCACAAACGGCTGATGCACCGCTGCGGGCCGCAAGCGGTACAGCCAGCTACGCCGGTTATCCGCGCGCGGCGCGGTGAACGCCGTGCCGGAAAGCTGCTCGGCATACAGGCCATACGCCGCGCGCTGCGGCGAGTTACGCCCTTGTGGCAAGGCACCGGGCAGCGCTTCTGTAGCGAATTCGTTGGCAAAACCCGACTGATAACCAGGCTCAAGCTCCGCTCGCAGTTGGCCAGCGGGTTGGATAGGAACTTGCATCACGTTTCTCCGTTTTCTCTATTGTCTCCATTGCGCGTCACACCGCTTGCGCGCCCAGCAAGCCGCGCCGGGTTACCAGCGCCAGCACCAGCACCAGCAGCGCCGAACCCAGCACCGGCAGCGCCGCCGCCTGAAACAACGCGGTATTCGACCAGTTCAGCGCAATCAGCTGGCCACCAACCAACGGCCCGATCACCGAGCCAATCCGGCCAATGCCGAGGCTCCAGCCGATCCCGGTCGAACGCAGCGCGGTGGGGTAATAATGCCCAGCCAGCGCATTCACCGCAGGCTGGCCACCGACCACACAAAAGCCACCCGCAAACACCACCAGCAACAACCACGGCAGCGCATGCGCCACCGCGCCAATCGCCCCGACAAACAACGCCGCCGCAGCAAAACAGCCGAACAACACCCGCACGAAGCCAAAGCGCTCGATCAACACCCCTAGCAGCAAAGTGCCGATCACCCCACCGGTTTGCAACGTAGTACCGACGATCACCGCCATCGCAGGCGTATAACCCGCATCACGCATTACGGTGGGCAGCCAGTTCGAGAGGAAATACAGATCCATCAGGTTCATCAAGCTAATCGCCCAGAGAACCAGCGTGACCGGCCCCCGGCCCGCGCGAAACAGCTCCGCAACCGGCGCACCGCGCATGGGCGGCTCACTCACCACCAGACGCGTGCTGGCATCCAGCCGCAACGCCGGATCGAACTTCGCCAGCCAGCGCCGGGCGCGCGCCTGATCGCCTTTGAGCACCAGAAACTGCAACGACTCCGGCAACGCCACCAGCATCACCAGTGCCAGCACCAGCGGCACCGCCCCGCCCACCCAAAACACCGCGCGCCAGCCATAGGCCGGAATCAGCGCGGCACTGAGGAAACCACCCAGCGCCGCACCCAGCGTGAAACCGCACGACACCAGCATCATTCGTTTGACCCGGTGCGCAGGGCTGGAAAACTCACCGACGAGCGCCATCGCGTTGGGCATGATGCAACCGAGCCCGAGCCCAGTGATAAAACGCAGCGCGATCAAACCGGGGATCGTGCTAACCAGCGGCGTGGCCAGCATCGACAGCGCGAAAAACAATGTCGCGCCAATCAGCACGGGCCGCCGCCCGATCCGGTCAGCCAGCACCGAGAGCCCCAGCGCACCCAGCAGCATGCCGAACAGGCTGGCGCTGAAGACCGGGCCTAGCGTAGCTTTCGACACATGCCATTCGCCGATCACACTCGGCGCGACATAGCCCATGGCCTGGGCATCGAAGCCATCAATCACCAGACACAGCCCGCACAACGCGAACAGCAACCATTGAAACCCCGGCCGGGACGAACCCGCCAGCACACGCTCGATTTCGATCACGCTGGCCGCGGACGGCTGAACACTCATCACGTTGTCTCCTGAGAAGGTTTTTTTAGTGAGTTTGGTGTGACTCCGCCGGGTATGAATCCGCTGGATATGAATCCGCTGGATATGAGTCAAATAACCCCGGCAGGGCGCGTCAGACCAAACCGCGCCGAATTTACCATAGAGAAATTAATTACGGATTGAATAATTTATTGTGGATATATTGTTGCAACCCCATGTAGTGCATCCCCGCGTGGCCGATATCTTTATCAGAACCCGATACAACCAGGCCCACTGCGCACTGTTACCATCCCCCCACCGCAGCGCCCTGCTGCGGCTTATCTTGCGGCTCACTCCGGCGCTTTCGCCGCACACTCATCCATGATTGCGCACACCATTACTGATCTCGCCGCCCGCGCGGCGCACCATCCGTTTTTACAAGACCATCTGACGCTCGACGCCAACGGCCACGTCATCGCGCAGTTTGCCGAGATCAAACTAGGCAGTGCCTACGAACCCATTTTCGACATCAGCGTGAATGCACTGGCGCAATCGCTCAGTGCCGCGCCGCACAGCGCGGAACGTTTCGGTGACGAACTGGGGTTTCAGGCGCAGACACTGCGGCAGGATCACACGCAGAAGGAGCCCCGTGATGCGCGTGACCCATTCGGCCCCATCGCCAGCGAAACAGAACTAGTCACGCTAGACCGCCTCTCACGTGCGATGCACGCGTTCAACTTTTTTGGCGCGCAGCGGCATGGGCTGCTGTTTTTGCGGGTTCACGAGCGTTTGCTCAAGAGCGTCAAGTACGACCATGGCCGGCATTTTTCGACCGTGCTGCTGTCGTTCGGACTCAACCCGGCGCGCATCGTGATCGAGCTGCCCTCAGCAGCGGTCGCGCATCGCACGTTTCTGGAATATCTGACCAAGAGCTACCAGCGCCATGGCTTCCGGGTAGCAGGCAACCTGCCCAACGCCGGACAGATCATGTCGATGCCCGATATGGCACGGCTCGATTTCATCATGATGGATGCCAGCAGCGCGTTGCGCGATGCCGTGGTCAAGCCATTAGCGGGCTACGCCAAACGGCTGCGCATTCCGCTGATTTTCACCGGGATCAGTAACGAAGCGCAGTTCGAGCTGCTGCGCCAGTTTGATGTGCAATTCGTGCAAGGGCCGCTGTTCTCCCCGCCGCTGGAGGTGAGGCGTTAGGTGTTATTGCGGTAATGGGGATGGTGGGCGTGGGCTACAGCATCGCGTATCGCGCCAGTTCGGGCCTGTGGCTTCAACGGAGTCAGTAACGATGCGCAGTTCGATGCGGTTCGTGCAAGGGCTGTGGTTCTCGCCGTCGCTGGAGGCAGGCTGCCAAGTGTTGCTGCGGCAATGGGGTAGAAGTGGGCTACAGCATCGCGTATCGCGCCAGTTCGGGCCTGTGGCTTCAGCGTTATCAATCACCGTGTGCAGGGCTGCTGTTCTCCCCACCGCTAGAGGTAGGGCGGTAGATGTTGCTACGGCAATGACGTGGGCACACCATCGCATATCGCGCCAGCCAGAGCTCATATGGCTTCACCGCTATCAATCACGATGCGCAGTTCGATGCGGTTCGTGCAAGGGCTGTGGTTCTCGCCACCACATCACCGAAGGCGAAACATTAACTAATTGTTATTAGTTAATTCGCAGCCTTAACGAGGTAAAGCCAGCGCGAAAAGCGGGCTCAAAGCTGTGCCACAGCATCACGCGCCGCGCCAGCCTAGCCCCCGCGCCGCTTCAGCCCGTCACACCCAACCGCCGCGCCAGCGCTTTCAGACGCGGCGCAATGCTGTCACGAAACACCGCCTCACTCATTGACGAAGCCGGCCCGCTGCAGCTCAGCACCAGCCAGCGTCCATCGCGCGGCTCCCGGAACGGCACCGCCACCGCATTCACATCGTCGTGCCACGCGCGGAAAGAAAAGCAGCAGCCCGTCTGCGCGAACGCCTTGATCTCCTGCTGCGCCCCTGCCAGCCATGCCGGGTTCTGCGCCCCAGCGGCCAGTTCCGCGAGCAGCTCGGCGCGCTCAACCTCCGGCTGAACCGCCAGCCACGCCCGCCCCATCGAACTCGTCAGCATCGACAGCCTTGAGCCCGAGGCCAGCCCCAGCGTCAGCGCAGTTTCGCTGCGCACCGTTTCCAGATAAATCATGTCAAGCCCATCGCGGCAGCCCAGCGACACCGCCGCCCCCACCTCGCGTGCCAGCCTGCGCAGATGAGGCCGCGCGAGTTCCAGCGTGTCAGAACCCGACAGCAGCGCGAACCCCAGCGACAGCACACCCGCATCCAGCGCGTATTTGCCCAACTGCTCATCGAAACGCAAATAGCCCAGCGTCGTGAGCGTATAAGCCAGGCGATTGACGGTCGCCTTCGGCAAACCTGTCCGCGCGGCCAGATCGCCATTTCCCAACAGCGTCTCACCCGGGCGAAACGCCCGCAGCAGCTCAAGCCCGCGCGCCAGCGCAACCACGAACTTGCGCTCATCAAGCGCCTCAGCAGACACAGAAAGGTTCATCAAAGGGGGTTTCATCGGGTGATACACTCGTGGAAATTTTGCAAAACATTGTTCCGCACAGCAGAACTTTCGTCAAGTTTTAAGTTTATTCATCTATTCCGTTCATCCGTCAATCATTCCAGACAAGGAGAAGCGTTATGGCCGCCACCGCGCAATTTCACTGGGCAGACCCGCTGCTGCTCGACCAGCAACTCACCGATGACGAGCGCATGGTGCGCGACGCGGCCGCCGCCTATGCCCAGGACAAGCTCGCACCACGCGTGCTGAACGCGTTCCGGCGCGAAACCACCGAGGTTGAGATCTTCCGTGAAATGGGGGCCATTGGCCTGCTTGGCCCCACGATTCCCGAGCAATACGGCGGCCCCGGCCTGAACTACGTCAGCTACGGCCTGATTGCCCGCGAAGTGGAACGGGTCGACTCCGGTTACCGCTCGATGATGTCGGTGCAGTCATCGCTGGTGATGGTGCCGATCTTTGAATTTGGCACAGAGGAACAAAAAGCCCGCTACCTGCCCAAACTGGCCAGCGGCGAATGGATCGGCTGCTTCGGCCTGACCGAACCCGACCACGGCTCCGACCCGGGCAGCATGGTGACCCGAGCCACACCGGTGGATGGCGGCTATACCCTCTCGGGCGCGAAGATGTGGATCACCAATGCGCCGATCGCCGACGTCTTCGTGATCTGGGCCAAGCTCACCGAAGACGGCAAGGACACGATTCGCGGCTTTATTCTCGAAAAAGGCTGGAAGGGGCTCTCCGCCCCTACGATTCACGGCAAGGTGGGGCTGCGCGCGTCGATCACCGGTGAGATCGTGCTTGATCAGGTGTTCGTACCCGAAGCCAGCCTGCTGCCGCACGTACGCGGACTGCGCGGCCCCTTTACCTGCCTCGATTCAGCGCGCTACGGCATTGCGTGGGGCGCGCTAGGCGCGGCCGAAGATTGCTGGCACACAGCGCGGCAATACACCCTGGAGCGCAAACAATTCGGCCGGCCGCTCGCGGCCAACCAGTTGATCCAGAAAAAACTGGTCGACATGCAAACCGAGCTCACGCTCGCACTGCAAGGCGTGCTGCGACTGGGGCGCATGAAAGAAGAAGGCAGCGCGGCAGTCGAGATCACTTCGATGATGAAACGCAACTCGTGCGGCAAAGCGCTCGATATCGCCCGGCTAGCGCGCGACATGTTGGGCGGCAACGGCATTTCAGATGAATTCGGCGTGGCACGGCACCTGGTCAACCTCGAAGTCGTGAATACCTACGAAGGCACCCACGATATTCATGCACTCATTCTGGGCCGCGCCCAGACGGGTATTCAGGCGTTTTTTTGACGGGGATTTTTTTGGGGGGCTGGGCTGGGCTGGGCTGGGCTGGGCTGGGCTGGGCTGGGCTGGGCTGGGCTGGGCTGGGCTGGGCTGGGCTGGGCTGGCTGGGCTGGCTGAGCTGGCTGAGCTGGCTGAGCTGGCTGAGCTGGCTGAGCTGGCGGGGGCTGTGCAAGCCACCTCCCTTCCAGGTCGCTCCTGGGTCCGCTTTCACGCGTATCTGGCCAGAAAACCTCCAGCCCCGCGCGGTAACGTCAGTCACGATGCGCGGGGCTGGGGGTTGGGATAGCTTGGCGGGCTACCAGACAGGACGCTGCCAGACACGATAGACAAAAACAGAACAGGGAGTGAAGCCAAACGCCCGAGTCAGGACCCACAGACAAAACGTTATTTCTTGTCAGGCTGAGGCGTCATCCGCAGATACGGACGCAATGCCTTATAGCCTTTCGGAAATTTTTGCTGGATCACGGCTTCATCTTTCAGCGACGGCACGATCACGACGTCATCGCCCTGCTTCCAGTTGCCCGGGGTCGCCACCTGATGGTGATCGGTGAGTTGCAACGAATCAATCACCCGCAGCACTTCATCAAAGTTCCGCCCGGTGCTAGCCGGATACGTGATGATTAGCCGCACCTTTTTCTCCGGATCAATCACAAACAGCGAACGCACCGTCAGCGTCGCGCTCGCATTCGGATGAATCATGTCGTACAGCTCAGCAACCTTGCGGTTGCCATCGGCAAGAATCGGAAAACCGACGTTGGCAGCCTGCGTTTCGTTAATGTCCTTGATCCACTCTTTGTGCGATTCCGCGCTATCCACCGACAACGCAATCGTTTTGACATTACGCCGCTCAAATTCGCTGGCGAGCTTGGCCGTCAGACCAAGTTCAGTGGTGCAAACCGGTGTGAAATCAGCTGGATGCGAAAACAGCACCCCCCAACTCTTGCCCAGCCATTCATGAAAGCGAATAGGACCAACGCTGGATTCCTGTTCGAAATCGGGGGCGGTATCGCCGAGACGTAGACTCATGGTGCGGCTCCTGAAGGTTGAGCGGGCCCAAAGCAACAGCATGCCCGCAGGACGTGGCAAAACGGCCAGCATACGGCAGTGGTGCAACTCGGCGAACAAACATTACGTCAGACCGTTATAAGCGGTTCGTTATAAGTTTTTCTCTTTCATTTGCGCCGCGCTTCGGCAAATGACGCCGCCAGGTTGCAAAAACTACGGTGACAGCAGCAAAAACTGATGTCTGGCTTGGTCCCTCTCAAGCACGCTGCCCTGGCACCTGTACAGCACCTGTACGCCATACCCTTCACGCTTTGGCTATGCCGTACAAGTCACATGAATGCTCCAGCAGCGGCATCCCTGGAACGAAACATGCGTGAATGCGCTCGCCAGAGACCATTTCTTTGGTTACGATTCACGTTTGACGCGACGAGAAAGAAGCTGTCAATGTCAGAAATCAATAAGGAGCCATCGATGTCGGATATCAAAACTGTTCTCGCAGATGCAGAAGATTTGTTGAAGCAAGCGGCTAGCGCCACCGGTGAACGCGCGTCAGAATTGCGCGAAACAACCCTGGCCCGCATCAAGCAAGCCAAAGAAAAAGCCGCTGACGTACAAGTCGTCGTCGTTGAAAAAGGCAAAAAAGCAGCACGCGCCACGGACGATTATGTCCACGAGCATCCATGGGCCTCCATTGGCATTGCCGCTGGTATCGGCGCACTGATCGGTCTGCTGATAAATCGCAAGTAACGCGTAGCCTGCCCGGGCAATCTCACCGGCGCGCTATCAAATCAGGCCGGCCGGCACACACCACTCGCTGGCCGGACTTTTTTCGCGTATCGCTACGCACGGAATCCACGCACGGGAACGCGCCCTCAGTCATGACGATCGACAACCCATCGCAGCGTGCGGACTCCAGTCCGTTACGCCGCCTCTTCGGCTCCGTTTTCGCCATTCTGCAAACACGGCTTGAACTCGCCGGCATCGAGCTGGCCGAAGAAAAAAGCCGTTTGTTCAGCACACTGTTTTTCGGCCTGGCAGCGATGATGCTGGCCACCATGGCATTAATTGCCCTCACCGCACTGATCGCCATCGTTTTCTGGAACACGCCCTGGCGTTGGGCGGCACTCGGCAGCATTACGGGCGTCTATGCGCTAGCCGCCATTTTCTGTGCGTTACGTGCCCGCCGCGGGCTGCAGCAAGTACCCAATATTTTCGAAGCCACGCTCAACGAATTCGAAAAAGACCGGGAACTCTTTCGCCGGCAATAAAGCCCGCAGCGTCAGTCCGACCCTGGCCTTGCTGTCCGCTTAATCGCTCCTTCTGCCCACCGCTACTGCCCACTCCCTTATGAGCTCAACCCAATCCGATAACGTTTCAGAGCGGCGACCGGTTGCCAAAGACCTGAGCACACCGGGTCTGCGCGCGGTACGCAAGCAGTTGCTGATTATTCGTGCGGATCTCGAACGCGAGGAGCTTGGCCAGGCCACCGCCGAACTCCGCCAGGCCGTCGCCAGCTTCAACTGGATCAAATTCCTGGTGCCCAGCCTTGGCAACCTACGCTGGGGTGCAGCAAAAAATACCGGAACCCAGTTTGGCTCGCTGCTCAAGCAGTACCCCTTGCTTAGCTCACTGGCCTCACTGTTACTCGCCAAACCATTGCGCACCACGCTGATCGCCAGCGCGGTACCCATCCTCAAATGGGGCAGCCTGAGCTTCGCCGCATGGGAAACGTACCGCGTATGGAAACAAATCCGGCGCGACACCCGCAAAGACGCACGCTAGCCGCACACCAACCGCCTCTGCGCTTAGATCTAACGTCCAGCACGAGCTAACGGGTGCTCCAGCAGGTTCGGGCACCCGCTCCGGCTAAATTCCCATCGCGGTTGCTGCGCTGTCCGCTGGCATCCAGCACGAAAACACCGCAGGCATCGGCATGCATCGGCCCGGACTCCACTGGCTGTGCCTCCAGCACGTAGTCCCCTCCCGGCACATCCGCTGGCACCACACGCAAGCGGTACACCGCCGTTCCCACTGACGGTGCCTGGTCCAGCCCACCGGGCAAGCCTTCTCCAGCATTTCCCGCATTCGACTCAAGAAACTGCGCAGCGCGATAAAGCGCAGCTACTGCCTCCATCCGGTGCGCCTGCACCACCTGATTGAAATACGACGGCACCGCAAACGCCGCGAGCGTAGCGCCAATCGCCAGCACGATCATCAGTTCCAGCAACGTGAATCCTCTTGCGCGTAGCGTCATGCGCTTCCCCTAAAACGGCCGTGCGGCGATGCGCCGCCAATGCCGCTCGATCTCGCCATCCTCAAGCACCAGGTCAAGCTGTAACCAGACTTGGGTTTCCAGCGTTGCGCCAAACCCTTGCGCGCTCAAACGCCAGGCACGAGCCTCAGGACGCTTAAGCAAAGGAAGCGCCTGAATCAGGCAGCGCGGCGGGCGAATTGAGCCGCGCCAGCGTGGCAACGGTGTAATAGCCGCCGCATCGAAGACGGCTTGAGTCAGACGCGTAGTGGGATTCCCGGGATGCTCTGGGGGCGACTGTTGCTGTTGCTGTTGCTGTTGCTGTTGCTGTTGCTGTTGCTGTTGCTGTTGCTGTTGCTGTTGCTGTTGCTGTTGCGCGATGGTGGCGCGATCACGTCGATCAGCGCTACCCGTCCGGTCAACGGCCTCATCAACTACCTCCGCCAGCACAGAACGGGCGCACAACATCAGCGCGGCATCCGCCGCATGAAAAGCCTGCAGCGAATCATGTGTGTTCGCTGCACCGCGTGTCGCGGCCAGCGAAAGCTCGAACCATGCCGCGGTCGTGGCCAGCATCATCGCGGCGAAGAGCAGAACGACGGGCAGTACCGCTCCACGTGAGCGTGCCGGGGTTGCCGTCATCGTCCGCATGACGGCCGCGCGATGTGGGCGCAAGCGCAGGAGAAAGTGCAACCGGCACGTCATCGCAACGCACCACCCTGCACATTGCGCAGCGCCACGTGACGCCAGAACGCTCGCCGCATGCGGCTGTCACTGCTGACCCCCGTCACCCCCTCGCAATCGACATAAGGCGCGGCTTGCGGCTGTACCCCTCCGCGCACCAGCACACACACATCAACCGCCACCACATGACGCCATTGTTCAGGCGTGAGCATGTGTGCCGCGAGCGCCTGTACCGCCCCTTCTGACCAGTACCGAACCAGCAGACGCTCTACCCCTTCAACCACGGGCTGCGCTGAACCAGGCTTGCCGCTACCTTCGCAATACAGTTCAGGCTGGCCTGTCGAGCCACTCATCCTCGCGTAATAAAGATTCGTAATTGCCGCGCCCATCGGGCTCACGGAGTTCACGCCCTGGCCAAGACAATCCGTCGCCAACCCAGCTGCGGATCTCCATGTCGCCAGACCATCGTCGAAATAGCGAATGAGAATCCCGTCAGACTGGCTCGCCAAAGGTGAACAGGTGAACTTGCCGCCAGCACCCGATCCTGCAGGGCGCGCACCGCTGCAACCGAACACCGCTGGCAAAGGTTGGGCCGGACGCTGATCACGTGGCAGATCGGCAAAGGTGAAGCCCGCCATTTGAATCTGCTGGCCGATTAGCGTCAGCGCAGCCCTCCCCGCCTCATTCATCTGGAGTGCATCCCCTGCGCGCTGGAACGCATTGCGTTGCGACTGATACAGCGACACCGCACCGGCCGTCACGACCAGCCCCAGCGCGAGCGCAATCAGCAGTTCAAGCAGCGTATGACCACGCGTGCAGAAACGAGCATGGCGGCGAACGAAGTGGACAGCAAAGCGAGGCCTCATGCAGCAAACCCCAGCGAAGCACATGCGTTGCCAACGTCACCTGAGTCACTTAAGTTACCTAAGTCACCTAAGTCACCTGACCGCTCAGCGCAGTCTGATTCCTGAGGTGCCGAAGGTGTCTGGAGCGTTGGCACACGGGCTGACACGCCACGCACCGAAGCCCAGCTCACCTGCGCCATGCCTGCCCCACCCGAATACGTCACACGCACACGCGCCTGCGGCAACGCATCCACGGCCCGACCCTGCCACTGCTGAACCCGCGTACCAGCCTCAACGCCATGCGCCGCCTCAGCGAGAGCATCGGCAAAAAACCAGGCCTGCTCGCGCAGCAACATCGCGCGCGTCTCACGCACCGTCCATAACTGCGTGGCAATCAGACCCATCGCATTCACCGCCATCAAGACGATAGCGAGCATGACTTCGACCAGCGCAATGCCAGCACACTGCGCAACCCGTCTGCGGCTCATGGTCTTGCTCCACATGAACCTTCTGCCAGCCGGACACGGCCCCCTGCGGCAATCCGGATGCAGCGCTGAAAACGCGGCCCCTGCATTTCCTGGGAAGCTACGCGTGGCGCAATTTCAAAGCGGCGAAAACGGCCGATCAATTGCCCTGCCGGTGGCGTAAAGGTCAAATCACTCAGCACACCAGAAATTCGCACGTCCAGCTCGCTTGACTGGGCCCGTAGTACTTTTTGCGCCCCGGCAGGCTCAGCGATCACCGCCCAACCGCACGACCAGTCATGCGCGCCGCCACAAGGCTGCGCTACCCCGAGGCACTGCCTCGCCTGATCCGTGCGGCACACCGTGACGGGCACACCGCGCCGCACCGCTTCACTGCGAGCAAATCCCAACGTGGCCGCAAATGTGCGAGCACGGCTATCAACCTGGTCGCGCACCTGCCAGAGCACGAACGATGGCACCGCCAGCGTTGCAATCAGCAACGCCAGCGCAATCACCATCAGAGTTTCGATCAGCGTGAAACCACCTGAAACCTGTTTTGACACAGCACTAAATTTCATCTGCATCCCTGATTACGTCAAAGAATGCAGCCAATGTAGTGTGCCAGGCACAGCGTGACAATTAGCCGAATGGCTAGCTAACGGACAGGGATTGAACCGCGCAACAATGCACGCGTAATGGTCAGAACTGAACGGGGGAAATAGCGATGAAAACGCGAAGGAAACTGCGAATGCGGCTGGTTAATAGTCCAAACCCAAGTCCAAGTCCAAACTCAGGTCCAAACCCAGATTCAAGCTCAGCGTTTTTTGGGCGAACGGCCCGGGGCGGGGGAATTGGCCATGCGGCGAAACTCTTCGATCACGTCTTCAAACTCAGACACATCTTCAAAGCGCCGGTACACGGAAGCAAAACGAACATAAGCAATGGTGTCGAGCGCGCGCAACTCATTCATGACCAGCTCGCCAAGGCGCTCGCTGTGCACTTCACGCTCACCGCTGCCCAGGAGTTGATCTTCGATGCGTGCCACTGCAGCGTCAATCGCGTCAGCTGCAACTGGGCGCTTGCGCAACGCCAGTTGCATGCTGGCCACGATCTTGCGGCGGTCGAACTCAGTGCGGCTGCGATCCTTTTTGACGACCGACGGCAACGCCAGCTCAATCCGCTCATACGTCGTAAAACGTTTATCGCAGGCTGGGCAGCGGCGGCGGCGGCGAATCACCGCGCCGTCTTCGGATACCCGCGAATCAGCGACCTGGGTATCTTCGTGCCGACAAAAAGGACAATGCATCGCGGCCTAGCGATAAACCGGAAAGCGGCGTGTCAGCTCGCTCACCTGGCCACGCACACGTTCGATCACGCCAGCGTCTTCAGGATGGTCCAGCACATCCGCAATCAGATGCCCAACCTGAACAGCTTCCTCCACGCCAAAACCGCGCGTGGTCATCGCGGGCGAACCGAGACGCACACCGCTCGTCACAAATGGCTTTTCAGGATCGTTAGGAATCGCGTTCTTGTTCACCGTGATGTGCGCCGCGCCCAGCGCGGCTTCTGCCGCCTTGCCGGTGATCTGCTTGGCGCGCAGGTCGACCAGCATCACATGGCTCTCAGTGCGGCCCGACACAATGCGCAAGCCACGCTGCACCAGGGTTTCAGCCAGAACCCGTGCATTCTCGAGCACCTGTTGCTGATACACCTTGAACTCTGGCGCAAGCGCTTCCTTGAAAGCCACGGCCTTAGCTGCGATCACATGCATCAGCGGGCCACCCTGGATGCCAGGGAAGATCGCCGAATTAATCACTTTTTCGAATTCGGACTTCATCAGGATCACACCACCGCGCGGGCCACGCAGGCTCTTGTGCGTGGTGGTGGTCACGAAGTCGGCATGCGGCACTGGGTTCGGATAAACCCCTGCGGCGATAAGCCCAGCGTAATGCGCCATGTCGACCATGAAATACGCGCCCACCGAGCGGGCGATTTTTGCCAGATGCTCAAAATCAATGTGCAGCGCGAACGCGGAAGCGCCCGCCACGATCATCTTCGGCTTGTGCTCCTGCGCGAGTTTTTCTGCCGCTGCGTAGTCGATATCTTCGGCTTCATTCAGGCCGTAGCTCACCACGTTGAACCACTTTCCCGACATGTTGACGGGCGAGCCGTGCGTCAGGTGACCGCCATGCGCGAGACTCATCCCCATGATGGTGTCGCCTGGCTTGAGCATTGCAAAGAACACGCCCTGGTTGGCCTGCGAACCAGAATTAGGCTGCACGTTGGCCGCCTCAGCGCCGAAGATCTGCTTGACGCGATCAAGCGCCAGTTGCTCAACGATGTCGACGTACTCGCAGCCACCGTAATAGCGCTTGCCTGGATAACCTTCGGCGTACTTGTTGGTCAGTTGCGAGCCCTGCGCGGCCATGACAGCCGGGCTCGTGTAGTTTTCCGACGCGATCAGCTCAATGTGATCTTCCTGGCGGCGGTTTTCCTGCTGGATCGCCTGCCACAGGTCAGGGTCGATATTGGCGATAGTGCTCTGGGCTCTGTCAAACATAAAAGTTCCGTTATGGATGTTCAGGTTGACCGGATCATGCGCGAACCGCCGCTCACATGCGCAGGCCACACGAACCACATGCACAACTGGCACGCGCGGCGGCTGGGGACGGGACTAACCTTGACGGAGCGGATTCAGGCAGAAAGAGAAAGCCGCTCACAAGACAGGACAGCCGCCAGCAGCGCATATGGCCCACGGATTCCGGCTGCCCAGGCGAACGGCAAAAAACAACCCCCTGCGCTTCACGGTGGGGTGCTCCACCTTGGCCCTAAAGGGCTTTATCGCCAGTTACGCACGGGTTAAGCGCGCTAGTTTATTGGAAGCCTTCTGAATAGGCAACCAGGCCCGAAAGCACCCAGATTCCTCACGTGAAATGCCTCCTCAACTGCTCTGTCAACCGCCCGGCCAAGCGCTCCATAAGGCCCTGCCCGTCCCCTGCCCAGCAATCAACGCCATGTCTTTGCCAAGCGTCTTTCCGGCACCTGGCCGCAGCGCCCGCTGCCATGACGGAACACCCGCGCAGCAGAGACAGGCCAGCACCTGCCGCGCCTCTTGCTGCACCACGGCATTTACAAGTAGTCTTTGGCTCTTTCTTTTTCTTGTTCTTGTTACCGCTCACGGAGCCGTCATGATCGTATTTGTCACCGGAGCGTCATCAGGGTTTGGCGCAGCAATCGCCCGCGCTTTTGTTAAAGGTGGCCATCAGGTGATCGCCGCCGCACGCCGCATCGAACGCCTGCAAGCACTCGCGGATGAGCTTGGCGAAGCATTACTGCCATACGCACTTGACGTGCGCGACCGCGCTGCCGTCGCGGCCATCCCCGCCACACTGCCCGCCAGGTTTGCTGCCATCGACGTGCTGGTCAACAACGCAGGGCTGGCGCTCGGGCAAGAACTCGCACAACGCGCTGCACTCGACGACTGGCAAACCATGATCGACACCAACTGCACCGGCCTCGTGCAAGTCACGCGGGCGTTGCTGCCCGGGATGCTCGAACGCAATCGTGGTCACGTGTTCAATATCGGCTCGACGGCTGGCAACTGGCCGTACCCTGGCGGCAACGTATATGGCGCGACCAAAGCCTTTGTCCAGCAGTTCAGCCTGAACCTGCGGGCAGACCTCACCGGCACCGCCATACGTGTCACCAACATCGAACCCGGGCTATGCGGCGGCACTGAGTTTTCGAATATCCGCTTTCATGGCGACGACAGCAAAGCCGCCAACGTTTACCAGAACGTCCAGGCGCTCTCCGCCGAAGACATCGCCGACTCGATCTACTGGATCGCCACGCGGCCAGCGCATGTGAATATCAACACCATCGAACTTATGCCGGTCGCGCAATCGTTCGCTAGCCTGTCAATTCATCGCGGCTAAGCGCGCTGGGGGCACACATGGCACGCCAAATCAAATCACGCCAGCGAAACAGCTTCCAGTAAAATGCGCCGCATGAATCCGCCTACCAGCCAGAGCCAGAGTCAATCCCCGTCTGCCGTCGAACTCCATTTCAACTGGTCCGTCCGGGTGTATTACGAAGACACCGATGCGGGCGGCATCGTGTTTTATGCGAACTATCTGAAGTTTTTCGAGCGGGCCCGCACCGAATGGCTGCGTGCCTGTGGCATCAACCAGCACAAGCTGGCCAGCAAAGGTGACGCGCAGTTCGTGGTGTCCCGCGCAGCGCTCGACTATCGCGCCCCCGCCCGGCTTGACGACATGCTCACTATCGTGAGCCAGATTGCCCGGATCGGGCGCGCTTCGATCGATTTCATCCAGGAAGCGTGGCGTGATGGAGCACTGCTGACAACCGGCACGATCCGGGTTGGCTGCGTTGGGCGCAGTGCGTTACGCCCCACCGCGATTCCGCCGCCAGTCCTTGAAGCATTACGGCGCGGACCACCCAGCCACCGTACCGCAGAGTCAAGCGCCTGAACCTTGTCTGCTTTTCATGCGCCGCTCTCCACCAGCACCAGGCACCAAACACCAGGCACCACTTGATTCACGCAATCCACGTGCAACCCAGCATGGTTCGGCCAGCAGCCCAGCGGGGCTTTCCGTTTTTTTGCCACTCAACCGTCCCTCTCCCAGCCGGATACGCCTTTCCGGGACGTTATAGCGAAACTCTATGAACCCTACCCAAGATCTGTCGATCATCTCCCTTGTCCTCAATGCGAGCCTGCTGGCCCAGGCGGTGATGGCGCTGCTGTTGCTACTGTCGCTGCTGTCGTGGACCTTCATCTTCCGCAAATGGTTTGCGATCCGCCGCGCCCGGGCGCAAACCGAGCGCTTCGAGCGCGATTTCTGGTCAGGCGGCGATCTCCAGGCGCTGTATCAGAGCGCAGCCCACAATCGCCACACTATTGGCGCACTGGAACGGATCTTCGAATCCGGCATGCGTGAATTCCTGAAGGGCAAAGAAAAGCGCCTGAATGATCCAGGCGCGATTCTGGATGGCGCGCGCCGCGCGATGCGCGCGGCCTTCCAGCGCGAAATGGATGCGCTGGAAGCCAATCTCTCGTTTCTCGCTTCGGTGGGTTCGGTCAGTCCGTATATCGGCTTGTTTGGCACGGTCTGGGGGATCATGAACGCGTTTCGCGGCCTCGCCAACGTGCAGCAGGCCACCCTCGCCAACGTCGCGCCCGGCATTGCCGAGGCCCTGACGGCGACGGCCATCGGCCTGTTCGCGGCGATCCCCGCAGTGGTCGCGTATAACCGCTACGCGCACGATATCGACCGTCTTGCCATTCGCTTCGAAACCTTCATCGAAGAGTTCTCGAACATCTTGCAGCGCCAGGCGCAATAAGGAGCCCACGATGGCTGGTTCTTCCATGCGCAGCAGCCGTACGACACGCCGCGCGATGTCCGACATCAACGTCGTGCCGTACATCGACGTGATGCTCGTCTTGCTGGTGATTTTCATGGTGACGGCCCCGCTGGTCGCGCCAACTATCGTCAACCTGCCAACCGTCGGCGGAGCTGCGCCACAGCAGCAGATGCCCCCCGTCGTAGTGAATATCCGCGCGGACGGCAACATGAGCATCAAATACAAAGATGACGCTGGTGCGACGCAACAGGAAGATATGACCAGGGCAGATCTAAATAGCTTCGTGACGGATCGCCAGCAAACGCATCCCGATCAGCCCATGGTGATCGCCGCCGACAAAACCGTGAAATACGAAGCCGTGATGAATGTCATGTCCGAGCTGAAAGCACGTGGCGTGAAACGCGTTGGGCTCCTCGTCAAATCACAATGAACCGCAGGAATACCGACCTTCCGCTCCAGCCACCGCGTGAACGCGGCACAGGGCGCGCATTCGTCTTCGCGCTGGCCATGCACGTGCTGCTCGGATTTTTCCTGTATCACGGCATCCAGTGGCAAAACAGCACGCCTGCGGGCGCTGAAGCAGAGCTATGGAGCGAGATCCCGGACACCCCCACGCCGCGCCCGGTCCCGCCGCCTCCGGCACCGGTCGCCCCTGCACCGGTGCTGCCCGACGAAGACGCAGAGATCGCGCTTCAGCAGAAAAAACGTCAACAACGCGAAGCCGCGCGCCAGGCACAGCTTGCCGAACAGTTGCGCCAACAGCAGTTGCTGCAAGCTCAGCAGGAAGCTGAAGCCAAACGCCAGCAGCAACTCGCCGCCGATCAAGCCGCACAAAAAGCCGCAGCGGCCAAACAAAAGCAACTGGCAGAAAAACAGAAGCAGCAGCTAGCGGAGCAACAAAAGCAACAACAGCAGCAAAAAGAACAGCAGAAAGAAAAAGAGCAAAAGCAGGCCGAGCAGCAACAGGCCCAGGCCGCCGACGCACAGAAAAAAGCCGAGGCCCAGAAGGCCGCCAAAGCCAAGGCTCAGGCCGATGCCCAAGCGAAGAAACTGGATGAAGCACGGCGCGCGCGGCTCGCGCAGTTACGCGGAATGGCGGGCGGCGAAGGCTCAACCGGCAACGGCCTGGCAAAAAGCGGCAATGGCAGCGGCGCAGGCGGTAATGCTGCTTCTGCTGGCTATGCCGAGAAAGTTCAGCGGCGCGTGCGGCCGAACATCGTGTGGGCAGGTGACACTCAAAGCCTCGAAACCGTCGTTGCGGTACGCTGCTCACCCACCGGCACCTTGCTGAGCGCAACCATCACTCGTAGCAGCGGCAACGCCCAGTGGGACGACGCTGCATTACGGGCGGTGCAGCGCTCAGATCCGATGCCACTCGATACCAATGGCAAGGCACCTGCCAGCTTTACGATCACATTACGTCCAGCAGGATAGTGGCAGACCCAGTGGCACCCCGGCAGCAGCACCCGGGAACGAATCAGCCATTTCCTAGTCTGTCTCTGTCTGCTGGCGTAGCGTGTTGAAACAACTGTTTTGGGGGATTCACACAGCATGAGCTTGATGATTAGACTAGGCCTGCAAACACTTCTGGCGTCCTGCCTGATAGCAGCGGGCAGTGCCGCCAACGCGCAACTCAACGTCCTTGTGACTGGCGTTGGCTCAACCCAGTTTCCCATCGCGGTGGCGACCTTCGCCAATGAAGCCGCGGCCCCTCAGCAGGTCAGCGCAATCGTGCGCCAGGATCTGCAGCGCAGCGGCAAATTCACCAATATCGACGCTGGCACCACACCGGTCGCCGAAGGTGATGCGGTTGACCTGGGCAGCTGGAAAGCCAAAGGGGCCAATGCTTTCGTGTCGGGCAGCGTGAACCGGCTGGCAAATGGCCAGTACGAAATCCGCTTCAAGCTGTATGACACCGTGAAGCAGCAAAGCCTGGGTGGCCTGGCACTAGCAGGCCCCGCCACTGAATTGCGCGCCAACGCGCACCGCGTTTCCGATTACATCTACCAGCAACTGATGGGCGTGCGCGGCGTGTTCAACACCCGCCTGTCCTACATCGTCAAAGCAGGTAACCGTTACCAGTTGCAGATTTCCGATTCAGACGGGCAAGACGCCCGCATCGCGCTCTCCAGCCCCGAACCGATCATTTCGCCCGCGTGGTCGCCAGACGGCACCAAGGTCGCGTATGTCTCGTTCGAAAAGAAAAAACCGGTTGTCTATATTCACGACCTGCCCACTGGCCGCCGCATCGTGGTGTCCAACCAGAAGGGCAATAACAGCGCGCCTGCGTGGTCGCCAGATGGCCGCACCCTGGCCGTCGCGCTCTCCCGCACCGGCAATACCCAGATTTTCGCGGTCAATGTTGACGGCAGCGGCCTGCGCCGCCTGACCCAAAGCAGCTCGATTGATACCGAGCCCGCGTTCTCACCGGATGGCCAGTCGATCTACTTCACGAGCGACCGTGGCGGCGCACCGCAGATCTACCGCATGTCCGCACAAGGCGAAAGCGCGGGCGCAGCCCAGCGCGTGACCTTCAATGGCGCCTACAACACCAGCCCGCGCGTGAGCCCTGACGGCAAGCAGCTCGCCTATATCTCGCGCAGCGGCGGCGGCTTCCGGCTTTACGTACAAGACCTTCAGTCCGGCACAGCGACAGGCCTGACCGACACCACACACGACGAATCGCCCAGCTACGCGGCGAATGGTCAGTACCTTCTTTACGCCACACAGGTGAACGGCCGTGGCGTGTTAGCGGCAGTGTCGACCGACGGTCGCACCCGGCAGGTCCTGTCCGTTCCGGGCGGCAGTGTTCGTGAGCCGTCATGGGGTCCGTTTAGGCAATAACACAAGGAGAGTAAAAATGATGTCCAAACTACGCATCGCATTATCCGTACTGACCGTTAGTGCATTGGCCGCCTGCCATTCAGGAGTGAAACTCGACGACAACGCCAATAAAGGTGGCGCAGTCAGCACCCAGCCGAACCCGAACGCGGTCACCCAGGTCACGATTGACCCGCTGAACGATCCAAACAGCCCGCTGGCCAAACGCAGCATTTATTTCGACTTCGACAGCTACTCGGTTGAGGACAGCTATCAGCCGCTGCTGCAACAGCATGCGCAGTATCTGAAAAGCCATCCGGACCGCCGCGTGCTGATCCAGGGCAATACCGACGAACGCGGCACCAGCGAGTACAACCTCGCGCTTGGGCAGAAACGGGCTGAAGCCGTGCGCCGCTCCATGGCACTGCTCGGCGTAGCCGACTCGCAAATGGAAGCGGTGAGCCTGGGTAAAGAAAAGCCAATGGCAACCGGTCATGACGAAGCGTCATGGGCACAAAACCGCCGTTCAGATCTCGTTTATCAACAGTAACCCGCACAGGTGGCAAGCCGTATGACGTACCGTTTCTCCTGGCTGCGGATTACCGCAGCAACTTGCACCGCCAGCGCAACCCTGATGCTGGGCACGCCAGCTCATGCGGGCCTGTTCGACGACGACCAGGCCCGCCAGGCCGTGCTTGATCTGCGCGCCAGGACAGACAGTCTGTCCAGCCAACTGGCCGCAGCCCAGCGCACGATCCTCGATCAGTCCAACCGTCTTGACCAGTTGAACCAGCAGGTTGCGACGTTGCGCGGACAAAACGAGGATCTGGCCAACCAGCTCACCACATTGCAAAAGCAGCAAAAGGACTACTACGCCGACCTCGATGGCCGGCTGAAGAAGTTCGAGCCGCAACAGCAAACCGTGGATGGGGTGCAAGGCACCGTGCAGCCAGGTGAAACGGAAACGTTTAATGCGGCTTCGCAACAGTTCCGCAATGGCGAGTTCAAAAACGCAGCAGCATCGTTCCGCAGCTTTATCTCGAAGTATCCTCAAAGCCCCTACCAGCCCACCGCGCAATACTGGCTTGGCAACGCGCTGTATGCGCTACGCGACTACAAGGGCTCGACGGCGATGTGGCAAAGCGTGGTGAAAAACTACCCGCAGCATCCTCGTGCACCAGAAGCCTTGCTGGCGATTGCCAACAACCAGCTTGAGCAAGGGCAAAAAGCTGCGGCAAAGAAAACGCTGGAACAGCTAATCGCACAGTACGGCAGCTCCGAAGTGGCTCAGGCGGCACAGGACAAGCTGTCGCAGATCAAGTAGCAGCGGGCGGGCCTGAGGAGCAAAGGGCTGGTCGCATGCATCGTCGTGGTGCTGATGTCCTCGCCTCTCCATCCGTAAGGAGCATTGCGAGTGAAGATTTTTGCGATTAACTGGGTGGAATGAGTTGACAGATCAGCGAGCATATCGCTATAATTTCGTTTCTCTTTTGGGTCGTTAGCTCAGCTGGTAGAGCAGCGGACTTTTAATCCGTTGGTCACAGGTTCGAATCCCGTACGGCCTACCAAAGATACGAAGGGCTTACATGCTTGTGCATGTAAGCCCTTTTTATTTGCGCTGAAGCTCTGAAAATCGACGCTCAGAGAGCGTCCGCCCAGCGTTTCCCGTCCGCTCAATACGCTCGATTCAGCAGGCTAATGCCCAGAGCAGCACGTGAGTACTCGAAAGCCTCTGCCATGTAATGGCTTGCGCCAGAAGAGCTCCATTGCCTCAAGTTATCTTTAAGCATGTGCTCGCTGCATTCCTTGATCATCGCGTCGCCTCAACTGAAATCCTCTTTCGCGTAATGCGTGGACGCTCCGGTCCGATCCGCCAGCCCTCACATTTGCTACCTATCGGATATACGGCTATCGAATGCCCACGCACGCCCTCTCCAATCTGGCACACAAGCGCGATACCAAACACGACGAGACACCCTTCCCGCATATCGGCTATCCGGTGCTCACACGACCTAAATTCGCGTGCCGCGAAAGCAAACGGCACTAACTCTGTTGTCAAACAAATTAATAGCGAAACATCGCAACAATGGCCGTATTATCCTGGCGACTCAGAAAAATAACATCCTGAAGCAACAAAGGATAAAACGGCCATTTTAATTAAAAAAATAATACCAGCGTGGAGTTTTATCGCTCCATGCCGGGGGTTATTGATGAATTAATTTACTTCTTACCCCTGAGCCTGAGGCAGCCCCCCCACAAGCGAGAGAAGTTTGCTCGGCTCGCTAAATTTACAATTGTCTTCCATCAATGACAGGCCAGCCATATGAGAAATGTGCATTGTAATTAACACCCACACTTTCAATTTTGAATACTCTATTGCAAAGTTATTTTTCTTTAAATCATCAAAAATGTCATACACTCTTTTTTTCTTATCACCTGTATGTACAAAATCCAATTTTTCCTTCGCTTCAATTGCAGCATTCAGTTTAGTTTTCTGCAATTTAATATTTTTAATCAACTCACCTTTTTTATTCTTTAAATCACCAAGCCTAAGCGTCGCCACATGCAAACCAGTTATATCCGGTGTACATTTAGGTTTATTAAAATACCCTGGCTTTATGTAATACTCAAGAGACTTAATAAACTCACCATTCTCGGCAAGCTCATTTTCTAATTTACCAATCTCTCTCCGAATATCACAAACCTCATTAAAATTCTTTATAAGAATTTGAAAAACCGTGTTCAACCTGGAACGTATATCCTCGATATAATAAAATGCCATTTCCAACTTGACCTCCAAAGGCTTAATTTTAAATTCAGGAATTTTAATAAAATCCCCAAATACAAGCGGATTATCAAATACGATACGCGATAAATTCATAGCCCCACTATTGGATGAATTCTCAATAATGGTATTCACAAAACCTGATGCGCAACCCGCATTATTATCAAAAAATTGTTTAACATTTACCGCCGAAAGTTTTCTAAAAATACGTGCCACATCGCTATACAAATTCTTTTTATCTGAAAATTTCAATTCTTTAAGCTCTATCATTGTATTGACAACAATACTCAACGGGCCGTTTTTCTCAAGAGAAATCGTCGCATCAATACGTTCATCAAATTTACCCGGCGTACCCAGAATGCCTAAATTTTCGCGAATGTTTAAAATTTGACCCTCCGCAAATTTAAATCTTACTGCATCACTAGCATTTTTTTTCAACAAAAATTCTTTATAACCGTCAGCCAAAGAAAAATCCGGATCATTTCCAGCGACCGCCTTGCGTTCACCCGAACTCACCTGTTCGGGAGTGGTGATTGGATTACTCGCCTGAAAATTTGGCATACTATGGCGGCGAGGCAGGCTCTCGTTCGTACTGGCAGCTGAAATACCACCAGTATTCGGTACATCATTAATTTTCTGCGAAGATCCACTTGCAACACTACCCTGAGTAGTCAATGTCATATCAACCTCTATTAAATAATTTATAAAATAAACTACTGCTTCGCGCGGTCTGTATTTACAACATTAAAAACCCACTCATGTCAGGTCAATTTTCGACTGCGATAAAATTTTACCGCCGAATCCATTATCCCCAAACACCTGATTTTTAATCCAATACATATAGGCCAGATAATCAGAGATACGCCCTGTATTTTCCAAATACTGGCTTATCGCAAACTTTAACGGCCGGACAGCGAATCACCATGAACATAATTACACCATCCGCACCAAATTATAAAAATCGCTTTACGAAAATTGAAAATTACTTCAGCGCGACGTTTGAGGGCGTATTCGCAGAATTTTAAGTCTGTTAATTCACAAACCTCAGTGAATCCCGATACATTTTGATCGGGTAATCGATTAGCCTATTTTTACCATCAACGCTAAAATTATGTAATTTTTTCATACGATCATGATTAACAAAACTTAATATTGCTATACTGCTGAAAATTAACGGAATTATGTATTCAGGTTCGAAAACCAACTTATTTTGCAAAAAATAATCAAACAATTTATTTGCCACCTCTTTGTTCGTGCTGGTACTCACGTGTTTCATCGAATTTTTATCTGAAATCAGCTTCTTCAGCTCGACCTGCATTTTTTTAATTTTATCTTGCAACTCCGCAAGCCTGTCTTTGTGCTCGAGCTGACTCAGATTTTTATTTTGTGAAAAGATACCCCCAAGCCTGGAAAACATGCCAAAATCCTGGCCGCCATTAAGACTTTTAATCTCATTCTGATCATTTTCAATTTGGAATTGTTTTTCTATAATAGCATTATCCAATTTGACCACTTTCTCGTAAACGTTACCTAGTTCACTCCACATCTGATGATAAGCAGCATACACCTCCTTTAACTTCAAAAAATTTATTTGTTTATTATGATCTAAATTTTTTATCTCAAACGGTGGAAAATCAATAAATTTTTCAAATATATCTTTATGCTCAAATATAAAATGTAACAAACCTTGAGCACCAGGGTTAGCTCCAGAATCCGACATGTTCGAGACGATGTAGCCGACAATTCCCCACATTGCCTCAGGCTTTTTTTCAAAATAATTTTTCACTTCTGTTTTATTCATACTTCGAATCATGCTTCGAATCATGCTTAAACAACTCAAGACTTCATTATCATGATTTAATATCGGATTTTTAATAATATTTTCCAATGCAATCAATGCAGCAGGGCTCTGCGAATTCAAAGCAATAGCATTGGATAACAACGACGAACTCGCTACATCCCTGCTCTGATCAAGACTTTTCTTGTTATTTACCGATGATACTTGCGATCCTGACGGCTGATCATCAACTTCTGACTCGTTATTTTCTGAATTGACAGCGTTATTTGAGTTTTTATTGATATCAACCAAAAACTCCTGTTCCGTTTTTGATTGCTCCGGTTCCGAATGGTGAACAACTGAATCATTGGAAGATGGTAGTCCCAACGGAGCATCGCCACCAATATTTTCTTCTTTATTACCAATATTTTCGCCTTCATTGCCACCATTTTCGTCTTGAACGATATTGATAAACGACGAACTCGAACACAGGACTTCCTTGTTTTCGACATTATCCTTATTTTGATTATTTACATCTGCACTTTCGTCAGCAACGTTAAGCGACGAGCTGGATGAAGTATTTTCTTTATCTTTTGAATTATCAATATTTTCGCCTTGAGATGAGGACTGGCTCTGGGAAGAATATTCTTTTATTTCCTCCTCATTTTTCTGACTCGGTGCAGGTTGATTATTCGAGGAAATTTCATCTGAATTATTTTCTTCTCTCTGATCATCGTCAATTTTCTTCCCAGAGTTTTTCTCAGAGTGTTCTACAGAGATTTCCCCAGAAATACCACTCACAGTTTGAACCATCGGATAACCATCATTACGCCGCACCTGCCCATCCGTTGGAGCCAATGAATATCCACTACCATTATCATTATTGTTATTGTTATTGTTACCAGCAAGGCCACTATCAGCCTGCGGTTGATTTACCGCACCATTAAAAAAACTACCAAGCCCCGCACCAGACTTACTCATATCAACCTCACATAAATATTAAAAATCACCCTATACCGGGAAGCATTTAACAGCAAAGCCTGCCACCCCACCAATACCACAACCTTACATAACAAAATGCATAAACATCTAATCCACCGAGACAAATCAAAAACTGAAATACCGCGACTATCCAGATTCCCTTAACAGCCAAGTTACGTAAACCTGGACTCTTTTATCTGAATAATCATTTCCAAATTTAAGTAACAACAATATTGAAAAAGTTCCGCCAAATTACCAATGGCGAGAAAAATTTTGGACTTGCAGACCATCTAATTCGAATCGGGCTCTCAGTAATATTGTCAACCGCAAAAAAACAGATCCCACACGCGTCAGCGTCAAACTCAAAATTCACGGGCACCGCGGTAAACCAGGCATGCAATTTAACGCCGCATCTAATTACCTCCCTTACTCCGCAATTTCTTTCTTGCGATATAACTTCTAACATCGAGCTTTAACTCCAAAAAATCACGGGCTCCCGAATTCCAGGAACTTCCGGGGGGTAACTCACTGGCTATTTTCTCCAGCAAAACCATCGAATCATTCTCACCTGCCTTTATCTCTGGATTTGCGCCGTTCTTCAGCAAATATCTTGCATTGCTATAATTATTATTTTTCAGCGCAATAAAAAATGCTGTTTCGTTACTGCTTGACATTGCATTGATTACACCCCAGTCACAGTATTTAATTATTTCCTCCATATTCCTCAGGCTTTCGCTCTTCGCATCAGGCAAGCAGGCTGCCAGATGCAGCAGAGTATATCCATCACTTCCTTTTTCAGAAAAATCCAGATTCTGCTGATATCCAAGATGCAGCAAGTCTCCAAGAATATTGGAGTATTTTTCCAGGGAATCGTGATTTTTAAATGAATCCCGCAGAATCACATGAAAAATATTATCTCCGGCAGCATTTTTTACGGTCAGGCTGCCTCCGGCAATAGCATAGGCTTTGAGCGCTGTTAATTTTTCTGCAAAAAACTGAGCCGCAGCATTTTGCAGCGCATCGAGATATTTAAATACCAGTAATTTTCCAGATTTATCCACAACCGCAGGCGTAGATATTTTTTTATTCCAAATCTCCTGCTTACTGGCGCGAGTTTGATTTAAACCCGTTATAAGCCGGGGTACAGGATTGGTGCCAATGGATGCAACGTTATGGCTGGAGCGTTTGCCTGTCTGCCCAACTATGTCAATGCGGCCCATCGTCAATAACTCCAAAGTCATTCATTAAACAAAATCCAGGATAACCCACTCAGCTGATTACGCCCTCAGGCAAAGAAAGTAGTTTGCCGTTAAGTAACGGCCCAGCACCTCGCGTTCCTCGCTGACGGGGTTTATTTCATCCGGTTGGGTAATAGCGCGGCTCATCTACCAGTCTGAGCCCTGCCTCCGCACACCACGCACGTCCTTCGCCAAGTCATTCACACGCGCTACGCGAAACTGAAGTTTTTGCCCGAATGAGATAAATTCCCCTACCCTAGTGTCCCATCTGCCCAATCTGGACCAAGCCCTCGCATGACGAACGAAGTCCGAGTCGATCTGAATTTGCTGCGCGTTTTCCACGCGATTCTCGAAGAAAACAGTCTGACGCTCGCGGGCAACCGCCTTGGGCTGTCGCAGCCTGCTGTCAGTTATGCGCTGGGCCGGTTGCGGGCCATGTTCGATGACCCGTTGTTCGTGCGCTCCGGCAATGAGATGGTGCCAACCTCGGCCGCGATGGCGATGCGCGAGGCGGTGCAGCACGCCATGGTGGCGGCTCATGATGTGTTGCGCTTCACCGCGCCATTCGACGCCGCGCGAAGCAGCCGCACCTTTCGCCTGGCGCTGTCGGATATTGGTTCGCTGGTGTTTTTGCCGAAGCTGTGCGACCGGCTGGCCGTGCTGGCACCGGAGATCAAGCTGGAAGTGGTGTCGCTGTCGCTGCCGCAGGTTCAGGAAGCGCTGCGCAACGGCCAGCTTGACCTGGCGATCGGCAATCTGCCGGGCCTTAGGGACAGCACGCATTTCACCTCGCTGTTCCGCGAGGACCACGTGTGTATGACGCGCTGGCGCGCTGGGCTGCCGGGCCCGGCACTGCCACTTAGCCATTTTCTGGCGCTATCGCATTTGCAGGTCACTTCCACGGAAAGCGGCCATCAGCAGGTGGAGGACCACTTCATCGAACACGGCATTCAACGCAAGATCGTGTTGCGTGTGCCGCATTTCACGGTGGTGCCGGAGATTCTCGCGCGCACCGACTGGATCGTCACCGTGCCGCGCCGCATCGCGCCGGCGCTGAACCGTAGCGACGCATTCACGATTTATGAATTACCGGTGAAAACACCGGAAATCACGATCACCGCGCACTGGCATGAAAACTTCGAATCCAACGACGCTAACCGCTGGTTGCGTGCGCTTGTCAGCGATACGCTGCGCGAGGATCACGAGAACGGGATGGCCGATGGAATGAATTCAGGTTAAAAACTGGGTGCCCAGATTTTTCATGAAGAGTTTTCCCCTCCTACCTTCTTATATTCAAAAAAAATTCAATGCCGTAAGCAACGATAAACTTGAAGCGAAAACCACGGCACAGGATTTTTAAATACTGCCAATGCAATGCCGGGCATTTTCAATTTTGAAAATACCCGGTGTTATTTTATCCTTTCACGTCATTTAACTCGGGTTTACGTGTTAAATTTTCCCGCGCCGAATCAACGGCATCACGAATCAGCAGAGCAGCACTTATCACCCCCAGAGTATAAACAGCAACAAAACTTGCTACTCTGACATGTGGATTTTCTAAACTCGTACAAGCTACCCCTGCCAAAAAGGAAAATCCAAGTCCCGAGTATCCCAATAATTTATACATGTTCGAACGGCTGGAATTGCTTTCACCATATTGATACTGCGTCGATCGATTCTGGCCATTAATTTGCGTAACGCCGTGCCACTCATTACCTGGAACAGGATTATGTCCATTTCTCAAATTCAAACCATTACCAACGGAGCCAGTACTCATATAAAAATCTCCAATACAAATCAAGCTTGGTTAATTTTAATTTCTTCAAATTTAAATAGCTAAAACACCATTAACTGAAGATCCCTCAGGTTCTGCAAGTCAAAATTTCACTGAGCCATGTCTAACGGCCATGCCACGTAGAGATAGTCACATTTGCTCATGCTGAGTAACAACCCACGCCTGACCGTTCCAATAAGCGCCAAACTTCGATAACACCCACTCAGTGCGCTCGATCCGCGCCTTACTTTTTCTCAAGGCCCTGCCTTTTATTGAGAATGTCGTGATTCACGGTTTCAATTATTTTTCTTAAAAATCCTGGCCCGCGCTCTGGCAAACGAGGCAAAGACCCTCCGATCACGATTTTTACCACAGCGCCGACGCTCATTTTTTTAGCACCCAACCCGCCAGCCCCCCCGTCTTCTTTCTCATTTTCAAAATGGACATAAGATTTTTTATCTGAATTGACTGGCCTACTCATGATTTCTCCCGACGCAGCGATAAATTAAAATTCAACCGATATCACACCGGCATAACCCGCAGCATTGCTTTCACATATACGCAAACAACAACCCCGGGTTAAACCAGTTTCTGTATTTTAAAAATTAATTTTTACATTTGCCGCGCCTCCACTTGCCATCTTAGCCGCGCCAAATCATCCTCATTAAATATACAATTTCCCTCCGCATCACGGGCCTTCGGTAATTTGATATTTTTAATATTTTCATGAATTGATCTGGAAATCAGCAGCAGCGAAAGGTGAGGCAACGAGGGCAGAAGCTTTATGAGCTGGATAAATAGCACGTGGCCTTGCTCTGTATCTTCAGGAAACTGCAATGGCCCAAGCTGAATCGTTCCCAAATTTTGCATACTGGCCATAATTTTTGTCAGGCTGGCAATACTGCCTGGAGTGCTGATATCACAATGATTCAAAACCAGCTCCATAACAGGTGAAATTTTCAATTCTGGAATTATGCTCGGCAAACAGTCGGAATTCCGAAATTCAAAGCGCTTCAAGTTTTCGATCTGCAAAAACTCCAGCGCGGAATTCAGGCCTGGCCTGAATTCCACACCGCCTATAGAAAAATTTATTTCAAATTCGAATTTTTCACGGTATTTTTTCGCCAGATTAATAATCTTCTTATTGATTTCATTACATGCATCATCAATATCACTAAAGGTATAATCCAGCTCGATTGACAAAGTCTTTTTTTCGTTTGACTTGACTGCTTCATCGACCCTGAGTTCCAGCACACTTAAAACTTCGCTTAAGTAACCTCTCAGTGAGCTCTTGCCGGCACGCCGGACCGTAATGTGATCGTGTTTATCGTAGATCTCATTAATTATCCGGTTAAATTCCATGATATTTTTATTTTCGTAACACCGCAGTGCATTACAAAACAATTTATCGCACCCTGGAATTTTTTCCGGAACCTCAATCGCGCTGGCGTTATTTATTACTTTGCTACTTCTGATTTCACTGAGATGGCCATGAGATTTTGACCTACTTATAGCCGGCCTGATTTTTTTCTGTCCGCTGCCACTTTCAAAATCAACGTTTTTTCCACCAAAAACACCACCAATCAGACTGCCGCCTTTATTAATAACGCGCGCTATCCTATCGGTCAAAAAAAACGTTACCGACTTATCCTTAATTCCTAAATCATTCATGATCTTCAAATTCAAATTATTACAAATTCAAAAAATCTGGCTAACTTGTTCAGCAGATTTTTCAAAGGCGGAGGCTTTGCCTGAAGTACGCCGCGACAGCGGCCTCGAACAGCCAAAGCGTTAGGCGGTGTGGCATCAGGTGCCTCTTGGTAACAATCACAGGCACTTGGTTCGCTAAAAGGGGCGGAAAAGACGTCCGGCCCCGCTGGGCCGTAGGCGTTCCCGCTGGCCGGTGACGCTGTGCGGGGTTTGACCACCCCGCGCGGCTGGCAGGCCTCACGCGCGCTGGGCCGTGCCCGTGCCAGTCTGCGTACCGCTGAACATGTGCTCACGGCAACGATGAAGCAACAAGCAAAACCGCCAGTAAAAATGAACTGTTTACACGTGGCTGTTACCAAGTAAGGGCTGCAGCGTAATTTGCTGCTTTTACAGACAAAACCGGCTGTTTCCTTGTTTTTACTTTTGAATCAGAAATATCATGACTACCGAGTTTTATTTTTTTTCAAGAATTCCTCCAGTTCCTTTAAAAACAGCGCAACCCAGCAACTCGGTAGTACCAGCCGAGACCAACGGAACATTTTCACAGCCGAAGCTAGTACCACCGAAAGGCAACCATCCCGGTATCCAACCGCAGGTGAGTGCCGGCAGATTACCGTCCGTATCTATCGCCGATACCAGCGGCATGACGGCCAAGGTCAAAGAAAAAGCGCTAGCGTTTCAAACTATTGCAGAACATCTCTGCGCCAAAACAAATCATAAAAGCGCAGCGATTCAAGATGCGCTAACAAAAATAGGTGTTTTTACTAATATCGACCAACTCAACTCAATTTTCCATCAAGATCCGGTTAGCCTGGAAGCAAGTAACGAAGCAGCTCTCAAACAAGGCTTATTGGCAAGCATGGGGATCATGCTTTCCGAAGAGCAAATAAATGTGCTCAAGGATTTTCCAAAACCTATAGACGAATTTAAAGATCAAGCATCGTTTGATTTTTTTGCGAAGCAACTCAGTATCCGCGCTATTGAAAAAGAAATAACTACTATCAAAAACCAGTTGAAAACCGGGAATTTTCCAACCCATCAAAAGCAATTAACAAACAAGCTTCAAGAATTACAACAGAGTCTCGCCATACTGCAACCAACACTCGAAGAACAACAACAATCCGCCGTGGCCGAATCGCTGCAGGAAATCACTACAGCGTTAAAAAGGTCAGGCTGGAGCAGACAAATAAATAATGGCGGCACCACTCTCGCGGGGAAAACTGCCAATAATTGCGCGCTTTACGCCACTATTCATCCGCTGTTAATAGCGCTGTCCGCTAACAACGCATTGAGTACAAAAATCTCGCCGGAAGAACTCGACCTTCAATTTATTGGCACGCACGTTCAAAATATCCGGACGCAGATCGACGCGTACAACGAAAAACGGACGCAAGACGCTAAAAGCACCGGAATCCCCGTTAGCCAGAAAGGCGAACGTCTCGGCCTCATGAGCTCAGAAAACAACCAGATCCCGAGGTTTATCAGCGAGTACTTCGGCGTGCCGGTAGCGATCGTTCTGCTCGAACCATTCACGACGCTGAATAGCCCGGAGCACATCAATCCTAATTATCCGTATGAGATCGCTCCGGTCGGGCACTTCCCTTCGACAACCGACCTCGAGCAGGAGCAAGAGCACATAACACTTTATGTGCTCGACACTCAAGGACATTACGAGGGGCTGATCCCAGGCCCAGGGGCCCGGTCTCTTTTCCCTCCGTCATCCCCACACCCGGCACTGCAAGCCTGAAGCGCACCCTCCGCGCTGTGGCGTCGGGTGACGCCCAGCGCACGCTGGGTCTTCAAAGGTCTTCAAGTGTCGTCAAGCGCACGGCGCGAAGCGCATCCGTACCGAGGCCAGTGCGGGCGGCAGTTGCGCTGAGCGCCCGCCGTCTTGCTTAGGCAATTCCACGAAGCCGAGGCGGTGGTACAGCGAGCGCACGCGGGTCTCGCTGCACAGCGCATCCAGCACCAGTTGCGGTTCATGACCGTGAGGCCGCTCACCTGGGCCATCGGGTGCAAACCGTTTCATTGCGCCTAGCGAGGCCGAAGCCGGTGCTGCCAGCGCGGCATCACTCAGCCATGACGCAAACAGCGCGCTAAACACTCCGCTACCCCGGCAATCTTCACGGGTCGCGCAATGCGCCAACAGCCATTCGCGCCGCCCGGGCGCGGGCAGTTCGCGTTGCAAAACCAACCCGCGCCGCATCATCGCGGGCGCGCGCCGCAGGCCAAAGCTGCGCAGCAAGCGCCATGCGATCCGCAAGTCATCCACGCCGTGCCACGCGCTGCCTGGATACACCCCCATCAGGCCCACTATTGCGCCATCCGGGTTCAATGCCACGTGATGCCAGCGCCACGAAAAGCGCCCCTGTGCCTGTGCAAACGCGTGGCGTAAAAACGCGTGGCATGCGGCGTCGGGTTCGCCGAGCCAGTAACGAAACTCCCGTGCGCCAGAGGCGAACATCAGCGGTGCGCAAGCGGCGGCGTCTGTGGGCCAGGCAGGGCGAAAGCGCAGCGCGGCCGCGCTATTGAGCGCTGTCATGCGCCGCGCGCCAGCCGCGCCAAAGCGGCAACGGTTTGGCTAATCTGCTGCGGTTCATGCGTGGCGCAGATAAAAAAGCGCAGACGTGCGGCCTTTTCTTCGACAGCGGGATAAAACACCGGCTGCACGTTAATCCCTTCTTCGAACAGCGCATTGGCCCACTGCGCGGCTTTCAGCGAACTGCCCGTGAGCACTGGCACGACGGCATAGCCAGCGCTGGTGCCGGTATCGAGCCCAGCCGCGCGGGCCTCGTGCAAAAACTGCTGGCTGCGCTGACGCAGCGTGACGACGCGCTGTGGCTCCGCCTGCAAGCGCTCCAGCGCCGCCAGCGAAGCCGCTGCCAGCACGGGAGCGAGCCCGACGCTATACAGAAATCCGGGGGCGAGATGACGCAGGATGTCGATCAACGGTTGGCTGCCCGCGATAAACCCGCCGCAGCCCGCAAGTGTTTTGCTCAGCGTGCCCATCCAGATATCGACCGCTGACGCGGGCACTTGCGCCAGCTCGCGCAGGCCACGGCCCGTTGCGCCGAGCACGCCCAGCGAGTGGGCTTCGTCCACCAGCAGAAAGGCCGCGTGGCGTTGCTTGACTTCAACGAAACGCGCCAGATCGGGCAGATCGCCATCCATGCTGTACAGCCCTTCGATCGCAATCAGCACCCGCTGGTATTCGCCGCGCACCCGGTGCAGCAGCGCATCGAGCGCCTGCCAGTCGTTGTGCGCGAAGCTCAAGCGCCGCGCGCCGCTAAGCTGCGCGCCTTGGACGATGCTGTTGTGCGCCAGCGCGTCATGCACGATCAGGTCACCTGGGCCGAATAGCGCGCCGATCACCGTGACGTTCGTCGCATGGCCGCTGACCAGCGTCACGCAATCAGCGGTTTCATAGAACGCGGCCAGCGCCTGTTCGAGTTCGCGCTGCACCGGGCGCTCGCCCGCCACCATCCGGCTGGCGCTGGCCGAGGTGCCGTATTGCTCGAGTGCGGCATGGGCGCGTTCGCACACCAGTGGATCGCTGGCGAGGCCGAGGTAGTTGTAGTTCGCGTAATTCAGATAGGTCTGGCCTGCGATCTGCGTCGTCGCGCCTGCCATGCCTTCATGCACGCGGAAAAATGGCGATTCGACCTGGAACGCCTGGCCCATTTGACGCATCAACGCGACTTGCTGGTACTTCGGCATGGTGTCGAAGCGGCAGCGGGCATCGGGTTCAGTGGCTTGGGGGATGGGTGCGGATGCGGATGCACTGGCCGTAGCGCCGCTGACGCGTTCGAGCTGGCGTTGCAACGCGCGTGCGGCGAAGGCCTGGCGCTGCTCTGCGGTGAATTCCATAAGGTGTCCGATAGGGGGTCGGTGGGTTGCTGGGTAAATAGTTAACTGATTTGCCAAACGGGCCGTCAAGTCAGCAGTCAGCCGCGATGCATGGTGCGGAGCGGCATCAATCATCCTTTGCAGGTTGTGCCCGGGCTGGGCTGGTGCTTACCGCTTGTGCCGCAAACGCAGCCTGAAATAACGCTGGGTGATGGCATCAATCATCCTTTGCGAGTGGTGCCGGGGCTGGGCTGGTGCTCACCGTCTGTGCCGCAAACGCAGCCTGAAATAACGCTGGGTGATGGCATCAATCATCCTTTGCGAGTGGTGCCCGGGCTGGGCTGGTGCTTACCGTTTGTGCTGCTTGCACCGCCTGGGTCAACGCAGGTGCGTCCACATCAAGCGCATGCTGCGCCGCCAGCGCCGCCACCTGCGCCTGGGCCTCACTCGCCTCTCCCACCTGCCCTGGCCCGCTCAGCGCTGCCAGAGCCGTTGAATCCGCTAACCCTTCAGCTATCGCCGCCCCCCGCGCTGATCCTGCGGCGCAGCCAGCAGCGTATCGACCAGCTTCTGCGCCAAAGTCTGCACGCTTGCGCCGCTCGCCAGGCTCAGCACCGAAAGCCGCACGCCGAAGCGGGCTTCCAGCGCCATCCCCAGCTCCATGCCCATCAGCGAATCCATCCCCAGCTCCTGTACCGGCCGGACCGGGTCGATCTTGTCAGGCGGCAGATGCAAGATCCTGGCGATTTCAACACGCAAGGTCTCGCCTGCCAGCGCCAGCGCTGCAGTGCGTGGCAGCGCCCGCAGCCGTTGCGGCAGCGCCGGGCCAGCGCCACTGGCAGGTTCGGCGGCTCGCTGGCGCGGCAGCGTTGTATAACGGCGCGCCTGCGCCGCTGGCATGCCGCGTGCCAGCGCCTGCCAGTCCAGCCGCACCACGGCTTCGCCTGCGCGGCCTTGCAGCAGCACCTGTTCAAGCGCGGCGAGCGCTTCGTCCGAGCTGATCGGCGCGCCGCCAATGCGCGCCTGCAACGCGTCGCGTGTACTGGCATGACGCGCCAGAAAACCAACGTCGCCCAGCGGGCCCCACGCCATATACGTGCCCGCCAGACCGCAAGCGCGCCGCCGTTGCACCAGCGCTTCGAGAAAACTGTTGGCCGCGACGTAACTCGCCTGGCCTGGGTTGCCGAGAAACGTCGTGACGGACGAATAAACCATGAAAAAGTCGAGCGCGCAGGCTCGTGTGGCGCGTTGCAGATTCCACGCTCCGGCTAGTTTGGGCGCGAGCACCGCAGCAAAACGCGCGTCATCCAGGTTGCGCAGCAGACCATCATCCAGCGTCATCGCTGCATGCAGCACGCCCTTGAGCGGCGTGCCGCGCGCCGTGATGGTGGCCACCAGCGCGTCGAGCGCAGCGGCGTCGGTCGCATCACACGCCGCGAGGCTCACCTGCACTCCTTGCTGCTCATTCCAACTGGCCGCTTCGGCGGCCAGCGCGGCGTCGAGCGTGCCCGTGCGGCTCGCCAGTGTGAGATGGCGCGCGCCTCGCGCCACCATCCAGCGCGCAGTGGCAAAGCCCAGGCCGCCTGTGCCGCCAACCAGCAAATACGCCGCGGCTGGATCAAGGCGCAGTTGCTGCAGGCAGGCGTCAGCGCCTTGGGGCATAGGCACACCACGTGGATAGGTCAGGACGATCTTGCCGATCTGGCGGGCCTGTTGCATCGAGCGGAACGCGTCTTCGGCCTGCTGCGCCGCAAAGCTGCGGTACGGCAGCGGATGCAGCACTCCTGCGGCAAACAGCGCCATCACTTCGCCGAACAAACGCGCGGTGAGGGCGGGCTGGGCTTTCATCAGTTGATCGGCGTCGATGCCGAAATAGCTGAGGTTGTGCCGGAATGGACGCAAGCCGATCCGGTTGTTTTCATAGAAATCACGCTTGCCGAGTTCAAGGAAGCGGCCAAATGGACGCAGTGTGTCGATGCTGCGCAGCATCGCCTCACCGGCGAGTGAATTCAGCACGACATCCACGCCTGCGCCGCCCGTGCAGGCGCGAACCTGATCGGCAAACGCCAGGCTGCGCGAATCGAAGACATGATCGGCACCCAGCATCCGGACAAATTCGCGCTTCTCACGGCTGCCTGCGGTGGCGAACACTTCGGCCCCCAGGTGACGCGCCAGTTGGATCGCCGCGATACCGACGCCACCCGCGCCACCGTGTATCAGCACGCGCTCGCCGGGTTGCAGACGGGCCAGTTCGACCAGTGCGTAATACACCGTGAAAAACGCCGTGGGCAGGGTCGCGGCTTCTTCGAAGCTCAGCGCGGCGGGTTTGTGCGTGATCGCGTTGACGCGGGTGCGCACGCGGTTGGCAAACGAGGCTGGGGCAAAGCCGAGCACGGCGTCGCCAACGGCGAAGCCACGCTTGCTGCCAGCGGCAGGGTGAACGCCCGCGCCGACGCGGCTGATGCGTCCAGCCAGCTCCATGCCCAGTGTCGCCCCGGCGAAGCCTTCTTCGACGGCCTCATCAGCGAGCAACCCGAGTGCATACATCACGTCGCGGAAGTTCAGACCGGAGGCGACCGGTTCAATTTCAACCTCATCGTCGGCCAGCGGGCGGCTGGGTGAAACGCGCCATTCGAGATGGCGTAACGAGCCCGGGGCGCGGAAGCCGAGTGCGATGGTGGGAGGTGACGCGTGGTGCGTGGTGGGTTCGGCTGGTTCGGCTGGTTCGGCTGGTTGGGGGGTCTTGGTGGCCTGGATCATGACCGATGCGGTGGCGTCGGCGGTGACCATGCGGGGTACGTAACGGCCAGTTGGGGTCAGCAGGATTTCTTCTTCGGTTGCGGTTGCGGTTGCGGTTGCGGTTGCGGTTGCGGTTGCACCGGTGCTTGCGGCTGCAGAGTTCTGCTGGGCTAGGGCCTGAGCCTGGTCCAGCGCGAGTAGTTCAACGGCGAGTTGGCGTGCTGGGTCAACGCTCTCTGGATCAACGTCGATCAGGCGGCAGCCCAGTTCCGGATGCTCGTTAGCCAACACCCGGCCCAGCCCCCACAACGTCGCCTGGCCAGGCGCGTGAAGCTTGGAGGTTATGTTGGCTGTGCTGGCTGTGTTGGTCATACACATGGCGGGAACAACATCTGCTGTGGCAAATGGTGAGCCGCCTTGTGTCACGAGCCACCATTGCGCAGACGTCTGGCTACTCGCCATCGCAGCATCAGATGAGGCCGCAACCTCCCGTGATCGTGCCAGCGCCCGCACTCGACGTGCCAGCGCCAGCGCCATTTGCTGCTGCGCCTGCAACACCTCCGCCCCGGTGCTCTCCAACGGCAACGCATCTTCCGCCGCGAGAAACACCCATCGTCCAGACGCAACTGACGTGTCCGCTGTAGAAATCGCTAGCTCAGCTAACCCATCCTGCTCATCGTTTTGCGCCAGCGTTACCTGATGCCCCGCCGCTTGCAATTCGACCGCCAGCGCGCCGCGCAATGCATCCGCGCGGGGCTCCAGCGAGACCAAGGTCCAGTGTTGTGCTGATGATGTCTGGGTCTGGGTCTGGGTCTGGGTCTGGGTCTGTGCCTGTGCCTGTGCCTGTGCCTGTGCCTGTGCCTGTGCCTGTGCCTGTGCCTGTGCCTGTGCCGTCTGAGCAGGCTGCTGCGTGATGAGTTGCGGCACATGCTGCGGCACGCGTGCAGCGAACAGCAGCGGCGTTCCTTCCAGATCCAGCCCGTGTTCGATCTCGCGTGTGACTTCGATGAACCCGGCTTGCTCCAGCCAGCGCTGACATTGCAGCGGAGCGTGTCCCGCCTGGACGAACGGTGTGGCACGCGTCTCATCGAGGCTCAACACGATGTCACCGAAGCGGCTCGGGCGGGTTTCAGCGAGCAGTAACAGCGCGCCAGGAGCGAGCCGCTCGCGCAGCGCGCTCAGCACTGCGCCAGGGTCAGTTACGCCCGCCAGCAAATGGCGCGCCACCAGTACGTCGTAAAGCGTCGCACTAGGGCTCGCCTCAATGCTCGGCGGCTGCGCGGCCAGATCGGCGTTGAGCGTGTGCCACGCAGGGTACGTGCTGGCATCGAAGGCGCTCAACTGCACGGATGTGCCTGCCAGCGTACAAGTCGCACGCGTTTCCAGGCCCTCGCACACTGGTGGCTGAGGCACGGTGCTCAGCGGCGAGACAAGTTCCAGCACGTGTAGCGGACGCTGATGCACCCGCGATGCGGCAGCAAGTTGCTGCTCGACACACCCGCGCATTAATTGGCTGGTGTGCGCCCAAGTAGGCGAGGCGCACAGAAAATGCTCCATCAAACCGCTGCTGGCTAGTGGCGCTGATGCAGTGCTTATTGCTGCGGGGTCAGTGGGGTCGCTGGATTCGCTGGATTTGCTGGATTTGCTGGATTTGCTGGATTCGCCACGCAGCACGGCAGGTAATGCCGCGCCGCAATGCGCCAGCAAGGTCAGTTCAGCGACGTGCGCCGGTGAGCGAGCCAGCAAGTCGCGCCAGAGATCCTCAAGCGCGGGAAGACTGGCGCAGGCGGCGGTGTCGCGTTTGAGGCGCGAGCCCTCGCGGCGCGCCAAACCATCTTCGAGCAGCATCGCTTCGAGACGCGCATACAGCGCCGGATGAGCGCCGGAATAGCTGCTGGGTGGGATTTCTGCTTTGGTTTCTGCTTTAGATGTGGCTTCTGCTGTGGCTTCTGCTGTGGCTTCTGCTGTGGCTTCTGCTGTGGCTTCTGCTGTGGCTTCTGCTGTGGCTTCTGCTGTGGTTTGTGCTTTAGCTGTGGCTTCTGCTATGGCTGCAGTTTCCACTGCGGCCGAGGCGTCAACACCACCAGCAGCTTCGCTGGCAGCGCCGGGTTCAAAGACCTGAAGCGCGTCCAGCGCCCGCAACGCATAAGCGCTGGCGAGCACATCCAGCAGCGGCAGCATCTCAGTCAGATGGAGCTGGCGGCGCGCGATATCAGCGTCTGCCGCCGACCCCGCATCCGCTGCATCCACGGTGCCCGCCACATCCACCACATCTACTCGCTGCGCCCGGGCAGCATCAAACAGCGCCCGGGGCGTGGGCAAGCGCCGCGCCTCAGACAAGACATCACGCGGCTGCGCTTCAAGACGCCAGACATAACGCCCGGGCGCGGTGCGCTGCCGGGTGCTGAATTCGACGCGGCGAAAGCGGCAAGCCTCCAGTCGCACTACGACCCGGCCACGCGCGTCCAGCAATTCAAACGAAGCCAGCAGCGAATGCGGGCTACGCCGCTGGACCCGCGCCAGCACATGGCTCACCGCCTGCCCGCTGAGGTAGTCGATGCGGCCGAACTGCACTGGCACAAACGCCGCCGTCTGCCCCGCCACATCAGCCTCTGACCAGCCCGATGCCAGCAACGCGAACAACGGATGAAAACTGCTATCCAGCAACCCTGGATGCAATAAATAACCGGCTCCTTCTGCTCCTTCTACTACCCCTGCTCCCCCCAGCCCCTCAGGCAACACCAGCTCCGCCAGCGCAGTCGCGCCATCCGCCGCGAGATGCACTGCACGCACCCAGCGGAACCCAGGCCCGTAATCCAGCCCAAGCGCAGAAGTCTTCGCGTACAACGTCGCCCCGCTCAGCACGGGCCGTGCCGCCAGCGCATCACGCAAGGCACAGGTGCGTGCGATCTCGGCAGAAGTAAGCGTGGCCAGCGGCGTATCTCCGGCCAGCAGCCGTCCGGTGACGTTCAGTTGCCATGGCTCGTCGCTCATCCGGTCGCGGCTTTCAATCGTGAAGGTGGCGCTGCGCGACTCGACGATCAAACGCAGCAGCTTCGCTGGTGGCGGCGTCAGCACCAGCGGCAAACGGATCTCCAGATTTTCGAGCGCGCCACGGGCCCGGCCGAACAGCGCCCGCGCCGCCGCTAGTGCCATCTCCACATAGCCCGCCCCGGGGAAGGTCACCGCACCATCCACTACGTGATCCGCCAGCAACGGCAACTGGCGTGCATCCAGTTGATTTTCCCAGGCCAGCGCGTGTTCATGCAGGCGGTAGCCCAGCAACGGATGCTCACGACGCCGGTTGACCAGGTTGTACGCCTCTGGGCTGGGCTTGAGCCAGTATGGTTCGTGCTGCCAGGGGTAAGCCGGCAGCGTCACGTCCGCATGCGCGCGCGGCGGCTGCGGCATAAAGCGCGCGAGATCGGCCCGCGCGCCGCAGGCCAGCACCTCGAACAACGCGCGCTGCAACTGCTGCGCGCTGTCGTGATGGCGCTTGAGCGTCGCCAGCACATGGCCTTCGAGCTGGGCCTCCGCCAAACCTTGCCGAATGTAGCTGCGCAAAATCGCATGCGGGCCAATCTCGACAAACAGACGTACCCCGTCAGCAATCAGATGCGCGATCGCCGCGCCAAAACGCACCGGCTCGCGCACGTTGCGCCACCAATAAGCGCCATCTAGCACCTGCTGATCCAGATCGGCCGTCGCCACCGTCGACACGAAACGGCACCGGTGCGGGCCGGGTGGCGGTACGAGCCCGGCGAGACCTTCGCGCACGAGCGGTTCGATGCGGTCCATCTGCGGGCTGTGGAAGGCGTAATCGAGCTCCAGCAACTGGAAAAACACGCCCTGTCCGCGCGCCAGGGCTTCGATCTGCTGCAGCGCCGCCAGCGGCCCCGCCAGCGTGACGGACTGGGCGCTGTTAATGCCTGCGATCTCAACCGTTGCGCTCAAACCAAGCTGCTCCAGCCACGCCCGCGACGCACGCTCACCGAGACCCGCCGCCGCCATCCGCCCCGTGCCGCGCGTCAGCGCCTGAGCCCGGCTACGCACCTGGATCACGCGCACCGCCTGCTCCAGCGTCAGCGCACCGGCGGCCCACGCCGCCGCGACCTCGCCGACGCTATGGCCCACACAGGCGTCGTACAGCACCCCGCGCGCTTCGAGCACCCGTGTCACGCCCACCTGAAGCGCGAACAACAACGGCTGGGCGATTTCAGTTGCTTCGAGCGTGAGCGCGCTCACGCCGGCTTGCAGCATCTCCGTCAGCGACGAGCTGCCATCCGCGCACCAGTACGTGTCGACTTCGGCCAGCGCGGCACGAAACACCGGCTCTTGCGCCAGCAACTGCTGCCCCATCCCGGCCCATTGCGCACCATTGCCGGAAAACACCAGCGCGACGCGGCCCGCTTCATCGAGCGCCTCTCCCTGCGCCAGCGCCTGAGGTGCCGGGGCAGACTGGCCAGCAGCCAACGCCGCGAGCGTGGCTCGCCCTTCAGCGAGGCTCGATGGCGCAAGCAATGCGCGCAGCTCCAGCCACTGCCGCCGATGCGCCGCCGCGGCTGCCAGCGCGTCCCAGTCGACGCCCGCGTCCAGCTGCCGCAGATAGCGCCCGGCCAGCGCCGCCAGCGCGCCTGGCGCGCGGGCCGAGAGCATCAAGGGCAATAAATGCGGTGATGGTGGCGGCGGTGTTGCTGCGCTCGCTTCGGATAAATCAGGTAAGCCAGGCAAGCTGGAGGTAGCTGTGGCTGAACCAGCGGCTGGGGTGCTGGTTGCTTCTGTTGCTTCTGTTGCTTCTGTTGCTGCTGTTGCTGCTGTTGCTGCTGTTGCTGCTGTTGCTGCTGTTGCTGCTGTTGCTGCTGTTGCTGCTGTTGCCGCTGTTGCTGCTGTTGCTGCTGTTGCTGCTGTTGCTGCTGTTGCCGCTGTTGCCGCTGTTGCTGCTGTTGCTGCTGTTGCTGCTGTTGCTGCTGTTGCCGCTGTTGCCGCTGTTGCTGCTGTTGCTGCTGTTGCCGCTGTTGCCGCTGTTGCCGCTGTTGCCGCTGTTGCCGTTGTTGCCGTTGTTGCCGTTGTTGCCGTTGTTGCCGTTGTTGCCGTTGTTGCCGTTGTTGCCGTTGTTGCCGTTGTTGCCGCTGTTGCCGCTGTTGCCGCTGTTGCCGCTGTTGCCGTTGTTGCCATTGGCACTGCCGCTGCCTGATACATCGGCACCGCCCCCCACTGACACATCGCCTGCGGCTTCACCTGACCCTGGCTCGAACCCGGTGCCTCACACAACACCACATGAGCATTCGTGCCGCCAAAGCCAAACGAATTGACGCTCATCACCAGCGGCCCAGCATCCACGCGCTCATCGAGCGGCGTCAGCCGTTGCACCACTTTCAGCCGCCCGCCCGCAAAATCAATCGCCGGATTGGGCGTGTTGAAGTGCAGCGATGCAGGCACCGCCCGATGCTTCAGGCACAGCACCACCTTCAACAAGCCCGCCATGCCCGAGGCGGTTTCAAGATGCCCGAGGTTGGTTTTGACCGACCCCACCAGCAACGGCTGCTCAACGTCGCGCCCGGCGGCGGCAACGTCGATCAGCGCCTGGGCTTCGATCGGGTCGCCCACTGCGGTGCCGGTGCCATGCGCTTCCAGATACGCCAGCGTGCGTGGATCAATGCCAGCCTGGCGGTACACACTGGCCAGCAGCGCGGCCTGGGTCGCCGCGCGCGGCACACTGATGCCGCCAGCCGAATGCCCGTCCGAGTTCACCCCGGAGCCCGCAATCACGGCATGAATCGTGTCGCCATCCGCCAGCGCCCGCTCCAGTGTTTTCAGCAACACCAACGCGCCACCTTCGGCGCGGACATAACCATCGCCCGCCGCATCGAACGCACGGCAGCGGCCAGTGGGCGACAGCATCGACGCCTGGGAGAAACTGACAAAGCCAAACGGATGCAGCAGCAAGTTCACCCCGCCCGCCAGCGCCATCTCCGCTTCGCCCGCGAGGAGTGTCTGGCAAGCCTGATGCAGGGCGACGAGGGAGGACGAGCACGCGGTATCCACCGCCATGCTCGGCCCGCGCAGATCGAACAGATACGACAGGCGATTGGCGACGATGCTCAGCGTGTTGCCAGTGGCGGAATACGGATCAACCGAATTCAGGTCGTCCATGCTGCGGTTGCCGTAGTCCGGGCTCGCCACCCCGGCGTACACCGCGCAAGTGCTTCCCTTGAGCGTGGCCGGTGCCAGCCCTGCATGCTCGAAGGTCTCCCAGGCCAGCTCCAGCAACAGACGCTGCTGCGGGTCCATTTGCTGAGCTTCGCGCGGCGAGATGCCGAAAAACGCCGCATCGAACCCGGCGACGTCATCCAGCACGCCCGCAGCAAAGGTGTAGCTCTTGCCCGGCTCGCGCCGTGTGGGGTGCTGATAGAACTCGGTGCCGAAACGCTCAGCAGGGACTTCCGTCACCGCATCGCGCCCTTCGCACAGCAGGGTCCAAAACTCGTCCGGGTTCATGACCCCGCCGGGAAACCGGCAGGCCATGCCCACAATCGCAATCTGTCTGGTCATGATTTGTGTGTTGTGTCCGCCTGCGGCGCATGGGCTGCCGTAGCGTGGCGGGGTTGGCTGGCTGGGCCGGGTTGGCTGGTGGCGCTGGCATGGCTAACGTCGCTAGCGCCACCGGCATCACTAGCGGCGCTGGTATCGCTGACGTCACCGGCATCACTAACTGCACTGGTATCACTAACGTCACCGGCATCACTAACGGCACCCGCATCACTAACGTCACCGGCATCGCTAACGTCACCCGCATCACTAACGTCACCGGCATCACTAGCGGCGCTGGTATCGCTGACGTCACCGGCATCACTAACTGCACTGGTATCACTAACGTCACCGGCATCACTAACGGCACCCGCATCACTAACGTCACCGGCATCGCTAACGTCACCCGCATCACTAACGTCACTAACATCGCTAGCGTCACTAACATCGCTCAGCGCCTGGCGGAGCACACGGCCCAGCGAATCGGCGGACAACGTCTGGCAAGCACTAAAAGAAGCGCACAAAGAAGTACTGGAAGGCGCGCCAAAATTGCGCCAGATGAAGTACTCGCTCTCCACCGGTTGCACGTCGAAAGCGCCAAAGATACCCGGCAGCGCGGGCACGTGATCTCCATAAAAACACAGCACCGTCTGGCGCGGCCGTGTGCGCAGGTAAGCCACAAGGGTGCCGATCATCGCGTCGGCATGCGCCAGATGACGCAGATAAGCGGTCAACTCATGCCACCCCGGTGCTTCACCGAGCGTATGAAACGCCGCGGCTTCGCCTGGCTCGACGGCTTCGAGATGCAGCGGGCCGTGGTTTTCCATCGTCAGCGCGAAAATCAGCGCAGGTTGGTCAGCCACCGCCCCGAACGCCACGCCTGGCACCGCCTCAGCACCAGGCACCCCAGGCACCCCATCAAGCGCCTCGATGATCGCCTGCGCCACGGCGGCATCAGCCACATAAGGCCCGGCATGCGCCGCCGCCGCAAACGCGCGCAGATCGCTGAAACGCTCGAAGCCAAGCAGCGGCAGCACCCGGTCCCGGCCAAAGAAATCGCCGTAATACGGATGCAACGCCAGTGTGCGATACCCCCCGCGCCGAAACCACGCCGCTAGCGAAGCCCCCGCGCGGCGCACGAACGCATACGGATAAAAACGCGCATAGCCAAGGCGCGACGGTGGCAGGCCGCTCAGCACCGCGAATTCCGTGCGCATCGTATTGGCGCCCCACGCAGGAACCTGCAACGGGCCATAGCTAAATGCTTCGCGCCGCACGGCATCGAACTGCGCCAGCACGGATGGCCGGATCGCGTCACTCAAGCGACGCGGATCAAAGAATGATTCGCTTTGCACCAGAATCACATCCGGCTGAGCCGAGGCCGACGGCGCGCCTGCCGCAAACGGACTAGTGGCGAGCGCCGCGCGCATCGCACGCCACGTAGCAGGCCGCAAGCCATTGAGCAAATACGCTGCGAACACCGCGAAAAAACCACAGCGCTGCTGATCGGCAGCGGGATCAAGCGACAACGGCAAGCGCGCCGCCAGCCCATACGCCACGCCCAGACACAGCCCAGCCGCCAGCGCGACGCCGCCAGTACGGTAGCCACTGCGTGATGGATCGAAGACGAAGAGCAGCGCCAGCAACACCCCGCCCACGCTCGCGGCCAGCACCGTGCGCCCGCTCAGGAATGGCAGATACAAACGGGGATGAGCAAAGAGCTGGCTAAACAAGCTGAGATCGGTAAACACAAACGGCTCGCGCAACGCCGCGTGCTTGGCATTGCTGACCGCGACCATCAGGCCGGTTAGCGCGAGCGTCGCGCCCACGCTAAAGACTGGCCGGGCACTCGCCAGCAGCCAGACCAGCACGATGCAAGACACACCACACGCGTGCAGCGCCAGCGCCGCGAGCGGCCGCCGCCTCCAGGCGGGACGCGGCGCAGCCAGCGCATCGGCTGCGAGGCTCAGCGCAACCGTGAGCAGCAGCAAAAGCAGCAGAGGCAGTAGAGGCAGCAGAAGAGACGGAAGCGGCAAAGCCTGCGCCGCGCATGCGCTACCTGAGCTGAATACGCCGCATCCACCCGCGCCCCCCAGCGGCAATACGCCAGAGGAAGCCGCGAGCGGCGTGGCGGCTATCGTGCTCACCGTGCTCATCTTGCCTTCCGTTGCGGCTGCGGGGACATTCAGCGCCTCTTCTGGCCTGGCCAATACGAACGGGCGAGCAGCGCATCGGCCAGCGTCACAGGCAAGAGCGCCAGCAGACGCATCCCCCACGCGAGCGGCCACGGAAACGCAATTTCCGCGCAGCCTGCTGCCAGCTTGCGGCGGATATGCTGCGCGGCTTTATCGGCTGGCCACAACCAGGGCTTGCTTGCAGGGAAACGCTCGCTCATCGCGGTTTGCACGAAGCCGGGCAAGATCAGCGTCAGGCGCACGCCTTCGCATGCCAGCAACGGCCGCATCGCCTCAGCCCATACGCTGAGTGCCGCCTTGCTCGCGCAATACGCGGGCGATAGCGCCATCCCGCGCAACGCCGCCAGCGAACTCACCAGCGCGATCTGTCCTGCACCGCGCAGGCGCATCCGCCCAGCCAACGGCAAGACCGCATGCAGCGCGCCGGCGAAATTCACTCTGAGCAGCGTCTCGATGCACGCGAGGTCTTCCCAGTCGCCGGGAGCCGCCAGCGTGTGCGCCACCCCGGCGTTGGCGAGCAGGAGATCGACTGGATGCGCGTCATCGAAATGCCAGAGCCAGTTTTGCACCGCCAGTGCATCGCGCACGTCGATACACGCTGTGACGGTGAGCGCCCCACGCGCGCGGCACTGCGCGGCACACGCGTCAAGCCGGACGGCATCGCGCCCCAACAGCCCCAGCACCACACCGGGTGCCGCATACGCCAGCGCCAGCGCGTAGCCAAGGCCCGCGCTGGCACCGGTAATCACAATATGACGCGGCGCGGCATGGCGTGAAGCGGCATCGGTTTTCATAGGAGATCCACCGCGAGACGGCGTGATTCAACGGGTTCCACCGTTTCTGCTGTTTCTGCTGTTTCTGCTGTTTCTGCTGTTTCTGCTGTTTCCACTACTTCTGCTATTTCCACTACTCCCGCTACTTCTGCTACTCCCGCTACTCCCGCTACTTCCACCACAGCCTCGACCACCGCCCCCGCCATCGCACTATCCGCGCGCTGCACATGTTCCAGCCGTTGTACGACCTGTGGCAGCGCCAGCGCAATACCGCTCTGCGTATAGAAGTCGCCATTGATCTGCGTGCGATGCAGCACGTAATCGAGGAAAGCCTGATACAGCGCCATATCCGGCGGCCCCGCGTTGCACCAGAAGTCATCCAGCGCGCCGCGCCAGGTCAGCCCATCAAGGCCATAAATCGCATTGCCCAGCGCCATCAGCGGACGCCGGTGATGCAGCGCCGATAGTCCCACCGTGCTGTTAATCAGCACCACCCCGCGCGCGTTTTCGAGCAAGGTCGGCAAATGGCCCGCGTCAATGAACCGCAGACGCTCCGCCACCCCCAGTTCGCGCGCCACGTTCTGCGCGACGCGGCGATAGTTGATCAGCCCGGTTTCGAGCGGATGGCTCTTCACCAGCAGCAAGCTCTCGCGCGGCGCATGACGAGCGAATGAACCAAGCACGACTCGCAGCGCCTGCCCCATATCAGCAAACGGCGAGTGCGTGAGAATCTGCGCATCGGAATCGAGCTGCAGCGGAAACAGGTAATACGGCTGATGCGTGCCCAGCAGCTCATGCATAACCCGTTGCGCGTGCTGGCGAAAACGCCGTTGCTGCACCACTCGCCACGCCAGCGCCGCATATTCGATCAAGCCATTGCGCGGCCGGTGGGTCTGGTAATGCGGAAAGCGCAGCATGAAGCAGGCATTGGCGGCCCGGTAACGCAGATCATGCAGCGCACGCACCGTCATGCGGTAGCCGGTCGGCTCGCCAGCGCGCGCTGGCGGCAAATGCGCGCGCTGGCGCAGATACCAGGCCGCCTCGCGCGGCAACGACGAGCGCCCGTTCACACCACCATGCTCCAGCGTGATCCAGTGCGAGCGCACATAACCTTCCTCGAATACATGCACCTGCACGCCACGCGCCTGCGCCACCGCATGCATCGGCTGATGCACCGGACGGCAGTCGCCAAACATCAACACGTCCGTAATCTCACCAGCCTCAAGCAACGCGTCATACCAGGCACCCAGGTGCGCGAGCGGGCCACGGTAGTCATGTTGCTCAGCACGCGGCATCGCCCCTGCCACAGCCCGATCGCCGCCGCAAAAGTTGACCCGGCTGACCCGGTGCCCGTGCTCTGCCAGCCGCTGCGCCAGCGCGGAAAAAAACGGAGAAGCCGGACCTTGTAGAAGCAGAAAAGAACGTCTCATGAAGCGGCAGTCATGTTTAAGCTGAAGACAAAACCAGTTGCCTGACTTTGCTCACGGGAAGCAACGAAGTGACTAAGTGACTAAGCAACGAAGTAACGAAGCAACAGCGCAGGCCTCGACTCGAGGCCTGCATTCGATGCCTGAAACACCAGCGGCCGGGCGGATTCGCGCACATGCAGCGCACCCCCCTGGCGGCATCAGTCATCCCATAGCCAGCCGCGTTCGCGTTTGAGTTTTTGCTCGTGCGCTTCGGTGCGGCGTGTTCGCCAGCGCCGCACGAAATTGGCGATGGAGCCCATGCTCCGGCCAAAGAGCCTCAGGCTGGAAGCATCCGAAGCGATCCGTTTAACGGCACGCTGCATCATCGACGGCGAGAAAATCGACGGCTGCAAGTAAAACGCGCTGGATAACGGCTGGGCCACCTGGAACAACTGGGTGTCGTCGCTAATCAGCATGAACACAGCAGGCCAGCGCTCGAGCGCATACAACCCGATCCGCGCCTGGGCCAGCGCATGCACGATGATCTCTGGCTTGAACCCAGTGGCATCCAGCACCACGATGCTGTTCGCGGGAAACGCACTGCACGCGTGCCGCACTTGTTCGATATCCAGCACGCCATCTTCAATCAGATCGCTTTTGATCCACGTGCGAAACGGCACTTCAACCAGCAGCAAAGGGTTTTGTTCAAACGGCGGCTGCGCGACGATCGTGGCCGCGTCAGCCAGAATCGACACCGGCTGATGAACGTGGCTGGCCGCCACATGCTGCGCAAAGCCGATGCTCGCCTGACGCTCACCACGCCAGGTGCTGGCCGGAAAACTAATCATGTGCATGCTATGGCTTCCTGAATGGCGTGGTTCTGAACAACGCGCGGAAGTAAAACAACAAACCGCCCTGCAGATACAACACGTCGCGCCGCCGCCGGTAGAGATGAAGCGCAGAACACCATGTGCCTAGCCACACTTTGAGCGAACGCTTCTGAAAATAATCATCAGGCGAGCGATAAAAAATCTGCCCTTTAGGCCGCAGAACCACGTGGCTCAGCAAAATCTCGTTCTCATCCACCATCGCCTTGACCGGATGCACCCGGTCCACGATAAAGCGATGCAGCGTGTATTCGATCCATGAAAACGGAAACTGGTCGAACACGATCTGCTTGCCAAAATCCTGAATAAATTCGCGCAATGCTTTTTTCTGCACCGGCACTCGCACCCGCGAAAGAATATCGATGGTGGTAAGCAGACGCTGCGCTGAGCGCTCCACGGCCGCTACCGGCACACCAATCTGGATCTCACGCGGAATATATTTTTTGGCGAAGCGGTGCATCATTTCCAGCGCTTTGTCAGCCGGCACCTTGATCGCGGGCTTGCGGCTGATGGGCAACACTTCGGTCCATGAGCGCACCAGTTTTGCCCGGCCGCGCGCGCTTTCGATAAACGAGCCTGTCGCACGCGACAGCAACGGCCGCGAGATCAAAGACTGGGTAATGCCATAAGGATTGACGCGGCTCGGAATGCCGTAGTCAGACGCGCGGAACGCATGTTCCAGATCTTCGAATTCGATCCAGTGCAGATTTTCGTTTTGCGGGCTCAGCAGCCAGACCGACTTTTTGCAGATATACATGCTGCCGGTCGGGTAATTGCTCATGCCATAGCGCAATGCATTCGCGCCATAAAACCCCGCGCTTTCCGTCAGCGCCAGAATGCCCGGCGAAAATGCGCTCAGGCTTTCAACGCCCTCATTGCGCATCACACCGCGTTCGTTTTGCCCCCGCACCCGGTGCGAAATACCGTAATCGGAATAACGGCGCGGCACCAGGTTATAGCGATCATCAAAAAAGACACTTTGCAGCGTGGTCAGCGGATAGCAATCGCCAAAGCGCCGCACGACATCGCCAAAATCAGATGGCAAAAAAACCCGGTCGTGAATGATGCACAAATTAGGATGTTTCGCTTCGAGTGCCAGACGGTTTTTCTTCGCGCAAATCTGAACCGGGGGCGCAGTAATGTCTTCACCCACAATGCGCACCTGGTCCAGATAGGCAAAATTGTCCCCCGGCCGGCCACACAGCAGAATTTCCTTGTGTTCGATATCCAGCTCAAGAATGCGCTTGACCACCGCATTCAATAACGTCGCATCTTCCGGGCCAACGGGAATCCCGAAAGTCCATGAATCAAGACCACTGTCACGCTCAGCCGCAAGCGGCGCAAATTTTCTGAAAACAATGCCCGACGCCGATTGCTCGACTATTTCCAGCCCAAGCCGGAAATAATCACGCAATAAATATGACTCGCTGATCGCATCGTTATAGACAGAAATCAAGCCGCCCTCTTTGAGCGCATGCGCGATATCCCACAAAATCAGCGGCGCCAGCGGCGAATCCGTTTCCAGCCCGTAAGCAATGACATGCGTGCCGGTGATCCACGAAAATCGCTCAGCCGCATGGATTTTTTTAACGGTGCGCTCAGGGTCACGCTTACCAAGCGGGCGAAACGTCACCACTACCGCGCCGTTATCCGCCTGCTGGATAACCTCGTCGGGCAGCAATGGTGCCGTTTTTCGGCTGATCGCGGCATATCCAAGCGCTTTCAGATGCTCCAGCTTGATAATTGGCATTTCAGTTATCTACGAGATATTTATCGTTGAGCGCGCCGGGGGCCTTGACCACCACATTCACGGTGTCGGTCAACGCTTCAAAATCAGTGACATCTCCCGGTGCCAGCACCACGATGTCACCTTCGCCCCATTCTTTACCCATCATGCGAACCCGCCCCGAAATAATCACAGTGATTTCGGTGGCGATTTTATGAAAATGTGCCTCTTCACGCGTGCCAGCGGCATATTTTTTGACCGCCACTTCACATGCTTCAGTCGCCAAAGCCGTAGGCTGAAATCCGCCCACAAACCAGCCTTTGACCATGTCGTCCAGTTTGAATGCTTGCATGACTTTTTCCGTATCTAACTAAATGTGAGCGACAGCATGTTTCAGCTGATTCTCGTTTTTAACCGGCTGGTATTGCGTTTTTTCAATCTGATGCGCACCAATCACGGCCTGGTCGAGAATCAGTTCATTCAGCACCGGCGTCACGTAAAAATCTCCACCTACCTGGACGTCTTTGCGGATCATGTTTTTCGCTGCGGCAACAAAGCGCGCGCCCTTGGCAAACCAGTAAATGCCAGCCGACGCCATCTTGCTGATAGGCCGCTTTTCAGACGCCTCAATTACCCGGCCTGCGGTATCGATCCGGACATAGGAATAACGTGGATGAATCGAATCGAAGGTAATCAGGCCCGCATCCAGTTTTCTGGCACGGAAGGTTTCAAGCACTGCGGCCAGATCAATATCCACCAGCTGATTGACATTGATAATCAGCAATTCTTCATCGTTATCAAATGACGGCGACGCCAGCAATGCGGTGCATACCGCGCCCTTGACACCATCATTCACCGCGACCACGTCCGCCGAAGCACACAGAATATTGACGATGTTGTCCAGATGAAACTGGTTCATTTCAGTGCGGCGCATCGTGATGGTGATTTTTTTCGGCTCAAGCCTGGCGACCGAATTAATCACGTGCTCGATTAATGGCATGCCATCAATTTCAGCCAGTAACAATGGATAGCCGTCTTCCATAGGCTGGGTTTCTTTTACGCCAGCGGCCAAGATCAAAACATTCATGCTGCCTGCCCTTCTTCTGTTTTCTGAATAAATTGAATGATATTGGTGTAATTCGTATCTTCAACTTCTTTCACCACCAGCACATGCGCGCCTGATGCACGCGCGGCCTTGATGCCATTTTCGTTGTCTTCCACGATCACGCACTCATGCGGCTCACAACCCAGCGCCTGCATGGCCTTGATATAAATCTCCGGGCTTGGCTTGCCGTGCTTCACATCTTCATTCGACAACATGGTGTCGAGATAACCGCTCAGACCAGCCTTGTCCATCATCAGCTCGACCGTATTACGAATCGAATTCGACGCGACGGCCAGCTTGTAGCCATTCGCTTTCAGCGTGGCGAGCGTGTATTCGTGGACAAAACGCGGCTTGCACGACGCATGCACCATTTCAATCGTGTATTGCTGCTTCATTTCATTAATGAACGCATGCAGATTGGCGGGCAAATCGTTTTCCAGCGACAGCATTTCCAGCTTTTTCTTGGTCGGCAAGCCGTCATACATTGTCAAATGCTCGAAACGGCTAATTTCATAACCGAATAAACGTAGCGCCCGGTTGAGTGCGTCGTAATGCCATTCCTTGGCTTCGATCAGCACACCATCCATGTCAAAAATTACTGCCTTAATCATCACACCCTCTTCACGCTTCCTGCGTTTTAAAAAAATCCCGGCATTCTTCTGGAAAATCGGTACAAATCATCAAGCCTTCTTCGTTTTTAAGCGAATACAGACTTGACCAGAACTCGGTATGGCATCGGCCATGCAACTCCGGCGATACGATGCACACCCTTAAACCACGCTGCAACAGCGCCCGCACATCGACCGCCGTATACCATTCCGGGCCAAATGAATCGAGCCAGACGCCATCGGCGTTATCAATCCACGCCGGATATTGTTCGACCTCACTCATCCGGGTAAAAACCGGATTACCTGCCTTGATATGCATCTTCATATCCGGCACCGACATATCAAACACAAACCAGTCGATCCCGGTTCCAGAAAACGCATCGCGGATCTGCTCAGCGAGACCATCGGCTTTCACATTAAGTGCCAGCGGCAATTGCTGCTGTTCAAACTGCGCAATCAGATCAGCGCAACTCATTTGTCCGCCTCGTGGTGGATCATGCGAAATAACCAGTTCACCCAGCACATCCCGAATATCGGTTTCAGTGCCGAAGCCAAGATCAACTGAACGGATAAATGCTTCAGGCGTATTTTTTTCCTGAGCCACTTTCCAGTAACCGCGATGCGATAGAACTTTCATTACACGCTCTCCAGCGCCCGGCCGCACACAGGCAGCGACAAAAATAAATCGAGATCGGCAGGAATACCAAGGCCATACATGCCGGCCGCTTCTTCGCCAATGTTGTAAATCCCAATTCGCGCGCCCACCCGGATCATTTCGTTATAAACCGGCGCGACATAATATTCACCGTTTACTTTCAGCTTCTTTTCAATCATTAAATCAGCTGCTTTCAGAAAATCACCGCCTTTACGGAAGTTATAAATTCCGACAGTCGCTTCATTTGAGATCACTTTTTTCTCGACGACATTAGTCACCGTCTGATCCGGTGCCAGCCCGACAAACGACCATTTTGGATCGTTGGCCGTCATGGTCATAATCAAGCCATCACGATGGTCCTGCTCCATCGTTGCCAGATAATCGTCGATATCCATATCCACATACTGATCGCTATTGGCGATCATCAGCGGCTCATGCAGCGTGATAAATTGCCGCGCAGCAAGCACGGTACAAGCCGCACCTTCTGTCAAACCATCAATGCCAACCACTTCGCAACCCGGGGCCCATTGCGCCAGTTTTTCGCGCAAACCGTACTGGTTAATATGCGCCTGCTGGCAAATAAAAATAAACCGGTGCGCACAAGACGGGCGCAGGTTATTAATTACCAGATGAATCATCGGCGTCCCACGGACCGGAATCAGTGGTTTCGGATCAACATAACCTGCTTTGGCAAAACGGCTACCTGCGCCTGCCATTGGAACAACAATATTTAACATATTCATCTCAAGAATAAACGTGGCGATACAATCCCAGCATTTTCCCTACCAGGGGCATCATTTTTCCGCTCCTGAGTAAAGGAATTGCATGGTTAATTTTTTTCATAAAATCGGCTGCGGCACGGCGCCTCCCACTAGATGGCCCTTGCAGGGCAGCTTCAAACAAAATGTTTTCACCTGGATTATTACTAATCAGGGTTTTTTTCTGCTCACAGAAATCCAGCCAGTCAGAGCCCCAGACGCAGTTAAAAAACTGGTAATTCGAGCAGCCGACGTGACGATACTTTTCAATGCCCAGCCCGATAAAATCAGGATCAAACACAATAAATTTTTCAGCAATCAGACGCATGCAATCCTGCATGACAGCTTCAGTGCTGTGATTAAGATAATCCGGCACGCTGTAATTGCCCGTTTTTTGCGCATAGGCCACGGCCAGATATTGCTCCGGGCTATAGCGCGCGCGATACCTGCGGGCAATATGACTGCTCCCTTTTTCATAGGGATGCCAGTCAAACCATTCAGCATCGCTACGGCTCATTAAGCGCACATCAAAATACGTTTGCAGCGTTTCGGTTTTGCCAAAAATAAACCAGTCAGAGACGTGGAACTGCAACTGCTCAAGCCCTTCTGGATGCAGCGTGTAAAAGCTGCTGGCCAGCAAACGGTCCCCGGCAAAATCGAGCGCGTCAATGTGCTCGTAAAGCTCAGCGAAGTTGCGCGACACCAGCGTGCAATCGGTGCGGATCTTCGCCGCGTAGCGCGTGCTGACCTGCTCCAGCCCAGCCGCGCTCGTCACGATCTGGCGGTTCAGATTGTTCGCCCGTGCGTTGCTGCCGCGCATGCACGGTGCCAGCGGCCCCGGGTCATGCGAGCGCACCACGCGGTCGCACAGCGCCGCACCCGCGCCGGTGTGATCGGCAGCGAACGTGCTCAGCAGGATCTGCACGCCAGGCAGCGCCGCCCGCGCCCGCGCGATGTTCCCGGCAGTGGACTCCAGCCACTGGCCCTGAAACACCAGCGTGATGTCTTCGTTGCGGATACGTGTCATCGGGCGTGCTTCCCTGCAACAGCGGCAGGTTTAACCGCTTCGAGCACCTTGAAATCGCTGATCGCAATCGACAGCGCACGATGATCGTGTGGATTTTCACCAATGGCCGACGGCACCACCTGGCGCTTCGACGAAAAACCGATCTTGCTCCACGGCCGGCGCGAAGGCGGCCGGGTAAAGCGCCCCGACACCTGCGGGCGGCCCAGTTCATCAACCGAGGTAACGTCGAGCGTGACCGGCACGCCATCAACCAGCACAGTCAAATCAGAGAGGTTCCATCCGGGAACACTGAAATTAATCTGAAATGAAATGCCAGTGGCGTGCCGGTTCAATGGCCGGTTGATATGCCCGTGCATACCTAACCAGCGGAAATGACTGCCATCGCGCTCGTCTATTTCGACCGGATAAAAATTAAAACCCGCATGCCAGGTTTCATGTAATGGGAAATAAGCTTCCAGCTCTGTCATCGCAGTAACGCTGGCCGCATATTCAGCGCGTAACTGGGCCGTTTGCTCCGAATCGTCAAATTTATAAGCCGACTGATTAGGATCACGGTCCGCCATGACACATAACTGGCTATCACTAAACTGCTCATGCAAAGTGCCGCGATAAAGAATAAAGCGTACGTCAAGCGGCTGTTCGCGCAATGAGGCCAAAGCCAGTGAACGAGCCATAATCGCTTCAGGCACATTAATTTCTTCAACCGCGACGATATATTGCAATCGCTGAAAGGTTTGTGCATAAGCGGTAAAGGCTTCAGGTGCGGCAACGCATAACATGTCATTCGCACCCGACCAGCTCATTTGGCCAGGCAACCATACATCGCTCGCATTGCCATTAATTTCCGGCAAATACTGGTGATGAAAAAAAATGTCATAACGGCTGCGCAATACGAGATCGTATTGTTTTAATTTACCCATCCGGCCTGCGGCATACGCTATTTCATGCCACATCATTACTGCAGTAGGCGTAATGGAGAAATTTGCAAACGGCTTCAGCGCATTTTCCGTTTCAGCTTGTGGAACGATAATAAATTCAACCGCTGGAATAACCGCTTTTAGCTCAGCCATTGCATCCGGCGTGGCAAATTCTTCGCGTAATACGGCGAAATAATCTACTTCCCAGTCTTCCAGCAAAAACTGGAGCGACTGGACGCAGCGCAGGCAATCATGCATTACGCCTGTCAGTAATACCGCGATTTTTCGTTTGGCTGTTTTCATCACGGAGACAGTGTCACTCTAAATAGAAATTATATGCATCAGAAATAGCTGAAAATTCGGTTAGATTTCCATTTTTCAGCACCGCCGCACGCTGGCAATAACGGCCCACCAGCCCCGGATCATGCGACACCACGACATACGTCCGGTCACCTCTGCGTTCGAATAATTCGTAATGACATTTTTCGTGAAAACGTGAATCACCCACGGCAATTATTTCGTCAATCAGATAACAGTCAAAATCGACTGCCAGCGACAGCGCAAACGACAACCTTGCACGCATACCCGCCGAATAACGCTTAACCGGCTCACGTAAATACGGGCCTAACTCGGTAAATGATTCAACAAAGTCAAGCTGCTCTTCAAGCTGCACGCCATACAGACGGCAAATAAACCGCAAATTGTCCATGCCAGTCAGACTGCTCTGAAATGCACCGCCAAACGCCAGTGGCCACGACACATTCATTTTGCGAATAACGCTGCCCGACGTGGGCGCTTCGGCCCCGCTCAATAAACGCAGTAAGGTTGATTTGCCCGAGCCATTACGCCCCAGAATGCCAATGCGTTCACCGGGATTAATTTCAACATTGATATCGCGCAATATTTTCCGCTTGCCACTGCGAGTCGGATAATCCTTGCAGACGTGATCCAGAATAATCATTCGTGCTCCACCCGGGCGCTGGCGCGGCGGCATAAATACAGGCCCGCCAGCGTAAGCAGCAAGTTCACCGCAAGCAGCCATGGAATGTCGTAATGCGCTCGCACCGCGCTGCCGAAATACCCTTTGCGGATCAGCTCGAGCGGGGTAATCATCGGCACCCAAAGGGCCAGTGAATGCAGCCGCGTGGGCAGCCAGTCGACCAGAAACATCGCGCCCGACAGCGGGAACAGCAAATACGACAGCGGATGCCAAACCCGCTCAACCAGCTCGGACAATTCGCTAGCCGCACCCAGCACCAGTGCCAGCGCGCTGCCAAACCACGCCAGCAAAAACCAGCCCAGCATCAGCGTGTACCAGTCTTGCGGCATCGCCATCAGGCCCGCCGCGACAAAAATCACGATCATCAGCATGAAACCGGCTGTCGCCCCCGCGAGTTCCAGCACGATGCGCGCGAGGTAGATATCCAGAATCCGCACGTTGCGGTGATACAGCAGGCTCAGGTTAGGCTGCAACGCATGCATGCAGCGCGCGGCGGTGGTGCGCCACAACTGCACCGACGAATAGCCCGTTACCGCAAAAGCCGTCACCGACAGGCTGCCCGCATGCGAGCTGAAGGTGTAATGCCACAGCAGCGTCACACCCAGCGTGAGCAGCATCGGCTCAAGGAAAATCCACAGAAAGCCGATGTTATGGCGGCCATAACGAGTCAGCACTTCACGCATCAGCAGCGCGCCAATCGAGCGCACCTGCAAGCGCAATGAATGACCCAGCCCGGCACGCGGCATCGCGTTAGTCATGGTGCTCTCTCACACCCGCCAGCACGAGGCAGGCAATGCCCCACACCACGAGGCTGCCGATCAGCACCACCAGGATCGCCTTCAGCCGGTTCGGCCGGATCGCCACATCAGGCGTATTGGGATTGGCAATGACTTCCAGATAAAGCTGCTTGCGAAAAGCTTCGTTGCGAGCGGATTCGAGCGTGGCCAGCGCGGAGATCAACTGGCGATCGGCGAATACCTGGTCGAGTTGCAGCCGCTGGTATTGCGTCGTCTTGCTGGTCAGCGAGCGGCTGTCACCCGCCACTGCGAGCATCTGCTTTTGCGCTTCCTGCTCAAGCACGACAAGGCGGGTCTGAAGTGTCGACAACTGCGGGTTTTCAGGAGCGAAAGCTTTGATCTGCGAGATCTGCGTACGGGTCAGCACGATCTCGTCCTGCAGCTTCGAAATTTGCTGCAGTTGCAAGCTGGACTGCTTGTCTGGATCGAAGATTTTTTGTGCGGTGCGGTAGCGCGCAAGCTGGGTACCCGCTTCCTGCGCGGCGACTCTGGCTGCGTCGACTTCTTTCTGTGCCGACGCGATCAGGTCTGCCTGGGCCCGCACGCTCATCTTGTTGACGAGATGTTCAGCCATCTCCAGCAACGCATGGTTGATTTGATACGCGCTTTGCGCGGTGAATGCGTTAACCCGCAAGGTGGTAATCGCGGAGGTTGAATCAACATCGACGCTGACGCGGCGGTCGTAGTAGCGGTAAAGCGCTTCGAAGCTGCGATCGAAATCGAGCCCGCCGAAACGGCTGAACCGGTCGACTGAGCTGGCACCAAAGAGCGTCGACACCCGCTCGCTTTTTTCCAGCTGCGACAGCGCATCACGTGACGTAATGAAGTCGTGCACCACATACACGTTGTCTTGTGAGCGGTTAAAACCCGTGCCTTGCAGGAACGCGCCGAGACCTGACTGAACCTGCTTGTCCGGCGAGCGTACGACAAAGCGGCTTTCGGAAACGTAGATATCGGACGCGACGCAGCCGAAGTACAGCACCGCCAGCGCGACCGGCAGCACAACGATCCAGAAGAACATGCTCTTGCGTGCACGAGCCCAGTGCGCGCGAATGCGGGGATAGGTGAATTCAATGCTTTTCATCAACTTGCTACCAGATGCGGGAATCAAACGCTCGCGCGCTTATTTAAAGGTATTGATTGAACTGGCCACCGGATACACCACGGAGAACACGACATTCAGGAACTTTTGCAACTCGGCCACCGGCGCATTCGATACGTAGAGCAAATCTTTGTCGCTCATCTGGAAGGTTTGCGCGGCGAAGAAGCTGGCCGGGTTTTTCAGGTCGAGGCGGTACACCACCGGCACCTTGCCCGCTGCCGTGGTGCGCACCGGCTGGGTGGGCCACGCCAGCGCGCCGGCATCTTCGAAACGGAAGATGAACACCCCCTGGGCGTCGGCCCGTGAGTCGTTCAGGCCGCCCGAGCGCGCCAGCGCCTGGGCCAGCGTGATGCCCTGGGCTTCGAAATTGATCTCTTCGTTTTTGCCGGATGCACCCAGCGCAGTGAAGCTGAGCGGCTGGAACAGCGCGGTGACGACATCGCCCGAGCGCAGCGCGACGTTCTGCTTCGGATCTTTAATCAGGGTTTGCAGCGGCAACGCTTCTACCTTGTCGCCGCGTGTGACCTGGATGGTCATTTTGTCCACCGGCTGACGCACGCCGCCCGCTGCGGCAAGGGCATCGAGCAGCCGCTCGCCGCGGGGCGACAGCGGCATGCGGGTGCTGGTGGTGACATCACCGACCACCGTGACATAAGAGTTGGCGTTGTGAGCGAGGCGCACCAGCACCTGGGGCATGTGGGCCTTGCCGCGCAGGCCCTGGGCGATGGCCGCTTCGACTTCATGGGCAGTCTGGCCCGCCGCCCGCACCGGGCCGACAAACGGCACGTTGATCTGGCCGCTGGCGTCGATCATTTGCCCGGGCAGCACGGTGGCTTGCGAGCCCGCCGCCAGCCCGCCTTCCGTGGTCTGGCGCGAGGCGCTGCCAGCCGTGGCGAACAACATGGCGGGCGGGGCTTCCCAGATCGACACTTCGAGCACGTCGCCCAGGCCAAACTGCTGCCGGAACGGCTCCGCGCCGCCAAGCGTGCTGGCAAACCCGGCTTTCTGGTGCCCGGCGTAGAGCTGGTGCGCGATGGCGTCGGTCACATCGACAATCTGGATGCCCGCCGCGCCAGGTGACGGTGCGGCGTGCGCGGCATCGGCCACGGCGGAGCGCCCTGGACCAGACGAAGGAATCGCGCCGCATCCAGCCAGAAGCAGGGCGGCGGCAATGCCTGATATAAATCGTGTGTTTTTGTACTGCGTTAGCATCTCTGTCTCTGTTTAACTCACATTCAACCTTTGAATGATTATTACATGCGTTCTGGGTCGAATACTTATCCCGGTAATAATCAGAGCAGCCTATCCCGTTAATAAGTCACGTTATTTTTCCTATAAAATACATTTTTATTACAGATATTCCAGTTTTTTGTCATTTAATTCAAAAAAATGAAGCAGATTTATATTGATATAAGCCGCCCGCTGGCCCGTCTCTATAACGGCCTGATGCCCACTGGCATAGACCGCGTGGCGTTGGCCTATATCCACGAATATTTTTCTGACGCGCTTGCAGTAATTTCTTACCGAGGCACTCAGATTATTCTTTCAGAAATTTCCTCAAAATCCGTCTTCGAACTACTAAGTCATTTCTCAAGCAAAAAAACCGCGTTAAGACATATCCTAATTCGCGCTTGCATTAATCATTTTTTTAAGCGCTCGCACGCCCCCGGATTTCTGTTGCACCTTAACCACGGCGGAATGGAATTCCCTGGTTATTACGCCCGATTACAACGTCACGGTATTAAACCCGTATTCATGGTGCACGACCTGATTCCGCTCACGCACGCCGAATACACGCGCCCAGGCGTCGATGTCACGCACCGGCGGCGCATCCACACTTGCCTCGCACACGCGGCCGGCATCATCGTCAATTCACAGGCCACCGCCGCCTCACTCCGCGCCGAAGCCCACGCCGCCCAACTGGCGCTGCCTCCCTGCACAGTCGCTCATCTGGCTTCGGGCATCGCCCCCCTGCCGCTGCCGGAGCAAGCGCAACCGCGGCCGCTCGCAGCGCCTTACTTCGTGATGCTGGGCACCATCGAGGCGCGCAAGAACCATCTGCTCATCCTGAATGTGTGGCGCAGCCTGGTTGAACAGCTTGGGGCCGCCGCGCCCAGGCTCGTCATCATCGGGCGGCGTGGCTGGGAATGCGAAAACGTGATCGACATGCTCGAACGTTGCACCAGCCTGCACGGCGTGGTCATCGAAGAAGCGCATTGCCCCGACAACCGCCTCCAGGCATGGCTGGAACATGCTCAGGCGCTGCTCTTCCCGTCATTTGCCGAGGGCTACGGGATGCCGCTGGTCGAAGCGCTGGCGTTACGCGTGCCGGTGCTGGCCAGCGATCTGCCGGTGTTTCATGAGATCGCGGGCGATATTCCGGAGTATCTCGATCCGCTCGATGGCCCTGGGTGGCGCGCACGCATTCAGGCTTACGCGCGCGCTGACAGCCCGGAGCGCGCCGCGCAACTGACGCGGATCGAAGCCTTTCAAGCCCCCACCTGGGCCGCGCATTTCACGCGGGTTAACCGCTTTCTCGACGATTTGTCCACATGAACCCCACGCCCCCTCCTCCTCGCGCGCCTGGTTCCAGCCCGCCTGCCGCAGACGCAGCGGCGGCGGCCGCAGCGCAAAAGAACGCCGCCGCCGAAGCCGCCTGTGCGTCCGCTACCGGCCTCCGTCATGGCAATGACAATGGCAATGGCAGCAACGGCCAGTTCAGCCTGAACAGCCTCATTCGTAGCCGCCGCTGGTTCGCCTGGCTGATCCGGCTCACCCAGCTCATCCGGTTAACTGCGCGGCGGCATGGCCACACGCCCGACTCCTACTCCTACTGCTGGCTCGATCTGCGCCATGAGCGCTGGCTGCATCGGTTGCGGTGCCTCAGTGGTCCTGGCCGCTTCAGCAGCCGCCATAACCGCAGCGCGCCAGTGGCATGGCCTGGCCCGGTGTGGTCCCGCGCGTCGCCGGGCCAGCCGTTGCTGTCATGGTTCGTCGCGCCTGTCAGCGATGCCAGCCCGCAAGCGTTCGCCACTGCGATCCAGCATGCGCTCGAACAGCACGCCACCCGGCATCAGCCCTTCGCGGTCTCAGCCGAAATCACCCGCTTGATGCAGCGAGTGCTGCACGCGGATGCGCTGCCCGCACGCCATCAGCACGCACGGCGAGTGGTCCGGATCGTCTCCAGAAAGCGCCCGGCAACCCGTGTGCTGCTACTCGATGAGCGCGCCGCCACCCACGGCATGGCCGCCGCGCCGGTGCGCCATGCCCGGGCCCAGTTCGAGCGAATGCTGCGCGTGGCGCAGCGCGCTCATCCAGATGCCGACTTCTGGCTGGTGCAGTCCACCGAATCCGGCAGCGGCCCGTGGCTCGCCGCCACCAGCCCAGCACTGCCACGCGCGACCCAGCAGATGGAGCCGCATGCGGCGTTCCATGCGTTGCTCGAAGATGTCGACCATGTCTACACCGTGGCAGCGCCGGAAGGCATGTTGGCGCTGCTGGCGGGCGTGCCGCTGCATGTCTTTGGCATGCCTTACTACGCGGGCTGGGGGCTGACGCACGATCACCCGGCGCAGCCGGAGCGCCCGATGCGTCCGCTGAGGCCTGCTGCAGGTTCAACGCGCAGCGCAAGACCTACGGTCGCGGCACTGTTCGAAGTCGTCTTCGTGCAGCTCGCGCGTTATCTCGATCCCGCCACCCATCAGCCCGGCAGCCTCGAAAACCTGCTCGACAGCATCGAGTGGCAAAACACCCTGCGACGCCGCTACCGGGGTTTGCGTCAGGTGGCCGGGGTCGGGTTTCAGTGGTGGAAACGGCCGTTTGCCACGCCGTTTTTGTGCGCAGGCGGCGCACAACTACGCTGGACCGATGCGTCCGATGTGTTCCAGCCGGACGAATCCGCCGTGCTCTGGGGCGCACGCAGTGCGGTGGGGCTGGCCGAGCAAGTTCCGGTGGTGCGCATCGAAGACGGCTTTTTTCATTCCGCGGGGCTCGGCTCCGAGATGAGCCCGCCGTATAGCCAGGTGCTCGACAGCCGGGGGATGTACTTCGATCCGTCTTGCCCCAGCGATCTCACCATGCTGCTCAACAAAGGCGTTTTTGGCCGCGAGGAGCGCGCCCGGGCCGCTGCGCTGCGCCGTCTGGTGGTGCATAGCGGCGTCACCAAATACAACCTCGGGCGGCGTCAGCCTGGCTGGCATGCGCCTGCGGGCAAAACCATCGTGCTGGTGCCAGGCCAAGTCGCCGACGACGCCTCGGTACGCCTCGGCAGCCGTGGCATCAGCACAATCGAAGCCTTGCTGGAAGCAGTGCGGGCTCACCGTCCCGAGGCGTGGCTGGTGTACAAGCCGCACCCTGACGTGCTCTCCGGCAATCGCCCCGGCTTGATCGCCGCGCAGCAGCACGTGGATGTGGTTGATACCGAAGCTGACTTGCTGTCGCTGATCGAACTGGCTGACGAAGTGCATACGCTGTCGTCGCTCGCGGGGTTCGATGCGCTGCTACGCGGTAAAGCCGTGTTCACGTATGGGCTGCCGTTCTATGCGGGCTGGGGCCTGACCCGCGACATGCTGGCCCAGCCGTGGCGCGAGCGGCCGTTATCGCTCGACATGCTGGTGGCGGGCGTGCTGCTGCGCTATCCGCTGTACTGGGACTGGCGTACGCAGCTTTACACCACGCCCGAAGCGGTGGTGCGGCAGCTCGCACCGCTCGCGGCGCGTCCGCTGCAAGCGCCGCGCGGCAATGCCAGACGGCGTTTGCTCAAGGTGCTGCGCTGGAGCCGGAATGCGCTGCGGCATCTAGCCTGGCGTGGTGCGCAATGGCGTCATGCCAGAAAGGCCAGCCGATGAACGCCGACTTGCGCCGTTTGCGTTTGCTACTGCTTTTGCCTTCGCTTTTGCTTTTGCCTTCGCTCCTGCGTTTGCTTTCGCTCCTGCGTTTGCTTTCGCTTCTGCGTTTGCTTTCGCTTCTGCGTTCGCTTTCGCACCTGCTTTCGCTTTCGCACCTGCTTTCGCCTTCGCTTCTGCTTTCGCCTTCGCACCTGCCTTCGCCCCCGCTCCTGCATTCACCTTCGCACCTGCGTTTGCCCCCGCACCTGCGTTCGCCCTCGCCTTCGCTCCGGCCCTCACGCCTACCCTCGCTCGTCCCCCTTGCGCCGGGCCTGGCTCACCGTTCTGTATTCACCTCCTCATGAAGATCTATCCCGTCCTGTTATGCGGCGGTAGCGGCACGCGCTTGTGGCCGCTGTCGCGCGACGCGCATCCCAAGCAGTATCTGAAGCTCGCCAGCCGCGAGACGCTGCTGCAGCAAACCGCATTGCGCCTGCAAGGCCTCGATGACGCAGCCCCAGCCATTGTGGTGACGCACCATGCGCAGCGCTTTCTGGTTGCCGAGCAGTTGCACGAAGCCGGTGTCGCACCGCTCACGGTGATGCTGGAGCCCGTCGCGCGCAACACCGCCCCCGCCATCGCGGCCGCCGCGCATCGGGCCTTGCATGAGCAAGCCGATGCGCTGTTGCTGGTCCTGCCGTCAGACCACCTGATCCAGAACGAGGCGGCCTTCGCCCGTCTGGTTCAAGCGGCCACCCCGCTGGCGCGTGACGGCTATCTGGTCACGTTTGGCATCGAACCCACCCAGCCCCACACCGGCTACGGCTATCTCTGCGCAGGCCCAGCGGTGAAGCCCGGTAGCGCAGCCCATGAAGTGCGCGCCTTCATCGAAAAACCGGACGCGGAGCACGCCGCACGCCTGCTCGCGCACGGCGGCTATTACTGGAACAGCGGGATGTTCCTGATGAAAGCCTCGACCTGGCTCGCGGAGTTGCAGCACTACGCGCCCGAGATCGCTCGCCACGCGGAGCTGGCATGGCAGCACGCGCGCCACGACGACGATTTCATTCGTCTGGAGGCCGGTGCCTTTGGTGCCTGCCCCAGCCTGTCGGCCGATTACGCGGTGATGGAGCAAACCCACCGCGCGGTGCTGCTCCCGGCTGATGGCCTGGGCTGGAGCGATGTCGGCTCGTGGGAAGCGCTGGCGCAACTGGCCGCCCCCGATGCAGCGGGTAACACCACCACGGGCGATGTGCTGACTGAGTCGCTATCGAATTCGTACATTCGCGCGGAGCATCGGCTGGTCGCCGCTATCGGGCTCGACAACGTGGTGATCGTGGAAACCGCCGACGCGGTGCTGGTCGCACACCGCGAGCGCACTCAAGACGTGAGGAAAATCGTCGCGCGTCTGGAGGCGGATGGCCGCAGCGAAGCGCGCACGCAGCGTCGCGTGGCGCGTCCATGGGGCAGCTACGAAACCCTTGAGCGCGGCGAACGTTACCAGGTCAAACGCATCGTCGTGAATCCGGGCGCGCGCTTAAGCCTGCAAATGCATCGCCATCGCGCGGAACACTGGGTGGTAGTCAAAGGCACCGCCCACGTGACGAACGGTGCGCATGACTTCGTGCTGCAGGAAAACCAGTCTTGCTATATCCCCGCAGGCGTTGTGCATCGGCTCAGCAATCCGGGCCAGACCGCGCTTGAGCTGATCGAGGTGCAATCCGGGGCTTATCTGGGCGAGGACGATATCGTGCGTTTCGAGGATTGCTACGGCCGGGCTGGGGAGATGCCGCCAGTGGCAGTGGAGTCAGTGGAGTGAGGGGGCCGGTGGCCCGATGAGACTTGCTGGCGCGAGACGATCTCGCCCGGCATGGGGTTAGGCTAAAAATAAATTAAATAATTTGCCTAACTGCTTTAAACGGATGTTTATTTAAAATCCGCCTGCGCCGCAAGCCTGAGTTTATGCGGAATCCGTTATTGAAAATTGTGTTGCATGGTGGCATGCGCATTTAATTTTAAACACGATGGAACTGGTTGGGGCGTGGCGTTACACAGTTATTGCGGCATCTGCGTTACAGGCAGCCGATATTTCCAGCAGAAAATATCGTTGCCTCATGCAGCAAAATAGATGAAATGAGAGAAAAGGGCCGGTCAGGGCATCACGCCTGATCTTTACCACCTCCTGAGTTAATTAAAATTATGAGTCGCATTAACCCACCAAGCAGTCCGATAAATGTGCAACCCGGCCCAAATTATTCCGGCGGCGAAAATTCAATTTTCGCCTCCCCGCCCGCGTCAAACAATCCACTGGCAACCGTAACTGAAACATTACGCTTTAGCCATGACTTTAAAAATTCCAGCCCGGCCTGCTCACCGCCTGATTCGACATCATTCGGCAAAGTAAACAAGCTTTTACTTTCGACAAAACCCGATTACGAAAAAATCAAAGCCGATGAATATGTCGAGAAAAATAAATCGCCATTTAGCACGCCCTTTCCGCCCGGCGACATAGCGGAAAAAAACCGCGAAAACTTCATCCGTTATTTTCAAAAAACGGAATGTCCAGCTGTTTTTTCTCCCAGCAAATCTGGACTACCTTTTTTGTCCCTCGCTGACAGCAGCAAAACTAGCGACAACACGCTGCAAATCCTCAAGCATTACACCGCTGGGCTAAAAGAGCTGGTCCGGAGTAATTTTCATGATTCAAATTATCATTTTTCTGACAAAAATGGCATTCTGAAATATTTCAGGGATGAAGACACACCTCCCGCCTATAACCTAATTCGCTATACGCTTGAACTGTATCTCCTGGCACTCTCGGCAGAGCAAAAGCTAGAGGTTGACCCGGATAAAGTAAAAATCCCCTTTCTCATAGATCGCTCGCCCAGCATCAAAAATCTGAATGAGATTAAATTTGCCGCCCTGGCTCTGATCGATAAAATCGACCCTAAATCAGATAACTACCTGCTTGACAGTGATGAACCTCAAAAGAAAATTCTCGCCATTCCACAAAGCAACTCCACAGCCGTCACTATTTTTTACCAGCATCTCGCCAACCAGTACTCCATTGGCCCAGACAGTATTTCAGATAAACCAAAACTGGAAGAAAAGCACATTCAGCACTATATTGCATTACTGGATTCGATCTTGCTAAATAAGGATGCCGCGAATCAACGTATCCACACGCACTGGATTAAAGAAAAAATCCGCCACGCACAGCAGGCCATTACATCTGAAGGCGGCCTTGCCAAGGCGGTTACTTTTAATCTTTCCAATGCGTTTTTGGCTGGATTTCAGGTAATTTACAGCGAAAAACTTCACCACCTCATTAAGCTAAAAAATGTCAACGAATTCATTCAACATTTTCCGACGCATATTTTGCCCAAAAAATAAACGGCTGGAATCCGTTTCTGCCATCGCTCCAGCCCGTTGCATGCATTGAGCGACAGATCACGGGCGGCGCTGCTGGCTGCGGCCCGTACCCCTTTGATCTGAAACCTTGCCGCCGTTGCCAGCCTTGCGCTAGCAACGGCGGTAGGCCTCAGATCAAGGCCACACCAGGCGTTGGGGCAACGAAAACGCCATCGCACCAGCCAGATAACGTGAAATTTCTGGAACCAATCTAGTTGCGCTGTTACGCAATACACAAGATCTGACATCACTCAACCGCCCGGTTAAGCCACTCGTGCCACTCATCAACCGGGCGTAGATCTCACAAAAAAATACCCGGAGATACGCGAAGACCACTGCTTGTGCGAGTGGCCTGATTTTTATCATCTTCTGCCTGGGGTTTTAAGCTAATGATTCTTCTAAAAAATTTCACACTGCGAAATTTGACGCAAATATTCGAGTCCAATACGCTGACGAAATATTCGAGCAAGACGGATAAAAGCCAGCAGGGAGCCGCACTTAACACGCGTGTCAAAGAAACCCAGCCGCTAGAAACAAATACGATCAGGCTCAAAATATTTTCGCTTGATTCCAGCGGTGACCTGCCTGAATTCAGAGCAAACTCAAGCCCCGCCAAAGAGCGAGCGCTGGAATTTATCGAAAATACCCCGCCGCTGCTGCAAGATTTGACATGGAAAAGCGCTTCACAAATCGCCGATAATTTTCTGCAATTTCGCTTCCCTCCTTTGTTTGAAGCGCGCAAAGGGAAAAATTCATTTTCCCCAGATAAATATTGTGCCGTCATTGAACAGGCCAATATTAAAATGATCGAGCATTACCTCAAAGGTTTAAGCGGGCATCTAGTTAATGATTATTTGAGCCATGAAATTCAAGAGGTGCATAGCGCATTCATTCCCTCACGTAACAACAGCAACCAGGAATGCCGAAAGTTACAGTTAATTTCCGGGACGTACAAGCTGTATGTTTTTTTACAAAATCTAAAAAATAAACTAGGCACCCACCCGGAAAAGGTGATTATAGATTTTTTACCCAGTCACCAGCGTGATTCTGGCACATTACACAAAATCAGGGATGAAATCGAAAAAATTATCAAACGCACATTGTCCAATGTGGCAGAGGTGCATGATGCGGAACAATGTGACAACACCCCAATTTTAATCGCTCAAACAAAATTTAATCATCCTCAAGCGTTACTTTATTCTCACCTCACCAACCTTGCTAAAAATACGCCTGAAAAATTAAATCTTGGGCTTTTGTATTTTTATAAAGAGCAAATTGATTCGTGCATTTATCTTGTTGAAAAACCCCACGTTTCGACTGGGGAATTTAAACAGCAAATCAGGTCCGCATTTGATGCTATTGAAAGCCGCAGTGAAAAACTAGATCTAGCTTCGCATAATATGCTGACGGCAATGTTTCTGGAGATTTATGTCATCTCTAGAACTTTTCAAAAACAGATCCATTTTTCCAACCCCAAAGAGTTTATTCAAAGGCTGCAAAATCCGGTTTTGCAGCCGGAAGCGCTCCGTCAAGCAGTTAGGCCAGCGTCTGGAATGTCAATCGAAATGGGCAGTGCCTCTTTGCCCGATTGATCAACGTGCTGACTCTGGCTCTGGCTGAGGGCGGGTCAAAATTCATGGTTATGCGATATGAGTCATAAATTATTGCTTTACTCAAACAAACAAGAGCATCAGGGGGAACCGATGAGTCTGACGTGTTACTCAGTAAGTTCTCGTGCTGGAATCCAGCATCAAGCGCCGGGGTAGCCCTGATTAAGCGGCATGATGCAATAGCAGATTCTCATGAATTTCTGTATATTTTAAATAATCTGATTAATTTAAATTATGACAAAACTCATTTCGCCAATTTTAAATAATACCATACACAACACCGAATTAATCGAAAGTAATTTCAAACCCAACACTGAGACTAGCTCTGCAGAATCTAAAAAAAGCACCATTGACGTTCAAAATTTCGACCATTGCATTAACCCGAATGCGACACATTACTATCAGTCTTTATCACCGATGATTCAATCTTTCGCTGGAAAAAATTCTACAATCGATCTGATGGATAACGAAAAAACAGACCACACTATATTTTCTCCAACATCAACAATAATTTTTCCATTTTCACAAACACTAGTCACTTCTGCAAAGATCTTTTCTGATCCGAAAATGGAAATTATCGCCGACACCGATTTCAAGGTTGCCGCATTAGGGCAACCCATAAATTATTTTTTCCATACGAAAAATCAGCTCAAATACTCCTGTTTTTTACAAAAAATTGACAACATTAGGCTTCCAAATATCATAAAAAATCTGGATCAAAATGAATTCTTCCAACTATTTCCAAAAGGTGGCTTCTATAAACTTTGTCTAGAGCAATTAAATTTTTGCCTAATTCAACAGTCTATTGCTGGGACAGACGCAGATCTGCTGGGAATTTTTCCGCATCTTGGCGAATATTTCAGCGAAACAAGCCTGAATATAAAATATCTTACGACATTAAGAAATATCAAAAAAGAGATGTACGAAGATCTGCGCTATCTTTCGCTCGAATTTTATTCAATCTTTCTTTCAAAGAAAGAACCTCTTTATTCTGGCGAAAAAAATTTAAAATCAAACAACTACATCAACCTTTCTTATTTTACCCACACTTCCACGGGACACATCAAAAGCCTGCTGCGAGAATCAATAAAAAATATTCAATCCCCACAAAATCGAGAAGAGCTCGACAGTCTCAAATTTAGCGTTATTGTCTTAATGAATGCGGCTGTGCTCTACAAATACTTTCTTTGTGAAGATGCCATAAAAAACTTGCCAGACATTAAAAGTAATGTGGTGCCCAAAGAGGAAGCCAACCAAGCAACCAGTCACTTCCATACCAGGATATTAAAATTGATTAACCAAAATAAAAATAATACTTTAATCGCCGAATTAAAAGATCCGCTGGAATTTGTCACACCCTTACTCGATATCCTGCACAAGGTTGATTCGACGGATAAACGTTACTTACCCAAACTAGTCAAGACATCGCATAGCGCTACAACTCAATAAATCCATGTCAAAAGCAACAAACCGATACAGCCCACCGGATTAATACCAAACTCCAGCCCCGTGACTGATGGCACTACGATTTTTTGCACCTTTCACGACGACGGTAAATTTTTCTCAAATCACCGAAAAATTGCAGCAAGCCGTCTTTTCCACACCAGAAAACAGCAAATTTCTGGAACTGCCTGGTTCGAGGTGTTACTAATTTAACGTTATTTCATTGCAATTTTGCCATGAACCATGCCGCAGATTTTATATCAGCACCTGTATTGCGTGTACTGATAATAAATTCGCATTCTTTATTTCACTTACTATTTTTCACAATACCATACAATGCTTTCTCGAATTTTTGGCCTCTCAAACACGCCGCATCCCATCTCTAAGCCTGGCAACAATAATTCCATTACGCCTCTTGGCACAAGAGCAAATGCCCATCCAAACAACTCGTCCAATTTTTCCGGCAAAACCATAATTCTTGACGCAGAGTACAGGTTCGAAAATCAAACAATTGAAAAAAAAATAAAAATACTAGCCCAAGAATTCTTAGCCAGTTGCGGCTCCCCACTCGAAAACTTTACAACTAAACTTGATGAAAATCAACTGAGCCTTTTTTTTACAGCAATCAAAGAGTTACCGCTCCCTACGTTTCATAAAGAATATATAACATTCAAGTATCAAATTTCCAATGCTATTTGCCCTGCAGATGTGTGTTACGCCAAAATGATAAAATCATATTTATCTTCCGATCTGGCAGCGTTTCATAAAAACAACGTCACAGACGAAGATAACAACATTTCCAGGAAAAGTATTTTTTACACATACGTTAGTAAAGCATACGCTCACACCCAGTCAGCTCAAATCAATCTTATTTCATCCAGCATAGATTTTTATCACGAGCTTTATCAACATAAAGAAAAAGCAGACCTTGCATCGACTGATCAACTAGACCTTTCAATTAGGCATCAAAACAATGATTCCGAAAATCATACTTGCACTCCTGACGTACCCAATTCAACCAAAGAAAACTTCCATATTTCAACAGAAAAATATAAAAATGAAATCGACCAAGCAATTAAATCCCTTCAGACAGAAATTACAATGAATGGCCGGAAATCAATTGACAAAGCCGGCTGCAACATCGCACTCATGTACCTGCTAGGCTCTTTTGAGCTGTTTGTAAATCACCTGTCAACACGGATGTCCTATGCAAAACGGCTGGAATTTATTGAGAAAATCCAGGGGCTGATGCAGGCAGCGGCAGCATAACTCATATAACCCGCCCAATTTTATTTTGATCCAGCGCCGCGGCTCTTAACCTGCGGCGCTGCTTAAAATATTGAACTGACACCTCACACCAGCCTCATGTTCCATGTGTAAAGTCCGCGCACAGCCTGACGTGGGCTAATACTGCTTCATGAAATTGCCCCAGAACCGCTCCACAGACTATTTAAAAAATCATGAGTGGCATTGAAAAAATAATCCGTGCAATAGCTAGAGAAATTGAAGATACGCTGAATAATTTCGACTCTCTTTTCAGTGGCGAACAAATTTATCCGAGAGCAACCGTCAATTATCGCCAACCTGAAATCATTAAAAATATTATCCAGCAAAATCCTTCTATTTATTACCCACGCAGCACGCCCATCACACCAGTCCAGCAGCGTCACGTTGCCCCAATGCCATCAAGCACCCCATATGACGAGCATCACTCTCTGAACGACCGCCTGCACGCGCTGATCTACCACCAGACACCACAAAATGATCCGCACGCGATTATTCCGATGTCAAAACTGATTCACCAAAAACCGAATGCCCAAACCTTCACGGAGCAGTTAAATTCGTTATCCAACGGAGCGGCATGCAACCCGGATCTACTCTCGATTCTAAAAAATTTCGAATGCCCGTTTCTTTCAGACTGGTCCGTCGCAACACCTGCTAATTTTCGGCAAGCTAATGGCGCTGAAGAAAGTTCTAATTCTGAAAAAATCCACCAACACCTTGGTCATCTTGACGTTGTCTTCTTAAATTACCTGGCCGATCTGAATAAAAATAATCTTTCACTTATTCCTAATTTTCAGGCCTTCAGCGCAAATCAACTAACCCAGACAGACTTGAATTTATTACGCTCATCAATTGATTATTATAAATTTTTCATTCAACAAAAAAAAGCTTACGGCAAAATAAATCAGCAGCAACCAAAGAGCCCGCCTTTTTATCAGGTGCAAAAAAACCTCCAGCACGCAATAGAAGCGTTCCCCAAAAATGGCAAAGGCAATCTGGATGTGGTGCGCATTGCCCACGCGTTTAGCGCCGACAGCTACAGGATTTACGTCAGCGATGTAAAAGCGCGGGGACAGATTTATCTGCCGGATTCAATGGCAATCCTCCGAGGCATCAGCAAGCTCAAACCGGATACTCACCGCTATCCGTATCCGTCCAGCCTGGCTTGAATGACCTTGCGAGCGGCTGCTGAATGTTCTTCTGCGTTATTTCTGCTTCAGACAGCCGCGTTCGTGGCCTGTAGCGCTAGCGTGGCTTCAGCAGCGCATTCACCCGTGCCCGGCTCATGCCTTTCAGGCTTGAGCCAATCGCGGCGAAGGTCTGATACCCCAGCGGCGGCTCCAGCATCTGGGCGAAAGTCTGCGCGCCCTCGCGTCCTGCCACGCCCGCATGCAATCCCGCCTGGATCTGCGTGCTGGCTTCGTGCAGTAGCGTTTCGGTATGGCTGAGTGCCCCGCCCACCAGCGCCTGCGCCTGCACTACCTGGCGCAGTGTGTCACGCAATGCCTGGCGCTCGTCGATGCGCCATTTCTGCGGCTCTATCGCGGCAGGCAGTGGCGCGGCGGCGGCGCGGCTCGGGCGGCCGCCAGGAAAGCGCTTGCCGCTGCCCTGAATCATCAACTGGTCACGTACTTCGGGCCAGCCTGCTTCCGGCGTCGACAACACCAGGCTCGGTTGCTGGCTGGCTTCGCTTGAAGCACCTGAAGCACCTGAGGTGCCTGAAGCGTTCAAACCATGCGCGCCCGGCACATTCCCCGGCTGCTTGAGTTCGGCCCGAATGCCAGCAGGCGCGAGTGCCCGGTCGATACGGCGCGCCAGGGCTTCGTCTGCTTCGGGCTGGGCCGCGAAGCTCAGCGCCACCGGGGTCTTGCCAAGGCCGCCGGGATACACCGTCAAGGTTTCAGCGCCCGCCTGGTTCACGGCGGGCCAGTCCAGCGCGCGCACCTTGAATGGCTGGCGCGCGCCGTGATCGTCGTGATAGCGCAAATCGGCATCCAGCACGCCAGCGGTCGCACTCGCGCGGGTCTCCCAGTGCGCCGTGAAAGCGGCTAGCCGCGACGCGGCAGCCTCGCCTTCCGGAGCTCCCGCGAGGCTCGCGCCCAGCGCGTTCTTGAGGGTGTGCAACTGGGTCGTGGCCTGTTCCAGAAACACGCGTGTGCGCTGCGCGCCGGTGACACGCTGATTGAAATCAGCCTGCTGCACCACAAACGCAATGCGCGCATTCAGCCCCGCGCCGCGATAACGCTCGGCGGGACGGGCTGGCGACACACCAGGCGCATCAGGCAACAGCGCGGCGGCGGTGCGTGCGGTGGCACTGGTTTGCGTGCTCACGCCGCTGGTGAGCGGCGTGGTGCGTTCAAGACTGGCCGGGGATATATGCAGGTTCATCGAATCAGCACTCAGCGGATGACGGCGTTACAGGATGTCGAACAGCGACAGTTGCGCGACGCGTCCATACACTTTGTAAGTGCCTTGCACCGCCACCATGTAGTTGCTCATTTTGTCGTAGGCCTCGGCGTAATCGAGCTGACCCACCATGTTGGCGGCCTGGCCGTTCGATACCAGCATTGCTTCGTGGCTTTGGTCGAGCAGGTCGAGCGTGTTCTGCATCCCGCCAAGACTGGCGATCTGGCCGCTCAAGGTATTCACGCCGCTATCCAGCGAGCCCAGGCTAGCGTTAATCAACGCGTGAGTCGCTGGGTCGCTTGAGCTCACGCCTGGTGCCTTCAATGCCGTCAGGGCGGCATCGAGCTGGTTCACCAGATCCACTACGCCAGCGATATTGCTGTTCGCCGCCTGAGTCACGCCGTGGCCGACCACCACTTTTTGCTGCTCGTAATTGCCGTTGTAGCGATAGCGCGACCCCTCCGGTGCGGCGGGGTCGTAGCCCAGCGGTGCGGTGTTGGTCAGCGTGCCGGAAAACAGGTAATTGCCTTCGCTGTCTTTCACGTTCGCGCCTTCGACGAGGGTTTGCTTCAGGCTTTCCAGGGTGCCTGCCAACGCGTGCAAATCGGCTGAAGTGGTGCTGCTGTCGGCGGCGCGCAGCATCAGGTCTTTGGCGGAAACCACGGTCTTCAGCAGGCCATCCAGATGGCTTTCGTTTTGCTGCAGGCGGATCGACAAGGTGCCGATATTGCTGCGGTACTGGCTCAGCACCGAGGCATCGCGCTCAAGCAGCAACAGACGCACGCCGCCGACTGGGTCATCCGATGGATTGAGGATGCGGCGGCCGCTGTCGATCTGCATCATCAAATTAGAGAGCTTCTGGTTCGACGCCCGCAAGGTGTCGACCATCCGGTTGCCAAACTGCTGACTGGAGATACGCATAAAACGCTCCTGCGAAACTTAAAAACTGCTGAGAGTCGTGTCGAACAGGTCTTTCGCAATTGCGATGACTTTCATGTTCGCCTGATACACCTTGAGGTACTCGCTGATATTCACGGCCTCTTCATCTTTGTCCACGCCGCTCACGGCGAGCCAGTCAGATTCGGCATGCTTGCGAATTTCCAGCGCAGTCAAAAGGGCGGCCTGGTTTTGCTGGCTGGCCGAACCCAGCCGCCCCACCAGCATCGTGTAGGTGTCGCCAATCGACACTTCGCCCAGCCCTGCCACGGTGATTTTTTCGTTGCGCAGCGCGATCAGCGCCAGCAAGTTGTCGCTGTTGCCAGGGGTGGCCGGATCACTGGAAAAACCCAGTTGCGCGTGGCTGATCGAGGCGTTCACGCCAATCACGCCAGACACCGGATCGAAGGTGAACAGTGGCTGGCCCGGCTTGCCATCTGTGCCAAAACCTGCTGTGAGTTGTGCGTTGAAGCGGTTGGCGATCTCGCCCGCGAGGGTTTTGAGCCCTTCCATTTGTGGTTGCAGCACGCCTTCGCTGAACGCGGCGAGGCCGCCTAGCGTGCCGCCCAGCTTCGCGCCTTGCAGCGGATAGCGGGTGCCGGCCAGTTCCAGGTTGACGGAGAACGTGCCGTCGAGATGATGCGCAACCTCAACCTGGCCCACCTTCGGGCCTGCCACCAGCGGTGGGCCGCCGGCGAAGGTCAGGTCGATCGCGCCGCTCGGCTGGCGAATCACGCGGATCTCAACCAGACCAGAGATCTGGTCGATCGCTTCATCGCGCTGGTCGATCAGCTCGGACGGCACCACGCCGGTGCCCTGGGCTTCGGCGATTTTCTGGTTCAGATCGGCCACGGTTTGCGCCAGCGAATTGATCTGGCCAGCGGCGGCACTGCTTTGCTGGCGCAACGTATCAAGCTGGCCCGTCATCATGTGACGCAGGTTGTTAAAGCTCTGCGTGAGCGTCGTGGCCATGCCGATCACCTGCTCGCGCAACGGGCCTGAGGTCGGGTCGGCGCTGACGGCATCGAGCGCCTTGAAAAAGCCGTCGAGGCCCATTTTGACGCTGCCGTCTTCAAGGTTCATCACCTTTTCGAGCTGGTTGAAGTACGACGCCGAGGCGCTTTGTTGCGCCAGCGCGGCGTGGCTGTACCACTTTTGCTGCGTCTTGTAGATATCGGCAAAACGAATCGCTGACTGCACGTCGACACCGCCGTTCTGGCGTGCAGTGAGCATCACGCCCTGGCGGGTATAGCCGGGGGTGCCGAGGTTAGCGGTATTGCGCGCTGCCATGGCAAGCGAGGCTTGCGCTGCGCGGGTGCCTGACAGGCCGATGTGGATCAGGCTCATGATGCGAGGTCCGTGGAAGAGAGGTGTGGAGCCGCAGGCACGGTTTCAGCCTGGGCGTGGGTCGTAACAGATGCCGTGGCAGGTGCGGCCTGATCTTGTGATGGCAGCGTTTGCGGCGGCAGCATCTGCGCAATCAGGCACTCAGCAATCCCGAACGCACGCTGTGACGCCAGCGTGTCGGCCACCACGCGATTGGCGTAAGCCAGCAAGCCGTCGCTTGAGCTATCGCTCTCGCCGTTGGTGTCTTTGATCGGCTGGTTCGCCTGCTGCATCGAGTTCAGCATCTGGCTGATAAACAGGCCTTCGAACTGTTCGGCGGCTTGCTCCATCTTCTGGCGGTAAGCCGGGTCATCGCGGCTCAGGCTGATGCTGGCATTACCGCGTGTCAGCGCTAGCGGGTTGGGTTCGCTCACGTGGGGCAAAGCCATCGAATGAGCTGTATTGATGAGCATCTGGGGCTCCTTGAGCGTCGTTGCGAGTGAGTGGTTTGAGCGTGCGCGCCCGGATCATCCAGGCACGCCTCGGCAGTGGGCTTTAGATCACCACCAGTTCGGCCGATAGCGCACCGGCTTCATCGAGCGCCTGCAAGATCGCCATCAGATCGTCAGGCGTGGCACCGGTGCTGTTAATCGTGTCAACGATGGCCTGCAGGCTGGTGCCGTTTTTCCACTGGAAGGCCCGGCCGCCAGGTTGCGACACATTCAGCTCGCTCACCGGCAGCACCGCTGTCTCACCCTGGCTGAGCTCGTTCGGCTGGCTCACGGCAAAGCCTTCGGAGATCGTCACCTTGAGCGAGCCGTGCGAGACCGCAGCGGGCTTCACCGTTACACCCTGGCTGATAACGACCGTGCCTGTGCGCGAGTTAAAGACGATGCGCGGCATCTCTTTGCCCGCCGTCACCATCAGCGCGGAGAGCTTGGCTACGAAGGCCACGCGCTGGGTCGGATCGGGCGGTGCGATGACATCCACTGAGGTGCCGTCGAGTGCAGTCGCCGCGCCGTTGCCCAGGCTGCGGTTGATCGCATCGACGATGTTCGCCGCGGTTTGCAGGTTGGGACGCTTCAGGTTGAGCCGGACTGAAGGCGTGCTGTCGAAGTCGCTGGCGATCTCCCGCTCGATCGTCGCGCCACGCGGAATCCGTCCGGTCGTGGCGGTATTCACGGTGACGCTGGAGCCGCTGCGGCCCTGGACTGAAATACCTGGGATCACCAGGTTGCCTTGCGCCAGCGCATACACCTCACTGTCCGCGCCGCGCAGCGGCGTCATCAGCAACGTGCCGCCGCGCAGGCTTTTGGCGTCACCCAGCGACGACACCGTGACGTCAATCATCTGGCCCTTGCGGTAACCCGACGGGAAGGTAGCGCTCACCATCACTGCGGCCACATTGCGCGAACGCAGATTGGTGCCTTCCGGCAAGCGCGTGCCGAACTGCTTGAGCATGTTCGCCACCGATTGCGCGGTGTACTTCGCCTGGGTGCCGTCACCGGAGCCATTCAGGCCGACCACGATGCCGTAACCCACCAGCGCGTTTTCGCGCAGTCCTTCAACGTTCACCAGCGCGCCTACGTTCTGGGCCCACGCCGTGGGCAAGCCCAGCGCCAGCACAAGGCCCAGCATCCATCCAGCGATTCGATTGCTTGTCACTTCCGGCTCCTGATCTACGTGGTTTAAAACGGCATCCACGGACTGTTAAAGAACCGGGTCAGCCAGCCTGGCTGGTTCGCCTCAGCCAGCGAGCCCTTGCCCGAATACTGAATGCGCGCATTGGCGACGCGTTGCGATGAGACACGGTTATCGGTATCAATATCGGCGGAGCGGACATAGCCGGTCAGCCGGACGGTTTCTTCGCCCTGATTCAGCAGCAGGGTCTTTTCGCCGCGCACCTGTAGCAGGCCGTTGGGCAGCACGCGCTGGACGATCACCGTGACCGAGCCGCGTAGCGTGTTTTGCTGGGAACTGGAGCCCGAGCCGTCAAAGCCGCGCTTGATTCCAAGCGAAGCCTCAAGCGGCAGCTCGATGCCAAACGCCGAAGGTTTTTTCGCGCTGACGTTGCTGTCCTTGTCGATTTGCGTGCCGCTCTTCTTGCTAGCCTGAGTTGATTCGAGCAGCTCGACGGTGAGCACGTCGCCGGCGCGGAACGCGCGGATATCGGAAGTCAGGGACCAGGCCTGGTCGGCAACAAACACGCCGCCAGCCGTGCCTTTGCGGACTTCCCATGCGGTGTCGGGCATATCGTTCTGAGGGGGTTCGACCTTGCTGATCCCTCCCCAGCCGACAGAAATGCAGCCGCTCAGCAACAGCACCAGCGGCGCCAGAGCGGCGAGTCCAGCAACGTGGCGAAGCGGCCGCTGGCTCATCGCGCGGCCTGCGACAGGTACTGCATCATGTTGTCGGCTGCGGTCAGCACCTTGGTGTTCATTTCGTAGGTGCGCTGCGCTGCGATCATCTCAACCATCTCTTCGACGGCCTGCACGTTCGAGCCTTCCAGCGCGCCTTGCTTGATCTTGCCTAGTGCGCCAATGCCTGGCTCGCCTTCGTTAGGATTGCCACTGGCTACGGTTTCGAGGTACAGGTTGTCGCCAATCGCGCGCAGCCCGGCCGGGTTGGCGAAGCTCGCCAGTTGCAATTGCCCGGCTTCGACTGCATTCGCGCCATCCGTGGTCACGGCAACCGTGCCGTTCTCGCCGATGGTGATGCCGGTGGCATTCGGTGGAATCGTCACGGCTGGCACCAGCGGCATGCCTTGCGCGTTCGTCAAGCGGCCTTGCTCGTTCAGCCGTAGCTGACCCGCGCGGGTGTAGCCGGTTTCGCCGTTCGGCATCTCAACTTGCAGAAAGCCATTGCCCACCACCGCGACGTCCAGCGCCTGGCTGGTGGTTTGCAGGTTGCCTGCGGTGAATACTTTCTGCGTGCCGACGAGACGCGTGCCGTTCCCAATCTGAATCCCAGCACCGGTCGAGTTTTCCGACACCTGTGCGCCTGGTGGCTGCTCGGTGCGATAGAACAAATCTTCGAACATCGCGCGGTCGCGCTTGAAACCAACTGTATTGACGTTGGCGAGGTTGTTCGCAATGGTTTGCAGCTTGGCTTCCTGAGCCTGAATACCAGTCTTGCTGATCCACAGTGCCTGATTCATCGTGTGTCCTTGTGCTTGCGGGTGAAGCGCATGGCGGTGCGCTTGTATGGGCTTGCGAGTGCTTGCGGGTCTTGCGGGTCTTGCGGATGCTTAAGTCCGCTTACGCGCGGATCAAGCGGTTGCCCGCTTCAGATAGTTCGTCTGCGGTTTTGTACAGCCGCATCTGCATTTCGAATGAGCGCGTCAGCGCCATGGTTTGCATCATTTCGTCTACGGCAGAAACGTTGCTGCCCTCCAGATGCGAGCCTTTGACTTGCACCGAGTCGTCCACCTCATAGGCCGAGCCTGTGATGGAAACGATGAAGCCATGCGAATCCTTGGTGACGTCAGCTGGGTCCGGGTTGACCAGCAGCAGCTTGCCCACCGTTTGCAACTCGGTTTCGCCTAGCGGGCGGACGTTGATCGTGCCGTCCGTGCCCACCATCACCTGGTCGTGCTCGGGCAACGTAATCGCGCCCCCCTCGCCCATCACGGGCAGGCTATCGAGCGTCAGCGAGCCGTCGCTCTCCAGCACCATGCTGCCCGCACGGGTGTAGACGATGCCTTCCGGGCCATCGAGCGCAAGGTAACCAGGGCCATCAATGGCGACGTCGAGCTTGCGGCCGGTATCGGTGAGCCGCCCGGGCTCCGCGTTCACGGCCATGCGGTCCACCTGCACGTCCTGGCGTGAGTCGTAGCCGTAGCCCGGCACCTTCTTGCTCTGCATCGAGATCAAATCGGCACGAAAGCCCGACGTCTGCGCATTGGCCAGATTGTTGGCACGCACATTGAGTGCCACCAGAGCCTGATCGGCACCGCTCATCGCGGTATAGATAAACGCGTCCATCGGGTTACAGCGCCTGCATCAGGGTGCGCATCATTTCGTTTTCGGTCGACAGCACTTTCGAGTTAGCCTGGTAGTTCTGCTGTGCGCCCATCAGTTGCACCAGCTCAGCGGTCATGTCGACGTTCGACTGTTCGAGCGCGCCGATCGCCAGCTTGCCCGCCATGCCAGCACCCGGCACCGAGAACAGTGGCTCGCCAGTGGCCGAAGTCATCGCCCAGGCGGAGCCGGAGATTGGCTTCAGCGCATTTTCGTTGGCGAAGGTCGCCAGCACCACGCGGCCAGCGGTCGATTTCTGGCCGTTGCTGTACTGCACTTCAACCGAGCCATCCTCAGCCAGTTGCACGCCCGTCACGGTGCCTGCGCTGTAGCCATCGGTGCGGTTCGTCGCGGTGCTCTGCTCGCCCGCGAACATCGTCGTGCCGGTGTACTTGATCTCAAGCGCCAGCGGCGATGCGCCGTCTGGCGTGCCGAGATCCAGGCGCGTGCTGCCGGTCGGCGCAGTCAGCTTGCCGTCGGTATCGAACGTCATGCGAGTGGGTGTGCCGGTGCTAACGCCGTTCATCGCGTAGTGCACTTCCATCTCGTTGCCCGCCCCTTTGACGAAGTACTGCGTCACGGTGTGTTTGCGGCCCATCGAGTCGTGCACCGTGGCTACCGACATTCCGTTGTACGACTCCGGATCATCCTTGCTGAAAGGCGTCACGCTGGGGGCTTTCCAGTCAGCGGACATGTTGCCGACGTAGTCGAGGCTCGTGCTGGCTGAGGCCGGGATCGATCCCGCTGGCACCGACAGGTCGCCCATCACGCCGCCTTCCGGGCCATAGCCCTGAACCTTGCGGCCGAGAAAATCGACAATGCTGCCGTCTTTATCGGTGTTGAAAATGCCCGCGCGGGAAAACTGCATTGCGCCATCGCTACCGCGCGTGACGAAAAAGCCGCTGCCCTGAATCGCCGCATCCATGCCGCGTCCGGTCGCAAAGAAGTTGCCGGTCTGGCTGATGGATTGCGAGGTCGAGCCCACTGCTACACCCGAAGGCTGGGCATTGATATAGGTCGACGAGAAGTTCGCCCGGCCCGACTTGAAGCCATACGTGCCGCTGTTGGCGATGTTGTTGCTAATGGAGTTCAACTGGTTGTTGACCGCGTTGATACCGGAGAGGGAAATATTGAAGCTCATGACCAGAATCCTTTTCGGGTGGAAGGCGTGGGGCCTGCCGCGTTCGGGCGGCCGAGAAAACGGGTAATCGAAGCGGTATCGGCTTCACCGATGCCCGCCACACTCAAGATGACCTTGCCGTCCAGACCAAGCCGGACACTCTTTAGCTCACCTTGCATTTCAACCAGGGGTTTTTCACCGGTTTCGGTGCTCACGCGCAGCGTGTACTGGCCTGGTGCCAGGCCATGCTCTGCCGGGTTCAGCGTGAAGCGCACATCGCCGGCATCTTTCGCGCCGAGCGGCACGCGATGCTCTACGCCATCAGCGCCAGTCAGCACCAGTTGCAAATCGCTGGACGCATGCGCGAGCACCATGCCGCCGTGAACCGGCTCCGTGCCCAGCTCAGCTGAACCGGTCACAGCCATCACCTGCGAGCCCACTTGCGAACCCAGCGACACCACCAGCATGCTTTCCTGCAACGCGGCATTTGCGTTGCTGGTGCTCACCAGCGACTGCATCACTTCGATCTGGTTCATCTGCGCGAACTGCGTGACGAACTGGCTCGCTTCCATCGGTGCGAGCGGGTCCTGGTTCTGGATCTGGGCGACCAGCAAGGTCGTGAACAGGCTGGAGAGTTCGTTCTCTTTAGGCTTGCCGTCAGCACTCGTGGGTGCCGCAGCAGATGGAACGGCGGAGGGTGCGCCAGCCGTCATGGGCGCAGCACCAGCGGGCGCACCATGGCTGCCCGCACGCATGTCAGGGGTGAGAGGCAACATGCTTAGCCCTCCCCAAGTTTCAGCAGGTCTTGCTGCATGCCCTTGACCCGCGCCAGCACTTCGACGTTGGTCGAGAACGCGCGCGAAGCCGCCAGCATGTCGGCCATTTCTTCTACCGAACTCACGTTCGAATAGAACACCATGCCGTTCTCGTCGGCGAGCGGGTTGCCAGGCTCGTGACGGCCGACCGGAGGATCGTTATTGGTCACCACGTCCAGCACCTGAACCCGCGCGCCATTTCCTTCAGGCAGCGCGGCGAACACCGGCTTGCGGGCGCGATATGCGGTTTCTTCGGTGCCAGCCGTGCCAGCGTTGGCCAGATTGCTGGCCACTGTGTTGAGCCGCACGGTCTGGGCCGTCATGGCCGAGCCTGCGATGCGAGAGATGTCTTTAAAGCTCATGGCGTTACACGTTGCCTGTAATTGCCGCCTGCAAGCCCTTGAACTTCATGTTCAGGAATCGCAAGCTGGTTTGAAAGTCGATCGTGTTTTGTGAGAACTCGGCTTGTTCAGTACCCAGAACAACCGTGTTGCCATCTTGCGAAGCGCGGGTGGGCAAGCGGTAGAGCAAATCCGGGCTGCCTGCGGACAAACTGCCGGGTATCACCGTGCCCGCTGTGGCCGCACCAGGCATGGCCTGTTGCAGGCTGGCGCGAAAGTCGATGTCACGCGCCTGATAGCCGGGTGTGCTGCCGTTGGCGATGTTCGACGCGATGATTTTGGTGCGCTCGGCGCGTAACTTCAGCGCGGCTGGATGAACCCCCAAGGCCTTTTCGAAACTCAGTCCCATCGTGGCAATTTCCCTCTGTTAAGCGCCTGCGCACCGATGCGCTGACGGTATGTTCCTGATGACAGAGGGAAGGTTAAAGGGGGGGCTCGCGCGGGGCGATAAATCTGAAGACTTCTTTAACAACCGTTTGAAAACGGTCGCTCGGGGTTCACTCGGGGCTCACTCGGGGCTTACCCAAAGCTCACCCAGGGCTGCAAGCCATACAGGAAAGACCCATGCCTGAAGGTCTTTGCTGCGCACATGGCGTGCGGCCCAGCAGGCATGCAGTCCTATAATCCGGCCGTTGCCACTTACGAGGTCGCCCGCGATGAAACTGATTGCCCGTGTGCTGTTGCCTGCGGTTACCGCGCTGCTAGCGGGGCCGGGTCAGGCACAAGAACCCGTGCCCGCCGCGCTGCCAGGCGTTGAAGCGCAGGTGCAGCAAGCCGCGCTGGGCTGGCTCAAGCAGGACATACAACGGCGCAACCTCACGCTGCTACGCGCCAGCGCGACGGTCTTGCCTAACCGCCGCCCGGCCCCCGCTTGTGCGGGCCCCTACGACATCACGCCTGCTGAAACCCATGCCCTGACCCGCCTGCGCTTTGCCGTGCGCTGCCCAGGCACGGGCCGCGCCAGCGTGTATCAGGTGCGCGCGGCAGCGTATGCCAAGGTGCTGGTCAGCGCCCGCGCGATCCAGAACGGCGAGGCGCTCACGCCACAGGACGTGACGCTCGCTGAGCGTGACCTGGCCGCCACGCCCGATGCATTAACAGATCCGGCCGACCTCGCCCAGCGCAGCAGCCGCCGGACGCTGCAGCCAGGCCAGGTAATACAGAAACGCTTTTTAAAAGGCACCGAAGCCGTCCGGCGCGGACAGTCCGTGCAGATCGTCGCGCGCACGGGGGAAGTCGAGGTCCGGGCGATTGGCACTGCGTTGCAAGGCGGTGCGCAAGATGACGTGATTCGCGTGCGCAATGCAAGCACCGGCAAGATCATCCATGCGCGCGTGAGTGCTGCGGGCGTGGTCGAGCCAGTGGGGATGGCCAGCACAGAAAGCAGAACAGCCGGGAGCCGCTAGTGCTTCTTAGTGTTGCGAATTAGTGTGGCGAATGATTGGCTGCGGCACGAATTCGCACGGGCACTGAGGTTGCCGCTAAAGCCAGCCTTAATGCGAAGCAATCAAATCCCAACGCGGGGCTGGCCCATGCCATGGCAATGGCAGACGCGACAGGTAGTACGGGGTGAACAGGCAAGCCATCAGCAGGCAGGAAGACAAAACCCGCCAGAAAAATAGGTACAGCGATTGCATAGATCTAGATCGTCAAACAAAAAAAATGCACTGCGCAATGGCACCGATGGCACCGCGCGTCGAGCGCACCGTAAGCATGCTCAGGTGCGCTCAGCTGGAATCGCACGGCCCAGCCTGCGCCGTGCAGCGAATTTGAATTAGTGCGCTGGATTAGCAGGCTGTTGAAAAACGTTCCAGGAGGGGTAGCGCTGAAAATATCGACCTCTCAAAACGTCCTATATGCCGTTCGCGCAACTCGGGTAAGGGATGATGCAGCACCCCCAAATGTGGGTTGCAGACGCACGTCAAAACAGTTTTTCAACAGCCTGTTAGTGCGCTGGATTAATCCGCTGGATTGACGCGCTGGATTAGCCCGCTGAATTAACCCGCTGAATTAACCCGCTGGATTAGCCCGCTGGATTAGCCCGCTGAATTAACCCGCTGAATTAACCCGCTGGATTAGCCCGCTGAATTAACCAACTGGATTAATCAACTGAATTAACCCGCTGGATTAACGCGCGGCCTGAAGCTGCCGCGCCACACTCACGAGCTTGTCTTCATACGCGGGGTCCGTGGCGTAACCGCCCTGCTTCAACGCGCGGGCAAAAGCCCGGGCATCGTTGCCGCTTCCCAGCGCCGCGGCATAGCGCGGATTTTCTTTAATCAGGCGGGTGTAGTCGCTAAACGCGCTTTCGTAGTCGGGATACGCGCGGAAGCGATCGACCACGCTCACGGCCGAGCCATTCACGTATTCAGTGGTTTGGGTTTCAGCCACGGCACCGCGCCAGCCACCCGTCGCCTTGATGCCAAACAGGTTGTGCGCCGAGCCGCCCTGGGCGGTCTGCATCGGCCGGCTACCCCAGCCAGATTCAAGCGCGGCATGCGCGGCAATCACCTCGGGTGAGGTGCCGAGCCGGGCACCCGCACGCGCGGCCCACGGCATGATGTCGTCGATAAACGTCTGGCGCTGGGTCTCCAGCGAATCGTTCTGCGTCAGCCGCAACGCGGCTTGTGTGGCATTCGTGCCCGCAGTAACCGGGCCGCCTGCTGAGCCCGCTGCGCCTTGCAAGCGGGCCACCAGATGCGCGGCCTGCGCCTGTAACGCCGAACCCCCAGCACTGCTGCCAAAACCATCACGCACGGTGCTGCGAATCTCGTCGCGCAGCGCATTGAATTCAGCGGCAAACGCCTGATGGCCCGCTGCTGGGCGGGCCGAGGGCAAGGATGGTGCGGCAAAGCCGCTACCGCTCTGAGCGGCAAAGTCAGTACGGAACATAAGTGTGTTTTTCTCCGTGCAGCATGCGCTGCATCGTTTCGAACTGGCCCGCCAGCAAGCTGCTGTTACGCGCGGCCAGCGCCTTGCAGCGCGCCACGAGTGCCTCCAGTTCGGCGTAACGCGCGGCCAGCGCGGTTTGCGCCGCAGACGGTGCAGCGCCTGGCTGGCCCGTCAGCAAACGTTGAAATGCGCCTGGCATCCCGCCTAGCAGCGAGCGGCGCGTGCGCTGGTTCAGTTCCAGCCGTTCGAGTTCGTGATTAATCGCCTCGCCCAGACGCTTCAGCGCGGGAGCATCAAGCCGCTGCGCCACGGCGAACTGCTCGTCCAGCATGCGTTGCAGCACGCGATAGGCTTCGAGATCGGCCGTCAGGCCGGTGACGACCTGACGTAATGCAGCCTGACGTGTCATTCACGGCCACCGTGGTAGCGCAGCATCAGCGCTGCCAGCTTGCCTGCATCAAAAGTGATCTCGCCTGCGTCCAGCGCATTTTTGATTTCGGCCACACGCGCGGCGTCGATCTGCGGCGCTTGACCCAGTGAAGACTGAACCGTCTTCAGTAACGCCGCATCGCGGCTAGCACCCTGAGGACGGGCCACACGCGCAGTACGGCTGATCTTGATCGCCGTCTCGCCCTCTGGCGAAACAGCAGTCTCGTTAATCATGACGTGGTCAGTCAAATTCGTGATTCGCATCGTGGCACCCTGCTTCTTCGGCTAAATGTGCGGGACCTCCCGCTTCACTGGTTTAAGACGGCGATCCTGGCGCGCCAGTTAAATCGTTCGACGTTGTTTCGCGGATCGTGCGGCTAAGCCGGTCCTCTTCAGCGGGTGGGCGATGTGGCGTGTGCCGCTCAGCGGCCCCTGCCGCGCCGTGCGCGATATGCGGCAGCGCGTCAGGCACGGGCGTGGCAAGCGGCACCTCAGCGGCTGGCGAGTCTTGCCGGTGCAAGGTATCAGCGGCCTCTTCACGAGCACGCGGCACGCCACCCAAGCCCGCCTGGCGAGCGGCCTGACGCAGGGTGCGGCTCAGCGCGTTGTCGGCCAGCGCCGAGCTGCTGCCAGATTTCGCAGCAGTAGCAGCAGTAGCAGCAGTAGCAGTAGCAGCAGTAGCAGCAGTAGCAGTAGCAGCAGTAGCAGCAGCCGGCCCGCTCCCGGGCACCACCGCACTCACGCCGCTCATCAACTGCACCTGTGCGGCTGGCGCGCCATACATCGCTTCGAGCATGCGCGCACGCGCTGCGGTCAGCACCATGAATTCGATCCGGCGGTTCGCCGCGGCCCGGGTATCCGCGAGCAACGGTGCGCGATCAGCCATTCCAACCACTTGCAGAATCTGCTTCTCAGCCATCCCGCCTCGCAGCAAGGTTTCGTGCGCCACCATCGCGCGGCCCGTGGAGAGCGCCCAGTTCGAATGAAGCCGCAAGCCGCCCAGGCTGCGAAACTGCACCGAATCCGTGTGGCCAATCACCAGCAGCGGATTGCCAACTTCCATGAACAACAGGCCCATGCGTTCCAGCAAACCAATAAAGCGTTTCGAGGGGGTCGTGCTGCCGCGCTCGAAAATGCCTTCCCGCTCGGTGTCGTGCAGCATCACGCGCAAGCCATAAGGCGTCACCACGGTGCGCAGATTGTTCTGCAGGTCAGCATCGCTAGCGATCTTGTCGAGCAAGGCAGCCAGGTCGCGGAGTTCTTTCTGCGACTCGTAACGCAGCGGCTCTTTCACCATGCTGAGGGCTGTGCCATCCAGATTTTTATGGCTGCTCTCGGCGTTCGAAGCCAGCGCGCGCGCTGCCATGTCGATGCTGGCCTTACCGGTTTCATCAGGGGGCGTCTCACGCGTCACGGTAGCGTCGAGCGGCGCGCTCACCCCATCAAGAAACCCCTCGGTGCCGTCGTACACCATGCTGCTGGACAACTCGTCGAGCTTGCGCTTGGTGGTTTCTTCGTCACGTGCGCCCAGCACCCACAGCAGCAGAAACAGGCACATCAGCGCCAGACAGAAATCGGCGAAGGCCACTTTCCAGCTGCCGCCATGATCGTCGTCATGGTGGCGCTTCGAAACGCGCTTGATAACGGTTTCGTGCTGATGTGCTGGCTTGCTTTTCGCGCCAGGACGGGCGGTGCTCACGCCGGGGCTCCCAGTTCGTTAATCCAGGTTTCGAGCTGAACAAAGCTTGGCTTGTTCACGGTCTGCACCAGACGCCGTCCAGAATCGATGGCGAGCAACGCGGGCTTGCCAGCGGCGAACGACACCAGCACCACCTTCACGCACTCCATCTCGGACATCTCGGATTTGACCAGTTGCTTGAGCGTGTTGCACAGCGGATCCAGCACGCCATAGCAAAAGAAGATGCCGATAAACGTGCCGATCATCGCGGCGGCGACCCGCTCAGCGATCTCTCCGGCGCTCGCGCCTTCGTTCACGCTGTTCATGGCGATCACCACGCCCAGCACCGCCGCCACGATCCCGAAACCAGGCATGGCTTCAGAGATTTTTTTCAGCGAGCTGCATGGCTGTTCGAGGTCGGCATGAATCGCTACCAGCTCTTGCTCAAGCACGCCTTCGAGTTCATGCGCGCTGATCTTGCCCATCGCCATCAAACGGAAGTTATCGACGATGAACGACATCAGCTTGGGCTCCTTGAGCACCAGCGGATAGCGCCGGAACAACGAGCTTTCGTGCGGTGCTTCGACGTGCACATCCAGTGCCTTCAGGTCGCGCCCGACTTGCAGCAGTTCGTACATCAGCAGCAGCAACTGACGCGGGAACTCCTTGTTTTCGGCTGGACGTGTGGTGGTTTTGCGCAGCTGGAGCATCAGCTCCTTCAGCACGTGCGCTGGATTGCCCAGCACCATTGCGCCACCTGCCGCGCCCAGAATGATCAGCAATTCGACGGGCTGCCAGAGCTTGGAGAAATCTCCGCCCATAAACATATAGCCGCCAAATACGCAGCCCAGCACGATAAAAATACCCACTAACTGTTGCATGCTCTTTTCCTTTATCAACCGGCCGGCATCAATGCGGTCCGAGATGCGCCCGCATTTTCTGCAGCGCTTTTTTGTTGATCTGGCACACACGTGCGGTGGTAATTTCCAGCACCGCCGCAATCTCAGCCAGGCTCAGATCGAACTCGTAATACAACTGAATGACCTGCTGCTCACGCGGGTCGAGTGCTTCCAGGGCTTGCACCAGGCTAATCCGGTCCAGCACCTGGGCTTCATGCCCCGGCACCTGGCCGTGCTGCCCATCCTGTTCGGCCAGCAAGGCGTCAAAGCTGAGCAACTCCTGGGCGCTGTCGTCCAGCAACATCTGGTCGCAAGCCGCGCTGTCAATGCCTAGCTCAGCGCACAGCTCCTCTTTCTCCGGCTCCCGCCCAAGCTTGCGGCGCAGGCCACGCTCTGCTGCGCGTAACCGGTGCGCCCCCTGACGGGCACCACGTGGACGCCAGTCCTGGCGGCGCAGTTCATCGAGCATCGCGCCGCGCACGCGCACCAGCGCGTAATGCTGAAACTCGTCGTCGGGCTCGCCATAGCGTCGTAACGCTTCGAGCAAGCCCATCAAACCGATCTGCTCCAGATCTTCCTTATCCACGGCACTACCGGTGTGCGAACTCATCTTGCGCACCACCCGCCGCACCAGCGGCCCGTATTCGATCATCCAGCGCTGTTCATCAGCCGGGGCCAGACAAGCACTGGCACGCTGTATTTGCGCGTATTCGGTGTAGGTCGTCGCGCTCATGGCCGTCAGTCAACCATCAACTTTCCGATGAACAGATCGGCAAATGGCAGGCGTTGCGCTGAACCGTAGGCATGGATGTATTCGCGCTTAAGCACGGCCACGATTTCATCGACATTCATGCGGCGAATCTGTTCGACCGAGTATTCGGACAACACCCGGTGCGCTGTCGCACGCAGCAGCGGCAGCTTGTCGCGGATCTGCTTTTCCTGCTTAGGCGTCGCCACCTTGAACACCAGATCCATCGCCAGATAACGTGAGCGCGTGCCATGTTCAGAATCACGCAGCATCACGATCAGCTTGTCGAGTGGGACATAGCGGAAGTCACCATCGGCAATCGCCACTTCAACAGGCTCGCTGTCTGGCGTGCTTGAGGCAAACGGCCAGACGCTGGCGAGTTTCGCGGCAGTAAGGCCGCCTGCTACGACAACCAGCAACGCGACGGCGGAGATCAAGACAATTTTTTTCATCGGAAATAACGCTCGTTCAAAAGACGTGCTTCAGTTAAGACGCAAGTTCGAAATGCGCACCCGGGCTGCTGGCAGCAGCCAGCCCCTGACCTGGATCAGTAGCGCGCTGTTCACGCTCATGCTGCTGGGCGTCCCGGCCCTGGCCACCGCTTTCGTGCTGCCCCATGCGGGTGGCACTGACTTGCACCGTGACCTCGTTGAATTGACGGTTGCCCAGTTCCTGGCGCAGGCCATCGCTAATGGTTTGCAACTGGCGCAGCACGTCGCCATTGGTGGCCGACATATGCACCTGCACTGCTCCGCCCGTCTGGCGCAACTCGATCAGCACGCTGCCTGCGAGGTGCGGATCAAGCCGGATCACGGCGCGCTGAATGCCCTGCTGTGACTGCAGGCTGATGCGCTCGCCCAGTGCCTGCAGCAGTTTTTGCCCAGGGGCTTCGACGTCAGCGGTGGCGCTCGCGCTAGCCTGGGTCGTTTTCAGCCCGGCGCTGGCCGAAGGTAATTCGAATAACGAAGCATTCATGCTGCTGTCACCAGCCTCGCGGCGTACGACGCCCAGTGCTGAGCTGTCTGTGCCCGCGCCGCGTTCAGCGAGCTGGGCACGTAATGCCGTGGTCATGGCGCTGGCGCTAGTCAACGCTGCCGCCAAAGGCGTAGCGCTAGCCGCCGTGATACCGGGCAATGCCGCTGCAGCCAGACCACCAGGTTCTGCGGCCGCTTGCGCACGGCGCAAGCCAGGCTCGGCCAGCGCGGGGGCTTGTGCCGCTAACGCCTGAATTTCACGCTCCATACCTGAGGGCAATGACCCCGCCGCTGCCAGCTGTTGCCGCAGCGCAGCCGAGAGCACCCCCGTGGGTGCCTGAGGCAGCGCGTCCAATGCGCTAGCCTGGGCTGCGCCGGATAAGACAGATGAGGCAGATGAGGCAGATGAGGCAGATGCAGCAGATGACGCAGAGGAGCCAGATAGTTGCGCCAGCACGGCACTGGCTGGCTCGCGGCCCAGCCCTTCGCGTTGCGGCAACGCCTGGCCCGGCAAGGTGTCGCTTGTCAGTTCTGGCAGCAACAACGCAGGCTCTGCCAGCGGCAACGCCAGCACAGCAAGGTCCTGCTCAGCAGGCAATGCGGTGAGTTCATCCGTGCCGTCTGTTACCGCTCCCGTCACTGCGTTGCTCTCGGCCGCTGAGGCTGTTTCAGCCGCAACGAGACTAAAGCCCGTCTCAACCCCTGGCTCAGCCGCAGCCTGTGCCCCCGGCGTCGTGTCAGAAGCTAGCGCCACCGGTTTCACACGGGCGGAGGCGGGTGCTGAAGCGTGGTTTTGCATCCCCAGCGCGATCATGTTTGATCCTCCTCAGACGCTGCATGCAACGCATAGGCCTGCATGCCTTCGCGGCGCTCGCTCAGTCCAACCATTTCATTCACCAGCCGGCCTGACTCCGACACCAGCAATGCCACTGCAGACTTATGCGCGATCTTGACCAGCGCCAGCGCCTGGCGCTCCGAGTCATTCATCACCGGTTTGCAGGCAACGCCCGCCACCACCGCTTGCACCTCACGGTTAATCACCGTCAAGGCCCGGAAGTTGCGGCTCAAGGTCGCTTCACGCAAGCGCACGGCAAGCTGCAGCAGATTTTCAGTTCGGTCCATGTACATCATCCGTTGCGTTGTTCGACGCCTTGCCAGGCTTCAAACAAAGTCGTCACCAGATCAGTCACCTCGTCGACCAGCGCAGGATCGAGCGTGACGCCCGCCTGATTCAGCCGCCACGAGCAGTAGTCATACAGTTGCGCCAGATTGACCACCACCGGTGCCCCCGATTCGAAATCCAGCGCGCTCGACAAACCATTCAGCATGTCGATGCATTTATTGATGCTTACGCCCTTCTCTTCGTAACGCTGGGCCACGATATGGGCACGCGCCCGGGCCATTTCGTCGAGCAGCCCCGTCATCAGCACAATGACCAGCTGCACCGGGGAAGCGCTAGCCGTGCGCGCTTCAAGATTCGAGGCGTGATAGCCCCCGTAGCCGGTGTAATCCATGGTTATTTAGTGCCTCCGAAAGTGGGCAGGTTTTCAAACAGCTCGAGCGTTTGCTTCATCTTCAGCTCAAGTGTTTCGACCTTGGCAAATTGGGTCAGATAGCGTTTGTAGACTTGATCGTATTTGTTGTTGAGCATGGTTTCCTGCTTGCTCAAGGATTTCTCAATGACCTGCATCGACTCTTCGCGCTTCTTCAAATGGCCATCCGTGGGTGAGAGCCATGTCTTGAGGTAGGCATCCATGCTCTCGTTCAAGCCGCCACTCTTGCCGCCAAATAGACTGGCCAGCCCTTGCGGATGCTTTCCCAGCGCGGCATCGAGCTTGCTCGTGCTCACGGACAGCACGCCCGCGCGATCCGCGCTGACGCCGTAATCAAACAGCCGCACGCCATCCACCTGGCCGCGCAGCAAGGCCGTGAGCCGCTGCTGCAACGCCAGCACGCCCGCATCAGCCGCCAGCGGGCCTGCCAGGCTGTCTGCGCCACCGCTGGCGGTCAGCGTGCCCAGCTCAGCGAAAAGCGCGTTGTAGGCGTCCACAAAACTCTGGACGTTCGCGGCGGTGCCGCCTTGATCCAGCTTGACGTTGAGCATCACCAGCGGATCCGTGCTGCGCATCTCCTGGGTGAAGGTCACGCTCACGCCGTCGATGCCAGCAAACGTGTTACTGGCTTGCTCGATGCGCGTGCCGCTGGCTTTGTCGCCGAGATAAAACACCGCGTCCTGCGCGACCGAGAGTTCTTTGCCGCCACTCAGCGCGCTGACGAGTGCCGCATCGGTCACCCCGCTGGTATCGAGCGTGATGCCGTTCTCGCTGCCGGTCTTGCCTGCGCTCAGCACCAGTTGCTGAGTCGTGCCAATCGTCACCACCGAGGCATTCACCTGGCCTTCGTTGCCGCTGGCCTGGTTGATCGCGCGTGCCAGCTCCGCTGGGGTGACTTCACCTTTGCCGTCGGCATGGGCGGCAGCGAGGTCGATATCGAACGAGCCGCCGTGCGCCAGGTTGATGCTCAAGCTGCCCGCACCAGCAGCCGTGAATGGCTTGATGCCGTTGAACGACACCTGATGGGCACTGGCCAGGCGCTCGACAAAAAAGCCGTAGCTGCCAGGCTGTGCGTTCGCCCCTAGCGTGACCGAGCCCATTGCCGTATTCGATAGCGAACCCGCGTGCTTGACCGGATCTTTCGCCAGCCCCGTCAGGGCCGTCTGGAATTTTTGCAATGCGCCTTGCAGACTGGTCAGCCCCGCTTTCGCCGCGACGTTGCCCGCTTTCTGCTGCTTCAGCCGCTGCATCGCGCGTTCCATATAGAGGTTCGCCGCGGCCGTGGCGTTCTCTACGGGCCGGTTAACATCAATCGACATATGTGCTCCTTTGCTGCGTAACGTGTAAATCGGGTTGCGTTCTGAATTCGGCGCTCAGTGCTTAGTACTCAGTACTCGACACTGAGTGCTCAGCGCGCGGCGCGGCGCTGCCACGCCTGGTTCGCCATCTGGTCCTGACGCTTCTGCTCGCTGGCGATGCCTGCCTGCTGCAAGGTCATTTGCTTGCGTTGCAGCACCGTATCGAGGCTCTTATGTTTGAGTGCGACGCCGCTCCATGCATCACGGCTCGCCGCGACTTCGGTTTCGTGCCGCGCCAGGGCTTCGCGCTGGGTTTCAATCAATTGCTGCAACGCGTCCTGGTAGTCAGCGCGATTCAGCGCAAGCGCCGGGTGATGCTTGGCGGTAACGCTCGCCACCTCGTTGACGGTGCTGTTTTTCAGCGTTTCCATGCGTTCCAGCATGTGGCGCTGACGCTCGCATTGGGCTTGCTTGCCCACCAGCACCGCACTCAGACGGTCAGCTTCGCGGCCACGCAGCGCCACCAGGCGCGACAAGCTATTCACGGTTCGTTCGAGACTCATCGCAGCAGTGCCTCCAGTTGAGCAACGGTGTCGGAAAACGGTGCCGCTTCGGCATTCGCCTGTTGCAAGAAGCGCTCAATCTGCGGATAGCACTCCACTGCCCGATCGGTTTGCGGATCGGCACCGGCGACATAGCCCCCTAGCGGAATCAGATCGCGCACCTGCGCGTAGCGGGCCATCAGATCTTTGAGTTCGCGCACGGCCTGCACATGCCCAGGTGCTGCGACCTGGGTCATGCAACGGCTGATCGAGCGCGCCACGTCGATGGCGGGGTAATGCCCCTGAGAAGCCAGATCGCGCGACAACATGATGTGACCGTCGAGAATCGCCCGCGCGGTATCCACCACGGGGTCTTGTTCGTCGTCGCCTTCGGCCAGCACGGTGTAAATCGCACTCATGCTGCCGCTGCCTTCGCCATTGCCAGCCCGCTCCACCAGTTGCGGCAGAAGGCCAAACACGGAAGGCGGGTAACCCTTGGTCGCGGGCGGCTCACCCAGTGCCAGCGCCATTTCGCGCTGCGCCATCGCGTAGCGCGTCAGCGAATCCACCAGCAGCAGAACGTTGCTGCCCGCGTCGCGGTAATGCGCCGCAATCGCGTGGCACAGCTCGGTGGCCATCAAGCGCATGAGTGGCGATTCATCTGCCGGTGCCACCACCACGATGGCTTTGCGCAGCCCTTCCGGGCCCAGCGAATGTTCGACAAATTCGCGCACTTCACGGCCACGCTCACCAATCAGCCCGACCACCACGACATCAGCATCGGTCTGGCGCGTAATCATTCCGAGCAGCACGCTTTTGCCTACGCCACTCCCGGCGAACAAGCCGACACGCTGGCCATGACCGAGCGTGAGCATGCCGTTGATCGCGCGCACGCCGACATCCAGCACCCCTTCGACGGGACGCTTTTTCATCGGATTGATGTTCTGCGGCTGTAATGACAACGGCACCTCGCCGCCCAGCGGCCCGAGGCCATCAAGCGGCTCGCCCAGGCCGTCGATCACGCGCCCGCGCCAGCTCGGGCCGATACGCAGCACACGCTGCGCGCCATCGTCGGGCAGCACGCGTGCGCCCGCGACCAGCCCGGTCGGGCGGCGGAACGGCATCAAGTAAGAAATATGTTCACGAAAGCCCACAACGCGCGCTTCGAGCCATGCGCCGGAAGAGGTTTCGATCCGGGTTTGCTGGCCGGTTTCGAAGGCATAGCCGGTGGCTTCGAGCAAGATGCCAGAGACACCGCTTAAGCGGCCCACCGGACGCGCCACGGGAACATCGTTGAAATCGAGGCTGCTGAGTGTCTGGCTAAAAGTCTCGCCACTGCGTTTCAGCGGAGATGCGGATGCGTTCATGCGGGCACCTCCGTTACGGTATCCGTCGTAGTCGTAGTCGTAGCCGTAGCCGTGCCGGTAACGGCGGCCGTCTCAACCTTCGTCTCAAGCGGCTTTTCACCTAGCCCTTCAACCGCCCCTTCAACCGGCTTTTCAACCGCCCTTTCAACCTGTTCTTTAACCAGCTCGTCAACCTCCGCCCCGGAGATCACACCCTCCTGCTGGCCAAGCGAATCGAGTGACGCGGGCACAGCGCGCGTGGAACCCGAAGCCACCGCACGGCTTTGCGCCGTCTCCAGCTCAGCTTCGGCACCGCTCAGATAAGTGCTGATCTGTTCGATACAGGCCGCAAGCCGCTGGCCACAGCCCGCATCCATCTCGCGCTGGTCCGCTGTGACGCGGCATTCGCCGCTCACCAGCCGGGGGTCTGGCGTCAGATGCCAGTGGCGTGCGCGCTCAGGCAGCGCTTCATGAATGCGCTGGTATTCATCGGGATTGAGCCGCACTTCGACAGTCTCGGGCGGCTTGGGCATCTCAGCCAGCACCTCGTCGACAAACGCGAACAGTTGCTCCGGGCGCAACGTCAGCTCACTACGGATCACCTGGCGCGTGGCCTTCTCCACTAGCCCAGCAATTTCGTTGCGCACCGACGCTTGGTATTCCTGCTGAACCTGTCTGAAGCCTGCGATCAGGTCATCAAGCGGTTTGGCCAGATCAGCCAGCGCGCTTTTCATGCTGCGCTGCGCGGCGGCTAGCGCCGAGTTGCGCCCGCCTTCATAACCTTCCTGATAGCCGTCGTGATAGCCCGACTGGCGCGACTCTTCCAGCATGTCTTCGGAGATATGCGCATCGAGCCCGGGGGAGAGTGTCTCCGGCCCCAGCGGTTGCGACTCGCTGCGCGCGCGCAGACGTGCCAGCTGAGGAAACGAGTACCGGCGATAGGACTTGGCGGGCTTCATCAGACCACCTCCTCCGCAACCAGTTGCAGTTCGACCTCGCCGTTTTCGGCCAGCTCTTTCACCCGCTCCATCACCTCGCGGCGCGCCTGTTCGACCCGGCTCATCGGCACGGGCGGCGAGCGGCGCAGCATTTCTTCGAACGCCATTACCGAGCGGCGCGGCATCGCCCGCATCAGCGCGGCTGGCAAGGCGGGAGCAGCGCCCTTCAAGGCCACACCCCACAACTCGCTATCCACCTGATCCAGGATGATGGCAATCGTCGCGTCGTTTTGCCGCGCGAGAATCTCGAAGTCGTAGATTTGCTCTTCGACTTCAGCGATCAGATCGGGGTCGTGAGCGCGCAGCATTTCGACCAGCTCCATCTGCCCGCCAGGCATCCGGTTGATGATCTGCGCGAGCTGGCGTGTGCCCTCAACTGCCGTGCTTTGCGTGCCAAGGTTATCCAGGCACAGGTCAACTACGGCTTCGAGATCGCGCAGCAAGTCGTAATCAATTTCCTTGAGCCGCGCGATGTTGAGCAGCACGCGCTCACGGCTGGCTTCAGGCAACGCGTAAATCACCTGGCTGGCCTGCTCGGGTGGCAGGAATACGAGGAACATGGCCTGCATCCGCACATGCTCGCGCGCCAGGCGGTCAGCCAGCCATTGCGGCTGGGCCCATTGCAGCCGGGCCATCTTCGGCCCGATCACATCGCCGTAAATCCGGTTCAGCACGCTATTGGCAATTACGCCACCCAGCGCGATATCCAGCGAGCGCTGCAAGAACGAACGTGATGCGCCACGCACGCTGCTTTGCGCACGAAAAGAATCGAAGAACTGATGAATGGTTTTTTGCACCGCGTTCACCTTGACGCCATTCATGCGCGACATGGCGAGCGTCACGTCGAGCAACTCTTCGCGTGACAGGCAACGCAGCACGTGAGCGGCGGGCTCTTCGCCCATGCTCAGCAGCACGATGGCCGCGCGCTCGACTGAAGACAGTTCGAGTGCGGCACTGGCGGCCTGGTCAGCCACCGGAGCGGCGGACGCGGGGAGTGCGGCAAGCGCAGCTTGGGTCGGATTATCCATTTTTTCGGATCCACGGTTTGATGACTTCGGCGACACGCTCCGGGTCTTGACCCGCTAGCAGCTTGAGATGCTCGATCAGCACATCGACGTCCGAGCCAATCGGCGGTAAATCAGGATCGTTGTCCAGCAGCATCAGCGGACGGCTGTCCTGCTCTACTGCGGCCGGGTGTGGCAACTCGGCGCGTTCTGCCGCAGCAGTGGCGGCTACCTGCCGGGCCCCCACCCACTGGCGCAGCACGCCGATCAGCGGCCGCAGCACGAGGAAGATCAGCAACAAGCCCGCCAGCGCATAGCCGCCCACCGTGGCAAATGACACGATGTTGTCCGGGTCTTTCCACCAGATCGTGGCTTCAGGCAGTGCTTGCTGGCGGAAATCGAGAGCCGATACCACCAGGCTATCCTGACGTTCCTTGTCCAGGCCCAGGCCGTTACGCAAGATCGTGTCGATCTTTTCCAGTTGCGCTGGGCTCCAGCCTTTGGCTTGATCGGGCGCAGCGGCATTGTTCAGCACCACGGCCACGCTCAGCTTCTTGAGCCGGGCTGGGCTGCGCTTGATCTGGGTCACGTTGCGGTCGTAGGCGTACTGCCTCGTTTGCGCATTGCGAGCGGCACGCGAGGTGGCCGGTTCGCTGGCAGCCGAAGGTGGCGCGGGGCGGTTCGAGAGCGAGCCAGGAATGCCCAGGGCCATCGGATTGCTGTCGCTTTCTTCGCGCACGGCTTCCTGTGTCACCTTGGGTGCTTCGCCGTATTGCTCGCGTGTTTCTTCGATCCGGTCGTGGTCGATATCCACCGTGACGCTGGCGCGGAACTGGCCTTCGCCAAGTGACGGCAGCAACAGATCCTGAATATTGCGCAGCGCTTCCTGACGAATCCGCATGCTCATCTCGTCGTCGCCGGGAGTAGACGCATTGGGGTCCAGCAGCGCGGACAAATGATTGCCTGCCTGATCGACCACGGCGATGCGCTGCATATCGAGGTTGGCCACACTGCCCGCCACCAGCGACACAATCGCCTGCACCTGGTCTTTCGTCAGCTTGCGTCCTGGCTTGAGCGTGAGCACCACCGAAGCGCTGCTTTTATCGCCATCGCCCAGAATGAACGACGACGATTTCGCCACCGACAGATGCACCCTGGCAGCAGCCACCGGATCGAGCGTGGCAATGCTTTGCGTCAGCTCGCCTTCCAGGCCGCGCCGAAAGCGCACATCCTGGACAAACTGGCTCACGCCTAGCGGATCGCTTTTATCGACTTGCTCAAGGCCTGCGGGCAATTTGGCCACTACGCCTTTGGCTGCCAGCAGCATCCGCACCTGGCCCAGGCGGGCCTCCGGCACCAGCACCTGGCCGCTTTCTGGATGCAACCGGTACGGCACATGTTCCGCATCGAGCACGGCCATCAGATCGGCAGCGACCACCTTTTCATGGTTGCCAAATAACGGCTTGTACTGGCCATCCTGATGGCTCATCACCATCATCGCCAGCGCCGTGAGACACACCGCCAGAATCACGACGGGCATGAACTTCATCAGCGCGCTGGAGGATGGCAGCTTGATGCCTGCGGGAAGCCAGCGCGTGGTCAGAGATTTGAATTTATCGAGCACAGTGACGTCTCGTTAGACTTGCATTTTGATGATGTCGTCGAATGCATTCATCATCTTGTTTCTGACTTGAATCAGCATTGAGAACGACAGGCTGGCCTGCTGGCTGGAAAGCATCGCGCCAACCAGGTCATCGTTGTCACCACGGTCTACTGCGGCCACTTTCTGGCTTGCCTGGTGCTGCTGATCATCTACATTCATCAGGGCTTGCTTGAAGGTGTCGGTGAAGTTCACCGGCGTGGCGGCTTGAGGCGCGGCGTTTTCGCTGATGGCGCTCTCTGCCGGAGTGCCTTGCGTCAGGATCGACGTCAGCATCGGGCTAAGGGATTCAACGTTCATGACTGCTCCCAGATAAAAATGGATTTAATACAACGATGAATTGTGTCGATCCCTGTACTCGCAGGCGATAAACCTCAACGGAACCTAAATGGCGCACGGGGCGTATTAATGAGACCGTCGGCAACACCGAAGGCAGGCATGCGCGATGCGTGACGCAAAGGCCACGTGGCGGGGTCTGGAAGAGAAAAGCAGCAGGCTAGCGAGGCCGCAGGCAAACGCTGGGCGAGTTGTCTGGGCTCGCGTTGATGCAGCTTGGTGCAGCTGGCATGGCAGCAAAAAAATGACCCGCTAACGTCTGGCTAGCGGGTCATTTACTGAAGTTGATACTGAAGTTGAATCTGATTCAAAGCGGCGAGGTAGCGAGGTATCAAGGCATGCGCGTAGCCAAAACCCTGTGTCAGGCCGCGCGTGGTCCGGCATGCAGTTGCTGCATGTCTTCCGCCCCAGGCAGGCTTGGCAATTGCACCCAGAAATCCGTGCCACGTCCCAGTTCGCTGCTCACGCCCACCGTCCCGCCGTGGCGCTCCACCACCGCGCGCACAAACGGCAGCCCGAGACCCACGCCTGCTTCGGCATCGCGCTGCCGCACCGCCTGAAAGAACGGCTCGTATAGCCGCGCAATCGTGTCTGGCGTCATGCCAATGCCCTGGTCAATCACATGCAACGCAAACTGCCCGTCGTCTGTCGCCACGATCCGCACCTCGATCGCGGTGTTTTCCGGCGAATACTTGATCGCGTTATCCAGCACATTCACCACCGCGCGCAGCAGCATGTCGAGGTTGCCCTGCACATACGGCTCGCAACCGGTTTCGTTGTCAGGCCCCAGCAGTTCAATCGATTTCTGGTTCGCGGCCAGCCACACCTGGTCCATCGCTTCGACCGCAATATCGACAAACGCGACCGGCGTGAACACCTTGCGGTCCATGCGCTCAGCCCGCGACAACTGCATGAAATCTTTGGCCACTCGCAGCGAGTAATCCACCTGCTCGCGTAAATCCTGCAAAAACACATGATCGTTGCGCACCACGCCCGACGCTGTTTCAGCACCACGCCGCTCAATCAGTGCAAGGATGGTGGTCAGCGGGCTACGCAAATCGTGCGCGATATGGCGCAGCATCTGTTTGTCATTGGATACCGCATCGGTCTTTTCACCCGTGTCGATCAGGCAGATCAGATGCAACGCTTCGTCGGGCTCACCCGCTGCCCGGGTAGTGCTAACCGGCGGCGTCGAGGCATCCGTCGTCAGCATTGGCTCGCACAGCAGCACATGCGTGCGGCCCTTTAGTTCGATCTCACGCACGGCGGGCCGCTCAGCGCTACGGCTTTCCGCCACCAGTTGCTCCAACCCGGCCTGGGTGACGCCTGCGCCATGAGACTTCGTTTCAAGGCCGCTTTCCAGCAAGGCCGCCGCCTTTGCATTCCAGATCGACACGCGGCCACCGACCGCCATAAAGACTGGGTAGGGCAGCTGATTAATCATGTCCACGTACATCTTCTGCCACGCCCGCACTTCGCGCATCGCGGCTTTCAGGTCTTGCAGCGTGCCGCCACTTTCAAGCACCGAGGTGTCCGCAGAAGGGCTGCCAAGCGAAGCAGAGATTTGACGCAGATGACGGATCTCGCCACGCATCAGCGCAAAGGTGCGGCCCAGCCGCTCCCACGCGAAGAAGGCATAAATCATCACGCAAGAGGCTGGCAGAAAACCCAGCGGCAGCCAGATCCGTTGAGTGAACAGCAGCACCGGCAGCGAGAGCACGAACAGACCCCAGCCCAGCGCGATGAAATGCATCCGGTGCCCTGTGACGAAACGGCAGATCAGCATCATCACCAGCGCCAGCGCGAGATACACCGGCACAGTCACCATCGAAGGCGGATCGCGCACGACCGCGCCGGACATCACCGCACTCGTCACCAGTGCATCAAGCTCCGCACGCGAGACCGCATCCATATGGAGTGACGACACACGGAACTGGCCCTCGCCTTTCCATGCCGTATGGCCGATAAAAACGATTTTTCCGGCAAAGGCTTCGGGCGCAACCCGGCCTTCCACCACATCAATCAAGGAGTACTGCGGCAAGCTGGCCGCGCGCGGCAGCATCAGCATCACGGCCATGGTGCGGTCCGCGCCGAGCGACAACGCATACGGCTGCTCAAAATCAGTCAGCTTGAATGGCAGTGGCTCGCCAGCCACCCGCAACGCTTCCAGCGCGACATGCGAATACGTCAGCGCCCCCACCGTCTGGTACGGCACGAAACCATTCACCACGCCGTAATGCCCGAGCGTCACGGTGCGATGGCCGTAACCCGCCGCATGCTTGCGCAGCGTTTCAGGTGGCCCCATCAAAGGCTGGCCGTCGCTACCGGTGGCAATGCTGGGCAACGCCAGCACCACGCGGCCGTTGCGCCGCAGCGCATCGGCGATACCAATGACTTCGATACTCGGCGTGAACGGCAGGTCGATCACCACGCTGCGCGCGTGGTCGACGTACTTGAGCAATTCGCTCGCAGCGTGTGGCAAATTCTCAGCCGGCACCGCCTGCAGCGTTTTCTCGTCGATATTGATGACGGCGACGCCATCGGTGCGTACCGATGGCTGCCACTTGCGCATGGCGTCCAGCATGGCGCGATCGAGCGAACCCGTTGCCATGGTGCCGCCAGGATGGCCACTCAAGGCCGCGAGCGCCAGCATGCCCAGCAAGAACATCACCCGCACCACGCCAGGCACCGTGCAGCGCCGCAACCAACGACGCACGAACGACATCAAAACGCCTCCGGAGCAGGACGCGAAGCAAGACACAAAGCAGCCAGCACAGGCACCACCATCTGAGACCTCACGCGCGGCTCACGCGCGGCCCCGGCGCCGCCCGCAACGAGCCCGGTGCTGCAGCAGAAGCGGCAGAAGTGGCATCAGCCGCAGTCAGCCGCATCCGTGATGCCTCGGGCATCTGGCTGCGCGCCACGCGTTCAAGCCGGTAGCCGTAGTTATAAACAGTGGAAACGATCACTTCGTTTTTCGCCCGCAGCTCAAGTGCGCTGCGCAGCTTGCTGACATAGGTGGCCAGCGTCGCATCGTATTTACGATCGACGGCACCCCAGATTTGCTTAATCAGCACATCTTTGGTGACGATGCGGCCGAGATTCTGAAAGAGGTAAAACGCCAGATCAAACTCACGGGCGGACAGCGTCAGCACTTTCTTGCCATTGACCCCATCCACGGTGACGCTGCGCGCGTCGCTATCCAGCAGATAACGCCCCACCTCCAGCGTCGGCACACGAGCCAGTTCGGGAAAATACTTGCGCAACTGGGCCTGAACCCGCGCCACCAGCTCGCGCTCACGCACGGGCTTGCACAGATAATCATCGGCACCGGAATTCAAACCGTGAACGATATCGCCCTCGTCATCGTGCTGCGTAATCATCACGACGGGCAGCAGATGCGAAAAACGCTCCCGGGTGAGACGCAGCACTTCAATGCCGGGGGTGCCCGGCACATCCCAGTCGAGCAGCAGCAAGTTAACCTGTTCACTTTCAATCAGTTCAAGAAAGCTGTCGCCGTCATGGCGCACCAGCACTTCATGTCCCGCCTTGGTAAGCCAGCCCGCCACGGCGTTGGCCTGTTCTATCGAATCTTCCAGAATCGCTATGCGCATTACCGCCCCTCATCAGGAAACTGACTGCGGAACCGATCCACTCCGAAAATCATCCGGAAAGATCGGCGTGAGCAAATCTATGCGTTTTAAATAACCACAAAATTTGCAGAATTATCCGATAACTTATTGGGAAACTTCCTAAGAATAATCTTAAAAAACGAAGATTTCTAATGCTCGATACAAAACCATTTAATAACTGAGAAGCAGGTGCCGTTTTCTACAGATGACATCGGCAAGATCTAGCGCCAACGGCTAAATCCAGCTTACGTATCGAAAGATATTGCTTGACCCTGGCCAGGATTTTTCAGGCTTGCTCGAGCGAAGTTGAGATAGACCCGCCGCGCGATCCAGCCGATGAGAACCGGTTCCATGTAGCACTCCGTTGTACCCGTGGTAGTTGTACCTGTAGTAGATGTACCGGTAGTACCAGCAGGAGAAGTACCGGCAGTAGATGTACCGGTAGTACCAGCAGGAGAAGTACCGGCGGCCCGCTTGATGCGGGCCGTTTTTATTTCAGCGCGGGCTTAAAGCACCTCACCAAAAGCCATCTGAAAATTAATCCGTCATACCAAATAAAAATCAGCATAAAAATCAGCATAAAAATCAGCCAAGCGACTTAAACATCCCGCAACAGCGCCGTTTTATTCAGGTGTAGCCGCGCAATACAACCTGCCGCTGGCTTCCATCTACCTCATAGACCCAAATCTCTAGCAAAGGAGCTAACACCATGTTGAGCCTGCACACCAATTCAGCAGCTATGTCGATCCAGCGGACTCTGGGCAAGACACGTGCCGCAGCCGATACGTCGATGACCCGTCTGGGCACTGGCTTTCGCATCAACTCCGCCAAAGACGGCGCAGCTGACCTGCAGATCGCTACGCGTCTGCAAGCACAAACACGCGGCATGAACGTCGCTATGCAAAACACGCAAAACGCGACCTCGATGCTGCAAACCGCCGACGGCGCATTCTCTGAAGTTAGCAACGTGCTGCTGCGCATGAAGGATCTGGCTACGCAAGCTGCTGATGCTTCTTCGTCCGCCAAGGACAAAAACGCGATGCAAGCTGAGTACGATGCACTCGGCAGCGAGTTGTCCAACATCATGACCAACACCTCGTACGGCGGCGAAAAGCTCATCAATGGCGGCAAGCTCGCTGACAAGATGAACTTCCAGATCGGTGCCAGCAAAGCCGAAACCATGGAAGTCAACTTCAAGTCTCAGATCGAAGCACTCGGCACAGCATTCAAGGCTGCCAGCAAGAGCTACGACGATGGCAGCGCAGGCACCGAACTTACCGGTGCAGGCACCGCAGCCGACCAAATCGACAAGATCAACGCCGCCATCGACGCCCTCGGCACTTCGCGCTCGGCAATCGGTGCGGTACAAAACCGTCTCTCGCACATCAACAACAACCTGGGCAACATGGCCAGCAACACCGCCGACGCTCAAGGCCGTTTGATGGATGTCGACTACGCGTCTGAAAGCGCCAACATGACCTCGAAGCAAATCCTTCTGCAAGCCAGCACCTCAATGCTCAAGCAAAGCAGCAGCATGAGCCAGATGGTGCTGTCGCTGATCCAGTAAGTTTTAGCTTCAAGTCTTCCTGTCGTACAACGGCCCGCTTGATGCGGGCCGTTTTCATTGCAGCGCAGGTGTGAGGATTGTTCCAGGTCAGATGACGCACGAAAATTAACACGTTATCCATAATAAAATTTACAAAGTTATTTAAAAAGCTTGTAACAGCGACGTTTTACACAGGCGTTGCCATACAAACGCAACTTGGCACTGGCTTTCAGCCATCTCACCACCCCCTCATACAGGAGCTAAAACCCATGTTGAGCCTGCACACCAATTCAGCAGCCATGTCGATCCAGCGAACTCTGGGCAAGACACGCGCCGCAGCCGATACATCGATGACCCGTCTGGGCACTGGCTTTCGCATCAACTCCGCCAAAGATGGTGCAGCTGACCTGCAAATCGCTACGCGTCTGCAAGCACAAACTCGCGGTATGAACGTCGCTATGCAAAACACGCAAAACGCCATGTCGATGCTGCAAACTGCCGACGGCGCATTCTCTGAAGTCAGCAACGTGCTGCTGCGCATGAAGGATCTGGCTACGCAAGCTGCTGATGCCTCTTCGTCCGCCAAGGACAAAGACGCGATGCAAGCTGAATTCGACGCCCTGGGCAGCGAGTTGTCCAACATCATGAGCAACACCTCATACGGTGGCGAAAAACTCCTCAAGGGCGGCAAGATCGCTGACAAGATGAACTTCCAGATCGGTGCCAGCAAAGCCGAAACCATGGAAATCAACTTCAAGACTCAATTCGAAACGCTCGACAAGGCGTTCGAAAAGGTCAGCAGTAGCTACAGCCCTGCCGTGACTCCGCCTCCAGCCCCCACTCCAGCGCCTCCGGGCCCTGGCGGTTATGTCTCCAGCCGCGCTGCGGGTGAGGAACTGACCAAGACGGGTGAAGCGTCCAAGCAGATCGACCAGATCAACGCCGCCATCGACGCCCTCGGCACTTCACGCTCATCAATCGGTGCGGTACAAAACCGTCTCTCGCACATCCACAACAACCTGGGCAACATGGCCAGCAACACCGCCGATGCTCAAGGCCGTTTGATGGACGTCGACTACGCGTCTGAAAGCGCCAACATGACGTCAAAGCAAATTCTTCTGCAAGCCAGCACCTCGATGCTCAAGCAAAGCAGCAGCATGAGCCAGATGGTGCTGTCGCTGATCCAGTAAGTTCAAGCTTTTCTGCAGTTCCGGCGGCCCGCTTGATGCGGGCCGTTTTTATTTCAGCGCGGGCTTAAAGCACCGCACCAAAGGCCATCTGAAAATCAACCCGTCATACCAAATAAAAATCAGCATAAAAATCAGCCAAGCGACTTAAACATCCCGCAACAGCGCCGTTTTACTCAGGTGTAGCCGCGCAATACAACCTGCCGCTGGCTTCCATCTACCTCATAGACCCAAATCTCTAGCAAAGGAGCTAACACCATGTTGAGCCTGCACACCAATTCAGCAGCTATGTCGATCCAGCGGACCCTGGGCAAGACACGTGCCGCAGCCGATACGTCGATGACCCGTCTGGGCACTGGCTTCCGTATCAACTCCGCCAAAGACGGCGCAGCTGACCTGCAAATCGCTACGCGTCTGCAAGCACAAACGCGCGGCATGAACGTCGCTATGCAAAACACGCAGAACGCGACCTCGATGCTGCAAACCGCCGACGGCGCATTCTCTGAAGTCAGCAATGTGCTGCTGCGCATGAAGGATCTGGCTACGCAAGCTGCTGATGCTTCTTCGTCCGCCAAGGACAAGAGCGCGATGCAAGCTGAGTACGATGCACTCGGCAGCGAGTTGTCCAACATCATGACCAACACCTCATACGGCGGCGAAAAGCTCCTCAATGGCGGCAAGATCGCTGACAAGATGAACTTCCAGATCGGTGCCAGCAAAGCCGAAACCATGGCAGTCGACCTCAAGGCTCAGATCAAATTGCTCGACGATTCATTCAAGGCTTCAAGCAAGAGCTACGCTGGTGCCGCCGCAGGCGACGAACTCACCGGAGTAGGCGAAGCCGCCAAGCAGATCGACCTGATCAACACCGCCATCGATGCCCTCGGCACTTCGCGCTCAGCCATCGGTGCGATACAAAACCGTCTCTCGCACATCAACAACAACCTGGGCAACATGGCCAGCAACACCGCCGACGCTCAAGGCCGTTTGATGGATGTCGACTACGCGTCTGAAAGCGCCAACATGACCTCGAAGCAAATTCTTCTGCAAGCCAGCACCTCGATGCTCAAGCAAAGCAGCAGCATGAGCCAGATGGTTCTGTCGCTGATCCAGTAATCAGTCACCGTCGTACCCGTTTTAAGTCTTCCCGCAGTACATTGGGCCCGCGTCACGCGGGCCCCTTTTTTCAGCGCGCCACGCGCCGCGCGCCTCGGCAGCCGCACCTGCACGCTTCTTGAGAATTTATTCAGACTCTTCGCCCGCCTTAAACGGCGCGACGAAAATCGCTGCATTCGTTCCTCCGGAAAGCCGCCGTGTCGACGCCAAACAGCTCCCCCGTTTCATCCCAGATTCAACCCGCCGCCAGTGCTGCCAATGCGCTGGTGCTTGATCCGTGCACCTTGGGGCGCCCGTTTCACCTGCTCGAAAATTTCAAGCTGACCCTGCAACGGCAGATCGACCGCCATTTGCATGACAGCTTCAACCAGCGCCATAACACCGCTTTTTCCGTCACCGACGTCGCCGTCATTGCCTTCGCCCCTACGCCTGGTGAAGAGGCGTGGCATAGCTATGTCGCATGCGGCGGCAGTATTTCGGTGCGCGTTGAGCGGCGCATGCTGTTGACGCTTCTGGCCTGCCATTACGGCGACCGGCAAAACGCTGGCGATGAAGAGCTCGGCCCCGAAACCGCTACCGAACAACGCTATGGCGTGAGCACTGGCCTCGCGCTGCTGCAAGAACTGGTCAGTTGCATCCAGCCTGACGCACAGCAGGAAGTGCTGTTCGAGAACCGCTCGCAAACCCCGCCGTCAGCCGGTGCCCGGGTGCTACGCGTGACCATCTATGAGCCGACGATCGGGCTCTCGGGGCTACTCGAATTCGCCATCGACACCATCTGGCTCAACCGGCTATTCACCTACGCCACGCCGCGCCGCAACCTGAATGCGCCCGGCCACGACACACCGCTGAACACGCGGATTCCAGTCACGCTCACAGCACAACTGCTCACCAAGGAAATGATGCTCGACGACGTCCTGTATCTCGCCCCTGGCGACATCATCCCGGTGCGGCTGCCCGAAACCGCTCACGTGCTGGTTGAAGGCTCACGCATCTACAAGGCAGCTATCGCCGAACAGGGCGGCATGCTCTGGCTCACCTCCTTTGAAGACATGGAGTAACTCTATGGATATGACCGACGACCTCGATCTGGACGCCGTGCTTGACGGCCTGACCAACGATTCCGCTGAAGCGGAAGACACCAGCGCCAACACCACCAGCCGCCGCCCCTCGATTCAGATGCTGCGCAAGATTCCAGTGCGTTTGACGCTGGAAGTCGGCAGCGCCACCTTGCCACTGTCCGAGCTGGTCACGCTTGAGCCAGGCTCCGTGGTCGAACTCGACCGGCTCGCGGGTGAACCGCTGGTCATCAAGGTCAATGGCGCGCCGATCGGCAGCGCTGAAGTAGTGGTCGCAGGCGAAAACTACGGCCTGAAAATCGTCCACCTCGACAATCTTCAGGTGCTCACGCAATGAGCCCCAACCTGCGTCGCATCAGTCTTGCAAGCCTCGTGCTGGGCGGCGCGGGCCTGAGCTATGCGGCCCCCGCTGCGGCGGATGCGCTGACGTTGCTGTCTGGCGGCAGTCAGGGTGCGCCATTGACCGTCAAAACCCAGATCCTGGTGCTGATGACCCTGCTTGGGCTGCTGCCCTCGCTGGTGATGACGATGACCAGTTTTCTGCGTTTCGTGATCGTGCTGTCGCTGCTCAAACAGGCCCTCGGTCTGCAACAGGGCTTGCCTGGGCGCATCGTCACCGGCGTCGCGCTGGTGCTGACACTGCTGACGATGCGCCCTGTCGGCGAAGCAATCTGGCGCGACGCATTCGTCCCCTACGACCAGGACAAGATCAGCCTGCAACAAGCGTTAGGTGTTGCGGAAGGCCCGCTGTCGCGCTTCATGCTGGCGCAAACCAGCAAGACCGCACTCCAGCAAATCGCGCATTTGTCCGGCACCGGTGAAATCACCAAAGCCGAAGCCCAACCGTTTCTGGTGAAACTCTCAGCCTTCGTGCTGAGCGAGCTGAAAACCGCATTCCAGATCGGCTGCATGCTGTTCATTCCATTCCTCGTGATTGATATCGTGGTCGCCTCGGTGCTGATGGCGATGGGGATGATGATGCTGTCGCCACTCGTGATCTCGCTGCCACTCAAGCTGCTGCTGTTCGTGCTGGTAGATGGCTGGGCGCTCACGGTGAATACGCTGATTACCAGCGTGCGGAGCGTGTGATGCTGACACCCGATCTCGCCGCCGATCTAGCGATTGACGCGCTACGTCTGGTGCTACTCATCGTCGCCGTGCTAATCGTGCCCGGGCTAATTACCGGTGTGCTGGTGAGCTTGTTCCAGGCCGCCACGCAGATCAACGAACAAACCATGAGCTTTCTGCCCCGGCTGCTAGTCACCTTGCTGGCGCTGGCGCTGGCAGGCCGCTGGGTCGCCGACCGAGTGATGCACTACACGGTCGAAATCTTCACCCGCGCCGCGCAGCTCGCGGGCTGAAATGGAAGCCACCATCCAGCAGTTGCAGCCGCTTGCGCTCGCGGTGCTCTGGCCTTTTTGCCGCATCGCAGCGGCTTTCGCCACCGCGCCGGTGTTCGGCGAAGCGATGTTGCCGTGGCGTCTGCGCGCGCTGATCTCGCTGATCCTTGCGCTCGCGCTGCAACCGATGCTGCCCGCCGCACCCGCGATTGATGCGTTATCGCTGGCAGGCATCGGCGCGATAGGCGAGCAGATTTTGCTCGGCGCGATGATCGGCTGTGTGTTCCATCTGATTCTCGCGGTGCTGCTGTTATTCGGCTCGGTGGTCTCGTCGCAAATGGGGCTGTCGATGGCGGCCATCAACGACCCGCTTAATGGGCAAATGTCGGATGCGCTCTCCAGCGTGATGTACGTGCTGTTCATCCTGCTGTTTTTTTGCGTGGATGGGCATTTGCTGCTGCTCAATGTGCTGGCGCGCAGCTTCACGGTCTGGCCCGTTGGTAGCGCGGCGTTTAGCGCGCAAGCGCTGCAGCAACTGGTGTTCGCTATTGGCTGGATGTTTTCGGCAGCGCTCGCGCTAGCCTTGCCCGTGGTGTTCGCCACCCTGGTGGTGCAAATCGGCATGGGTTTGTTGAACCGCACTGCACCCACACTGAATCTATTCGCGCTGGGTTTTTCGATCACCACGATGACCGGCCTGCTGCTAGTCACTTTGCTGATCCCAGCGCTACCTGAGCACTACGGCCGCATGGTGAGCCACGTGCTGGACCTGTACGCCACGCTGGCCAGCGCCAGCACCACTTCAGGGAGTGCCCAGTCATGAGCCAGTCCCAGACCGGTGACAAAACCGAAAAGGCCAGTCCGCAGAAACTGCGTAAGGCCAAGCAGGAAGGCCAGGTTACCCGTTCACGCGATGTCGCCACCGCGATCGGCATCTTCGTCAGCCTGAAGCTGTTTGTCGCACTGCTGCCCGGCTGGCTGCACGAGATGAAAAACCTGTTCGCGCTTTCGATGGCGGACCTGTCTGGCGTCAACGGGCTCGACAACGCGCTCTCGCTGCTGTTTCCCACCACCTTGCTGTTGATCGGCAAGATGCTCGCGCCCCTCGCCGCCGTGCCGCTGGCGATCATCGTGGGCTCGATGTTTCCGGGTGGCTGGATCATGAGCCACAAGAATTTCATGCCCAAGGCGAGCCGCCTCAACCCCATCTCGAACCTGAAGCGGCTGGTCTCGCGCAAGCACTACATCCAGTTCGGCACCACGGTGCTGAAAGCCGCGACGCTGGCGGCAGTGCTGTGGACCGTCTGCCGCGCCAATCTCGATCACTTCGTGCGGCTCCAGGGCACGTCGCTGCCCGATGCACTGGCGGGCGGCTCAGCGCTCTTTTTGAATTCCGCGCTGGCGCTCAGCGGTGTGCTGATTGCGTATGCGCTGATCGACGCGCCAGTGCAGCGCATGTTGTTTCTGCGCGAGCAACGCATGAGCAAGCGCGATATCAAGGACGAAATGAAAAACAGCGAAGGCCGGCCCGAGGTGAAAAGCCGGATTCGCCAGTTGCAACGGCAGTTCGCGCGCCAGGGGATTCGCAAGACCGTGCCCAGCGCCGATGTGGTGATCGTCAATCCAACCCACTACGCCGTGGCGCTGAAATACGACGAAAGCCGGGCACAAGCGCCCTATGTGGTAGCCAAAGGCATCGACGAAACCGCACTGCTGATCCGCGAAGTCGCGCGCCAGCATGGTGTTGAGGTGCTTGAGCTGCCACCGCTGGCACGCGCGGTGTATCACACCAGCCAGGTGAACCAGCAAATTCCGGCCGCGCTGTATCGCGCAGTCGCCCAGGTGTTGAGCTACGTGTTGCAGATCAACGCGTTCCAGCGCGGGCTAAGCGGGCAACGTCCGCAGATGCCGCGCGTATTCGATATTCCAGAAGAGTTACAGAGGGCCCAGGCATCATGACGTCAACGTCTCCGCTATCCCGCTTCACCGCCAGACTCGGCAAGCTCAAGTTCGCCGCACCGCTCGCGCTGCTCATCATCCTTGCGATGGTGATCTTGCCGCTGCCGCCATTCGTGCTCGACATGCTGTTCACCTTCAACATCGTGTTGTCGATCGTGGTGATTCTGGTGGCGGTATCGGTACGGCGGCCGCTGGAGTTTTCCGCCTTCCCGACGGTGATTCTCGCGGCCACGCTGATGCGTTTGACGCTCAACGTGGCCTCGACCCGCGTGGTGCTGCTGAATGGCCACACCGGCACGAACGCCGCAGGCCAGGTAGTCGAAGCGTTCGGCAATGTGGTGATTGGCAGCAACTTCGTCGTCGGCCTCGTGGTCTTCGTGATCTTGATGATCATCAATTTCGTGGTGGTGACCAAAGGCGCTGAACGGATCTCCGAAGTCTCGGCCCGCTTCACGCTGGATGCCCTGCCCGGCAAACAGATGGCCATCGACGCCGACCTGAACGCCGGCCTGATTACCCAGGACAAAGCCCAGCAACGCCGCGCCGAAGTCACCTCCGAAGCGGATTTTTATGGCGCGATGGATGGGGCCTCGAAGTTCGTGCGCGGCGATGCGATCGCCGGGATTCTGGTGCTCATCATCAACTTGCTGGGTGGCTGGATCATCGGCGTGGTGATGCATGGCTTGTCGACCGCCGACGCCTTCCATCAATACGGTTTGCTGACTATCGGTGACGGCCTGGTCGCGCAAATTCCCGCGCTACTGCTCTCGGCTGCTGCGGCAGTGATCGTCACACGCATCAGCGATGCACGCGATTTTGAAGAGCAAGTCAGCCAGCAATTGCTGGCATCACCCACTGTGCTGTTTGGTGCCGCCGCGCTGATGGCCGCGCTGGCGCTGATTCCTGGCATGCCCACGATGGTGTTTCTCGGCTTTGCCGCCGTGCTTGGCTTTGCCGGCTGGCGCATGATGAAACGCCGCGCCGCCGAAGCCGACAACAACCAGGACACCGTGCGCGAAGTCGAAGCCGCGCTGCTAGCCCCACACCAGGAACAGCTCGACTGGAGCGCACTGCCTTACGTTGATCCGCTATCGGTTTCGCTGGGCTACAAGCTAGTGACGATGCTTGATGAAAGCCAGGGTGCGCCCTTACTCAAACGGATTCGCGGCACACGGCAAAACCTGTCCGAAACGCTGGGCTTTCTGCTGCCACCAATCAGCGCCCGCGACGACCTGAGCTTGCCGCCCGCGCAATACGCGATCGTGCTCAACGGCGCAGTCGTGGCACAAGCCCAGCTGTATCCCGACCGCCTGATGGCGATTCCCTCACCGACCACTTACGGCGAACCCGATGGCCTGCCCGGGATCGACCCGGCCTACAACATGCCCGTCACCTGGATCGACCCCGCCGACAAAGCCCAGGCACTCGGGCTCGGCTATCAGGTAGTCGACACCGCCACCGTGGTCGCCACTCACCTGGCCAAGATCGTGCGTGACACGCTGCCCGAGCTGTTTAGCTACGACAACGTGAGTGCCATCCTGGAGCGCCTGAACGGCATCGCGCCGGTGCTCGGCGACGCGCTGGGAAAAAGCCTGACACACAGCCAGTTGCGCCGCGTGTTCCGGATTTTGCTGACAGAGCATGTGTCACTGAAGGACATCGAAACTATCGCCGCGACGCTAGTCGAAGCGGCCGACACCACCAAAGACCCGATCCTGCTTGCAGCCGAAGTACGTTGCGCGCTGCGCCGCCATCTCACCGCCACGCTGGTCGGCCCGCAAAACGAAATCCGCGGCTTTAGCCTGACGAGCGAGCTGGAAAACCTGCTGCTGAACACAATGAGCCGCGCGGAACAATCGAACGCCCGTCTGGCGCTAGACAGCTTCCCAGTCGAGCCCAACGTACTGACGCAATTGCAAAACCACATGCCAGGCGTGCGGGAACAGATGAAGCAAATGGGCATCACACCGCTGCTGCTGGTGATCCCACGCCTGCGGCCGCTGCTCGCGCGCTACGCCCGGCTGTTTGCGCCAGGGCTCACGGTGCTGTCCTACAACGAGATTCCTGATGCGAAGGACGTGAGTGTGGTGGGTACGCTGGGTTAATGAATAGTGGGTGGGTAAGTGCGTGAGTGGTGGGTGGTGAGGTGCTTCACTCATGCAGGTGAGTGAGTGCTGAAACAAAATGCCCCGGTTAGCTCTGGCTAACCGGGGCATTTTGATGTTTGTTTCTTGTGCCTTGTTTCTTGTGCCTTGTGCAATGCGGGGCTCAGGGCTCAAGCGGGCTAACGTACCCGTTAAACATTCACCGCAATCAACGGCTGCGCGAAAAGCCCTGAATCACGGTTGGATTGTGATTGGGTGGTAGTGGCCGATGATTTCGCGTAACCACTAATCATCGCCTGATAAAAAGCCTCGTCCTGACGTTCAATCTCGGTCATGGCAGGCGAAATTACCGCTGGGTTTGCCAGCCTGTTGCCCGCAATCCCCGGCGACTTGCGCGAACTCCACGGCAGCGGTGCAGTGCCGTCGGCATAAAACGATTCTTCGCCTGCGCGCTTCCCGCCTGCCGCGTAGTACTTCTTCCACATGTGGCCAATCGGATCGTGCAGGTGCGCGTTCTCTCCTGCGGCCCAACCCATCAGGCTTCTGATTTGCGGCGTGCGCGCGGATTTCTCGGCGATTGTCTGTTTGTCCCAGATCGTGCCGTCCGCGAAGACGAACTGTTCGATGCCTTTGACGTACTCGTCGTTGTGCTGGACCAGTTGATCGATGATTCTGAGTTCGGTATGCGAGCCGTCAATCTTGATCACGATGTTGCTGGTGTATAGCTCGCGGCTGACGGTGAGGTCCTGCGGACGGATGTCGGCGTCGAAGCGCACCACGTCGATGTAGCGCTTGTCGAGGTCGTAGCCTTCTTCAACATTGACGATCTCCTTTTCAGTTTTTCCATTTTCAAACGAAGCAATCATGCCAGTTATTTTTTCCTGTATTTTTCTCCAGTCCTTTAAGTTATTCTTTGAATATCTAATCTTGACAATTGCCTTGATTTCTGAAATGGCAAACCAGTGCTTACAGGAGGCCACGGCATATTTATTACATTCAATGTAAGCAATAGTCTTACCCGGATCATAAAAATATTCTTTCTCCCCCGACCTCTCTTCGGAATCGATAATTTTTTTTCCTTTTTCACTTACCAGCCCAAAAAACAATTCGGGCTGCACCTCCGTGTTTTCTCCATCTAAAAATCGACCGATCATTTTAGGGAACCACACCGATGGATCTTTCTCTGTCTGCACATCTGGCTCAACGCCAACAACTATCCACTCATCATTTTTAGCTTTACTTCCTTTAATCCCTAACCAACTAGCCTGGTTTGATCTATTCAATGGAGAAAAATCTGGATAATGAAGTAAAAGTGTGAATTCCACGATAGGGACATCTGGGCCTGGTGGATGGCGAACCGGAGGATTAGCCCATATCCGGTCCCCCTCATACTGAATCATAAAAAACTGATAATCCGCAGGAATCACCAGCCTCACACCATTCATACTTCCTATCCCGGGTTCCGCTGGCTTTTTGTTGCCCTCTCTCAAGCACCCGGCCCAAAAAATCACGGCTGCCAAGCCAATGCCTATCAGAATTTTTTTCATTTCAGTCTCTCCGGTGTATAGGGATACACCCGCAATACTCATAAGTAATATCTCAAGCCGCACAAAATCCAATGCGAAATTGAGATTAATTTATTTAGTGTGCCGTTGATTTCGCCGAAGAGAGATTAATCTCAACCCATCAATTTCTTTCAGGTTCGGGGCGCAAGTATCACACAGCCAATTTATTTTTCAATACCCAAAACCAGAATTGACATATTTTTACAAATCACTCGCGCGCCAGTTAATTTCTATTTTTTTGCTACGCCTATGATTTTATTGGACATATTCATCTCATTATTTGGCGACATATAAATCACCAGATAAACACCATATCGCTTTCAATATGTCCGGCAGTGGATTAATTGCAGTGGATTTACATACGTGACCCAAAATCTTTGTCTGATCCAGCGCTTGCCCTGCGCTATCAGCGATTCGATGGTCGTCATACCCGATGTTGTTGCGACCCATGTCTTCATAGACAGCTCGATTAATGCATGCTGCGCAGCGGTAATCGGGGCCGCCGCCACTTGCCGCAGGACTTCGCGCGGTGCCGAGCCTTCCGCGAGTTTCAGCACGCCTTCCGCCACGCTGGCACCGAGCTTGCTCATCATGACGTCGGCTGCATTCAGCATGCTGGCCACCTCTGGCGTAACCGCGACAGTGCCCTCTCCGGCAAATGCCGAGGCCACGCTCAGGCCAATGCTGACTGCCACTAGAACGGCTCCGACAGCAGCAAGGCGTAGCAAGAAGCGGTAGCGCGGCGGGTGCGGCCAGTGTGGCGAGGCCCGCGAGGGCCGCGAGGGCCGCGAGGGCCGCGAGGGCCAGCATGCCCTGGCCGAGTAAGGCGGAGGCATCGCTGATCGCGGCGTAGATGTCGCTTTTTTTGACTTTGCCTTCGCTTATTTGAATGGTGATTTTGCTGGCGTCGTTGACTAGTGCTGCCGCAGATAATGCCGCGCCGACCCAGGGGACGGAGCCGTATTTGGTTGCTAATGGACGGATTGATTTGTTGATTGAGCCAGCGAACCCCTCCACCATTTGCAACGCTGACAACGCTGTATCAATACGGGGGCCATTTCCCTGATTTTCCTGTATAGCACCACCGACATTTTTTCCAACTTGCACAGCATTTGCTCCATTACCAATCTGGCCAAGGCCGATGGAAATATATGCGATAGATTTATTCGACATGATGCCTCCGTGAGTTCATTTTGCCGACTTGTTTTTAAAAATTCTCAACATTAATATGATGCATATAGCCACTTCAAATATGATGAATTGAATTGCAGAAGAATGATTGTTGTTGTTTTTATAAAATCCCCTCATTTTCTGATAGTCAACCAGATATTCACCGTCTTTTTTTATAAAATAAATCTGCTTGCCAGACGAGGTTAATATTGATTTTTCTTGCTGGTGCCATCCTACTTCTACTATTGAATTTTTTATCGCGTCATCTACTTTAGATGAAAATGGGCAAATTCCATTTTGCAGCCAGTTCATAGATGTGTTTTGACAGGCAAAAACTTTTTTGCCATTTTGGGTTTTCAAGAAAAAATTGTCGCCGCCTCGACTTCCAGCCAATCTTGCCTTTCCGACAGAGACGGAAAGTTGATTTTCTTCTGGAATTTTATAGAAAATTACCTCCAGCGAACCTAGAACCAGGATGGCTACGAGATATGTGCAAGCAACGCTATAAAATATTTTTTTGAGCAAATTCGTCTCCGCCCTGAAATTTTTTCAAATAGCCAATTACTGGCAGCTCGAAAATTTACACAAAGCCTTTCGCTCAGACAATTAAATTTTAATTGAGATGAAAGAATTTACATAAACTCAACAATGCCCCTACAGAATGACCAATCTCCATTAAGACTTATCTCAAGTCATAAATAATTATTAAGAATATTTCGCGTCATTAAAGTACTTGATGAAGCTTTTTGTTTTCCAGACCAAATCGCATCGTTTTGGTCGATCACGCCATCTTTGTTGTTGTCGAATTCGCGCAGTGCCTGGAAGCCGTTCGCGGCGAGCCCGTTCTCTGCGCATTAATAACTGCATTCCCCAGCGTTAAACCATCCACTAACGCCCCAAAAACCACACACCTTTCGCATATTCATATAATCGTGTGGCATTGGCGCAATTTAATCTCCGAGCGCCAAAACAAAGCCCCAAATAAAAAAAGCCTGGCATTAACATGCCAGGCTTGCCTCATTCCTTCTGCTTCCAGCTAGCAACAACAACCACTACGCCAGATCACACCCCCCACATCATTTAAGCAATGCAATCCACTGGTGCAGCGATTCCCACTCGCACTGATGCAGGATGTTTTCAATGCTGCTAGCAAACGCCCCGTTATGCTGAAACGCCCGGCAAAACACCTGAATCACTTCAGCGGCCTCAGCCTCTGCAAGCGGATGCCCCTGAGTATTCGCATAGCCCGCCAGCATCATCCGCACCACGCCAAAACACACCAGCCGATGACGGTAATGGAACAGCGGCGAGCCATGGCCCCACGGAAAAGCTTCGCGGATCGTTTCATTAAGTAAATAGCGTTCCAGCACCGCTTCAAGCCCTGCGCTTTGCACCAGTAGTTCACGGCCCGCGCGGTAACGTGCCTCGATCTGCGCGACGGATGCCGTCCCTTCTTCATCCGCGCCGAGACCCATGGCGATCTGCCGGAAGATGTTTTGCTGATGCACCGAGCGAAACGCAATATTCCGGTTGCACAAGAAGCGGGCAAACAGCTCCACATGCAGCGCTTCATTGCTCGGCAAGCTAGCGAGGCTTTCAAGGATCGCTCCGCTTTCAACCGCAAGCGTCATTTGCTCCAGCAGGAATGGCAGGCGTTCGGGCTGCTTTTGCTCCAGCAATGCTTCGATCTGGTCACAAAACAAACCCAGCACCGCGAGACGCTCAACCACGCTCAACTGGCGCGTGTGTAGCAACTGCATGGCCCAGGTGCGGATGGCAAACATCGTGTCATGGTCCAGGCCCGGCACCGGCGGATGAGCCATGACGGTTTCGTCGCGTGCGGTAACCGGCACCTGTTCAAACTCAAACGCATCAGGTTCGAGCAGCGCTAGCCGGGCAGCCTGGGGGCACGACAGCGTCAGGCTTTGCTCGAATGCGCCAGCAAACTGGCGGGTATGGCGCGGGTACGCGTGGCAGGTATTGGAGAGCGCATCCTCGCCCAGGCTCGACTGCACCTGGCACAACCCTGACGCAGCCTGCATGCCGCACGTGCCGCTGGGGCCGTCTAGCTTGATCACGCCGTATTCCGCGTCACCGCTCGCCTGGCGGTTGCGTTTCACATGCAGCTTGAACAGCGGCTTCAGCGTGCTGTGTCCGGTGGCTTTGTAACGCTGGAAAGTGGGTTTGTCGATTGTGATCCGCCAGCCCGAGCAGCACGTATCCGGGCACTCCGGCCCGACACAGGTGAAGCGCGTCTGGTAACGCGGAACGAGCATGGTCTTGGTCAAAAGCTTATTCATTCGGATGGGCCACTCGCAAAAGATTGGCGACAAAGCCATGCAGGCCGCACGACTCGATCAAGCCGCAAGTCTGGTCGTTCAAGCCAAGGCAAACGAACAATCTCAAGAATGTCTTAACCGGTATCTGGCCGCACAGGCGGCCAGGGGTCCAAGCGTCCAGCAAGCACCGCTTCAGCCGGGCAGTGGAACATCCGCTGCGGCTCCCGCGGCCGCCGCCGGATAACGAAACGCGGTTTCCTCCTCACCGCGCTGATACACGCATTCGCCTGCGACATACGTCGCCTGAACCACCCGGTCGTCGCCTAGCGTCATCAACACGAACAGTTGCTCGACGATGTCCTTGCAGTACTCCGAGCGGAATGCCAGCAGTGGTGTCGCCTTGCGGTCCAGCACCACAAGGTCCGCTTCGTAGCCTGGCGCGATGGTGCCAATCGTGTCTTGCAGATGCAGCGCTTCGGCACCGCCACGCGTCGCCAGATAAAACGCCTGGATCGCGTTCAGCCGGGTCTGGTTGAGTTGCGCCACCTTGTATGCCTCGCCCATCGTTTGCAATGCCGAAAAACTGGTGCCGCCGCCCACGTCGGTTCCAAGCCCTACACGCACCGGCCGCTTTGCTTGCTTTGCGTCGAACAGGCGGAACAAGCCGCTGCCCAGAAACAGATTGGACGTCGGGCAATGCGCCAGCGCCGCGCCGCTCTGGTGGCAGGTGCAAAAATCCGCTTCCGTGAGATGCACGCCGTGGCCGTAGATTGAGCGCGGCCCCACCAGGCCCGCGTGTGCATACACGTCCAGATAACTTTTGCGCTCGGGAAACAGCGCTTCGACCCATTTGATTTCATCGAGGTTTTCGCACAGATGAGTTTGCACATAGGTGTCAGGGGTCGCGCGCCGTAACGCGCCGCAAACCTCCAGTTGAGCCTCGCTGCTGGTAGGTGCGAAACGCGGCGTGACGCAATACAGCTGCCGCCCGCGTTTGTGCCAGCGTTCGATCAGCGCGCTGCTTTGCGACCAGGCCAGATCGGCGGTATCGAGCAACGCGGCAGGCGCATGACGGTCCATCAGCACCTTGCCCGCGATCATTCGGGTGTTGAAGCGCGCGGATTCAGCGAAAAAGGCCTCGACCGAGGTGGGGTGCACCGTGCAATACACCGCAGCAGTGGTCGTGCCACAGCGCAGCAGCTCGCGCAGAAAAATGCCCGCGACGCGTTGCGCATGTGCGGCTTCGGCGAAATTCTGCTCAGCCACAAAGGTGTACTTGTTAAGCCACTCCAGCAGTTGCTCACCGAACGCACCAATCATTTCGGTTTGCGGATAGTGGACATGGGCATCGATAAAGCCCGCCGACAAAATTGCATCCGGGTAATGCTGCGGCGTCACGCCTTGCGGCAAGCGGCGCAGCACCTCGGACGCAGGCCCAGCATCGACAATCCTGCCACCGCCCATCACGACAATGGCATCGGGCTCGTAGACCAGACACGCATCAGGGGCTGCAAGAAAAGGATCGCCTTTGAATGTCACCAGACCAGCGCGTAGCGCCGTGAAATTGGGCATGTGAGCCTCCAGAAAAATTTAAAGCGCCAACAGGGTGCCAAGGGGTAATGCGGGTGCTATCGCAACATCCGGCCGCATCAGGCAATGCCCGGAAGTGCCTGACAACACTTAACAACGCCAGGCAACATCAGGACACACCCGGCCGCACCCGCGCCTGCAATACAGCACGCAGCTCACCGTCACGCGGGCACGACGGCCCCCTCACACCCGATTCACCCCCGCTTCACACCAGATAATTGCGCCGCAATGCCTCGACATCGACCTTCAGCGTCTCGCGCAAATACCGCTCCATGCCGCCGTACTGCCGCTCGATGATGCTGAATGCCGTATCCAGATAGTCTTCCCGCACGCTGAGCAAGCAGCCCAGCACAGCGGGATCGAGCCCCGCCTCGGCAATCCGCGCGGCCATTTCCGGGCTGACGACAGCGCACCAAAGGTTGGAAGCCAGATAGTTTTCGACGATCAGCTCGCGCTCCACCCCCAGCGCCGACAGCAGCAATGCGGTGGCAAAGCCGGTGCGGTCCTTGCCTGCGGTGCAGTGATACAACATGGTGCGGTTTTGCTCCGCGAGCGTCAGCAGGGCCTTGAACTGCGCCTGGTAATCCAGCGGAAACGCGCGGTAAATGCCGCTCATCATCGTACTGGCATCGTTCAGTGAGAAATTTTTCAGCGTGGGCAGCAACTGTGCGGGCGACAAGTTACCCACCAGCACGGGTTCCTGCCGCCATGAAAATGCTGCAGCAAATGCTGCTTCGCTAGAAGAACGCTCGCCGGGCGCGCGGAAATCCACCACCACATCGAGCTCCAGCATCTTCAGGTGCGTGATATCGGCGGCGCTCGCCAGACCCGGATTAGCACTGCGGTATAAGCGCCCAGACTGAATGGTCCGCCCATTCGCAGCGGGCAAACCACCTAGATCACGCAGATTGACGATGTTATCGAACGGCAAACTCTGGTTGTAACCAGCGGTTTCGGCCAAACGGTTCCTTTCAGCGCTGGGTGAATCCGCTTTCATTTTTGCCTGTGAGTTTAATTTCAAGATGATCTCCGTGATCGAGCCAATTTTTAACGGCAATTACCAAAATAATCTATCAAAGCGATTAATCGGAATGGCAAGTTTAAATCAATCAGATGATTTCTTGTTTAGCCAAACTGAAAACATCAAGCCCAAGGATAATCATCAGGCCAATTAATCAAACATCTTTCCAATAGCCGTCTTTAAAACAATTTTGATATTAGCCAGAAAAGCTCTCCCACCCCCAGCCAGCATAGATTTCCACCGAAAATCCACTATCCCATTAATTAAGAATATTCCTACTTATGCCGGGAAATTTCCCAAATTAGGAAATTTCCTATGGCTCCGGTTTTTCCATAACCATAAATTCACGGAAATTACAAATTATCCCGGTTTTAATTTCTGACAGGATTTTTCATTGATGAACAAGGTTTATCGCATTCTCTGGAACACCGCGACACAAAGCTGGTCGGTTACATCTGAACTCGCGCGTGGCCGGCGTAAAAATGGGACGAATAAAAAAATTCTCGCCGCCGTGATACTCGCTGGAAGCGGGAGCATGGGATCAATCAGCGCCATTGCGGCACCCGCTAATTCTTTCGCCGTCGGCATCCTCGCCACATCCTCGGCAGAAGCTTCATGTTTGTCATCAACGACTCCAGGTGCCATTTCGACAAGCGGCTCAGTTTGCGATGCGGGTGGTGGCGGCAAACAGGCAGCGCTCATTTCTTATGACGACAAGGGTGGCTGGGGCTCGTACATCGTCGCACCCAATCCGGATTCGATCCACCTTGGTGCTGGCGGAAAGAGCGCACTAAAAATCACTAAAGACGGGATTTTCGCCAACAATAATCTCGATATGGCCAGCAAGAAAATCGCCTCACTCGCAGTTGGCACCGCCGATACCGATGCGGTCAACGTCAGCCAGCTCAAAGGCATAGCAACAGCACTCGGCGGCGGCGCAGCGGTCAACGCCGATGGCTCGATCAAGGCCCCGAACTACGTCATCCAGGGCACGGGCTATACCAACGTCGGCGACGCATTCACCAAGCTCGATGGCACCACCACCAACAACACCACCAACATCACCGATCTGGACGCCAAAGTCAGCAGCATCACCGGCGGCACTACCGGCCTGGTGCAGCAAGACGCAACCAGCAAAGCCATCACGGTTGCCAAAGACACCGGCGGCACCACCGTCAGCCTCGCCGGTACAGCCGGTGCCCGCCAGCTCAAAGGCATGTCATCAGGCACCGCCGATACTGACGCCGTCAACGTCAGCCAGCTCAAAGGCATAGCAACAGCACTCGGCGGCGGCGCAGCGGTCAACGCCGATGGCTCGATCAAGGCCCCGAACTACGTCATCCAGGGCACGGGCTATACCAACGTCGGCGACGCGTTCACCAGGCTCGACGGTGCCACCACCAACAACACCACCAACATCACCAACCTCGACGCCAAAGTCAGCAGCATCACCAGCGGCACTACCGGCCTCGTGCAGCAAGACGCCACCAGCAAAGCCATCACGGTTGCCAAAGACACCGACGGCACCACCGTCAGCCTCACCGGCACAGCTGGTGCCCGCCAGCTCAAAGGCATGTCATCAGGCACCGCCGATACTGACGCCGTCAACGTCAGCCAGCTCAAAGGCATAGCAACAGCACTCGGCGGCGGCGCAGCGGTCAACGCCGATGGCTCGATCAAAGCCCCGAGCTATACGATCCAGGGCACGAGCTATACCAACGTCGGCGACGCATTCACCAGGCTCGACGGTGCCACCACCACCAACACCACCAACATCACCAATCTGGACTCCAAAGTCAGCAGCATCACTGGCGGCACTACCGGCCTGGTGCAGCAAGATGGCACCAGCAAAATCATCACCATCGCCAAAGACACCGACGGTGTCACCGTCAGCCTCAACGGCACCAGCGGCACCCGTCAGATCAAGGACATGTCTAAAGGCACGGCCGATACCGACGCCGTCAACGTCAGCCAGCTCAAGGGCGTAGCAACAGCACTCGGCGGCGGCGCAGCGGTCAACGCCGATGGCTCGATCAAGGCCCCGAGCTATACGATCCAGGGCACGAGCTATACCAACGTCGGCGACGCATTCACCAGGCTCGACGGTGCCACCACCACCAACACCACCAACATCACCAACCTCGACGCCAAAGTCAGCAGCATCACCAGCGGCACTATCGGCCTCGTGCAGCAAGACCCCACCAGCAAAACCATCACGGTTGCCAGCGCCACCGATGGCCGCCTCATCAACCTCGCAGGCACCACTGGCCCACGCGTGCTGAGCGGAATTGGCAACGGCACCAACGACACCGACGCAGTCTCGATTGCCCAGTTGAAATCAGTTGGCCTGATTGATCCGTCGGGCAAGCTCATGGCATCCGTGGTCTACGACGATCTCACGCTAGGGCACGTCACACTGGGCGGCTCTTACGGCACAGTCATCGGCAATGTCGCGGACGGCCTGGTCGCTGCGGGCAGCAAGGAAGCCATCAATGGCGGCCAACTGTTCACGCTGCAACAAGAGATGGAAAAGAAGTTCACTGCACTGGATGCCGATATCACCAACCTCGGCGACAAGATCACCAACCTGGGCGGCGACGTGACGAATCTGAACACCCTCGTGACCAACAAGCTGGCAGACGCCAGCACGAGCGTAAAGCTCTCACCGGGCACGGGCGCAGGCAGCATTCAGATCGGGCCTGGTGCAACAGCCAGTGGTGCCAACAGCATCGCCATGGGCGCAGAAGCGAAAGCCACCGGCTATAACGCAGTCGCCCTCGGATCAGGCTCAGTGGCCGACCGCGACAACACGATCTCCGTAGGCTCCGCTGGCAACGAGCGGCAAATCACCAACGTCGCAGCGGGCACCGCGCCCACCGACGCGGTGAACCTCGGCCAGTTGAACGGCCGTTTCGACTCCGCCCAGCGCGCGATCGACTCCGTGGCCCGTCATGCCTACGCCGGGGTCGCCGCTGCCATGGCGATGCCGAACATGACGCCATCCGGCCCGGGCCGCACGATCATCGCGGCAGGCGCAGCGAACTACAAGAGCGCGGCAGCCGCTGCCGCAGGCATCACTTACCGTTCGCTGAATAACCGCTGGCTGATCAACGGTGCGGTTTCGGTAACCAACACCGGTTCTGCTGCCGCGCGCACGCAAATGGGCTACGAGTTTTAAGCCTTGCTTGCAGTCTGGAAACACGGGCCGTTCTGCGTTCTGCCCTGAACGGCCCAGCAGGATTAAACAGCGCGTCGCATCATTCGACGCCCTCCCACTGCTGACAAAGCCCCCTCATTAAGCCTGGCCATGCGCCAGGCTTTTTGCCGTTTAGCACCAGCGTTTTACCGCCACAAGAGCCTGCCTGGCACGGCGACACAGCCTGCCCAGGCTGAATTACCACGCCATCTGCCACCTATTGGCCTTGGCGCACAGCAAGCCGCCTGGTCACGCAGATTGCCGAGATTCTCAAACAGCAAACGCGAGTTAACTAGTTCACCGCCATGGCTTCGCGCGAACCCGCTTTCATTTTTACCGGTTAATTTAATTTCAAGACGCGCGTTAAAGCCGCTTTAGCCGTCAGTCCAATTATCAAAAGAATCTTTAAAACCAGATTAATAGAAGGGGCAAATTTAAATCCAATAAATGCTTAATCTGGCATCTGGCGCAGCGCCATCCAATACTGAGCAAAGCCTTACCAGGTGGCGCTCTTCACGTCATTCCAGCGAGCCAGATCAAGTCGCTGATGAATCATAGGATCAATTAGTCAAGCTCATCTTTAATTAATATTTGTAAAAAAACATCATCATCAGACGCTAAAAATTTTTTTGATATCAATCAGCGATTCCCCGCTCTCCCCCATCCAGCAAGACTTTCAGCCAAATCACCAACAATTCTCAAAATTAAGAAATTTCCCAGAGAAAACCAAGAAAATTCCTAAATTAGGAAAAGTCTTATAGAGCAGGGTTTTCCATTTTCATAAATTTCGCCGCGTATTACATATTCATTTCATTTTTATCTCTGCCTGGATTTTTCATTGATGAACAAGATTTATCGCACGCTCTGGAACGCCACGACACAAAGCTGGTCGGCGGCCTCTGAACTGGCCCGTGGGCAAGGCAAAGGCTCTGGCGCAAATAAGATGGTACTCACCACAACCTTGGCCAGCGCCATCGCAGGGATGTTTTCGACGAGCCATGCCGTAGCGCTGGAATCTGATCCCGCCATGCTTGAAACGCCCCCTGCCGTTATCGAAATAAGCGAAGACGAGCGTCTGGATAAAACCTTGACGAACAGCCTGCCAAGCGTCCTACCGCAAGCACAGCCCCTCTCCACAACACCCGCAACCGTCAAGTTCGGGCAACCGCAAGCGCTCAGCCTCGCCAGCGAGCCTCGCCTCGCAGCTTATGCGGCAGCGGCAATTGTTCAGGGGGAAGGCGCAACGACGCGTCCAGGACAGTCTGAGGACATAGCCATCGGCAATAGCGCGGTGATCTCCGTAGTTACCGGCACCGGAAAAGACTGGTTGGATGAAACAGGTCGACTCGGCTCGGTGGTGATAGGCAATGCGGCAAAGCAGATTGTTGACAGTGAAGGAAGTACTGGCGGCGGAGTCGCCATAGGCGACCACGCAAAGACCACCCGCTCTTCTGTCGCTATCGGGACCCGGGCAAACGCCTCTGGCAATATCCAGGCCTCTGCCGTAGGAACGTATTCAAACGCCTCCGGGCCACGCTCCTCAGCTTTTGGATATGCAGCAACCTCCAGCGCCGATAGCTCAATCGCTCTTGGCATCAGCAGCACAGCCTCAGCAAAAAATGCCGTCGCGCTAGGAAACGACAGCCTGGCTGACGGTGAAAGCACGGTATCCATCGGCAACGCAACACTCCAGCGCCGAATCACCCGCATGGCCAAAGGCACCGCCGATACCGACGCCGTCAACGTCAGCCAGCTCAAGGGCATCGCTACCGCACTCGGCGGCGGCGCAGAGGTCAACGCCGATGGCTCGATCAAAGCCCCGAACTATACGATCCAGGGCACGGGCTATACCAGCATCGGCGAGGCACTCACCAAGCTCGACGGCGCCACCACCACCAACACCACCAACATCACCAACCTCGACGCCAAGGTCGATCACTTCACCAGCGGCCTGGCCGGCCTCGTGCAGCAAGACCCCACCAGCAAAACCATCACGGTTGCCAGCGCCACCGATGGCCGCCTCATCAACCTCGCAGGCACCGCTGGCCCACGTGTGCTGAGCGGCATCGCCAACGGCACGGGCGACACCGATGCAGTCTCGATTGCCCAATTGAAATCAGTCGGGGTGATTGATCCCACCGGCAAGCTCCTGACTGCCGTGGTCTACGACGATCTCACGCTGGGACGCGTCACCATGGGCGGCTCTTACGGCACAGTCATCGGCAACGTCGCGGACGGCCTCATCGCTGCAAGCAGCAAGGAAGCCATCAATGGCAGCCAGTTGTTCACGCTGAAACAAGAGATGGAGAAGAAGTTCACTGCGCTGGATGCCGATATCACCAACCTCGGCGACAAGATCACCAACCTGAGCGGTGACGTGACGAATCTGAACACCCTCGTGACCAACAAGCTGATCGACGACAGCAAGGGCACCACGCTCTCGCCCGGCACCGGTTCAGGCAGCCACCAGATTGGCCCTGGCGCAACGGCTGCGGGCACGAACAGCCTGGCCATTGGCCCCGATGCAAAAGCGAATAGCAACAACTCCGTCGCACTCGGGCCGGGCTCAGTGGCAGACCGCGACAACACAATTTCAGTGGGCTCCGCAGGCAACGAGCGGCAAATCACCAACGTCGCAGCAGGCACTGCGCCCACCGACGCGGTGAACCTCAACCAGTTGAACAGCCGCTTCAACTCCGCCCAAAACGCGATCAACTCCGTGGCGCGCAATGCTTACGCCGGAGCTGCCGCCGCGATGGCGATGCCGAACATCACGCCATCCGGCCCAGGCCGCACAGTCATTGCGGCGGGTGCGGCGAACTACAAGAGCGGCTCGGCCACAGCGGCCAGCATCACCTACCGCTCGCTGAATAGCCGCTGGCTGATCAATGGCGCGATCTCGGTGACATCAACCGGCGATGCAGCCGTGCGCACGCAAATCGGCTACGAGTTTTAACGAGGCAACACGGGCCGTTCTGTTGTGCTTTTTTTTCTGCTGTTTTGTGTTCTTTTTTTTCTGTTGTGCCCTGAACGGCCCGACCCAATGAAACGGGGCGTCGAATGCTGATTCGACGCCCCGTTTTTTATTGCTTCACTGTTTCACTGTTATTGCTTCACTGCGGGATCTGATGCGGGCCAATCATTAGCCATACCAGGCTCTATGGGCTGCAGCGCAAGATATTTGTGCTTGGCCTGCGGCAACCTGGCTTTCATCTGCTCGACGGTACTTTCCCGCACCGAACCGCAACTAGCCACGGCCGAACCATCTGCATAACGATTGTCTGCCGCCAGAAACTGCCCCGGGCTTAGCGTGACCTTTGGCGCAGTCACACGGCACGTGGCTTTATCCGCTGCAGCAAAACGATTGCTGAATACCAGATAATCACGCACATCAATTTTGGCGGATGGCGAATCGGTGAAATTCTGCCAGTAACTCACTAGCGATTCACTAGGCTTGTGATTAACCTCGATTTGCTTCAGCACATTATTAAAGATATACGTATCGCGCATGAACATCAGCAAACTATTGTCATAAGGCCGGGCGTTGAACGAAATCCCATCGAGATAATTCGCGGCAAACACCAGATTCTGCGCGTTGCGGAATTTAAGCTGTCCGGCAGGCTGATCGGGCCAGCCCGAGAAATAATTCTGCACAATATCGACACCGTTATATTCCTTGAGATAGATATTGTGATCGCGCTGGATGTCCTCCTCCCCGGTTTTCGGATTCCACAATTTGCGCAGGGTATTGCCCGCAAAATAATTCCGCCGGAATACCGCGCCTTGTAGCTGACTCGTTGCATACCAGCCCGCAACGTAATTACCCTGGTCATCGCTAAAAGAAAGCCGCCCGTCTTTGCGTAACTGAAGCACGCGATCAATCAATGCACCGGTTTTATTGTCGACATAGGTTGAGGCGCGCTGCCGCTGATCGGGTGAGCCCAGGAAATTACCTTCTACCAGCAGGCCACGTCCATTAATGACCTTGTTAGCGTAAGTGCTCAGCCCGAGCCCCGGATAATTCGGGCCGCGCATCAGCACATTGCCCCTGACCTCATAGGGAATATGAGACACCGCCAGTTGCTCACCCGCCCGGTTGGTATTGATGAAGACGTTATAGCGGATAGCCATGCGGCGTTTATACGGCCCATAAAAACGCACATAGATGTTGTTGAAAATAATGTTTTCGATCGTGACATCGGTCACGGCCGCACTGTAGCTTTCATCGCCCATCCCTGTCGCCAGGCCATTCGGCACTGGCCCGGCAAAAATCGTCGCGTCTTTGGTTGAGCCAATGATCGAGTTATGGCTTCGTATTTTGAGCGGCTCGCCAAAACGGTAAATTCCCGCGGGGAAAAACAAACCCCGCTTCCGCTCCGAGGCTGAATCAAGCGCCTTTTGCATCATCGGGGCTGAATCCGTGCCGACGCCCGGATACAAACCAAAATCCTGGGCACACAGCACTGGGGGCGTAGTGGGCATGGTTTCACCACCACAGATTTCGCCAGCAAACGCGGTATGGGTACCCAATATTGCCAGGCCACCGGCCACCACGGGACGAACCATCAATTTAAAAAATAACATGTGAATCCCCTTGTTAAAAAATACTTAAAAAAATCACCAGAACTGCCGCCTGGCTCAGGCAAAAAAATCAAACGAGTTTTTATTTCTTAAAACGCAACAACAGGGATGAAAAAATTCAGACAATTGAAATAATTAATCCATCTTAAAAATGGTTGAAGCACCTTCGCACGGATATTTTTAAAGAGCAGAAATAATAATTCTCCGATTATTGCAAAAAATAGCGCAATAACCAGAACGCATTTATTTTAAAACCATTTTCAATCAATCTGATTTTTACTTTCCATAAAAATTTTATTTCAGATTGCAGCACCCGCTTCAGCTTGAATTAGCGCCACACATTGCCCGTGCGCGATGTTGACGTCTGCATTTGCAGATTTTCTTTGCGGTTATGTGCGTGTAAAAAATCGCTACCGGTGCATTCCCCCTTACTACTAGTGCCAGATTCATTAATAAGAGATAAATATGACTGAAGCCGAACACTTTCAGCCGCTCAGCGGTAATGCGATGCCACGTAGCGGCGGGATTGCAACCATGATGCGGTTGCCGCATGTCGAATCAGCCGAAGGGCTCGACGCCTGCTTTGTCGGCGTGCCGTTTGACCTCGGCACCTCGAACCGCACCGGCGCACGGTTTGGCCCGCGCCAGATCCGCAGTGAATCCGCGCTGCTGCGCCCCTACAACATGGCCACGCGCGCCGCGCCGTTTGATTCATTACAGGTGGCCGATATCGGCGACGTCGCCATCAATCCATACAACCTGCACGATTCGATCAAACGCATCGAAGACGCTTACGACAGCATCCTCAAGCACGGCACCAAGCCGCTCACGCTGGGCGGCGACCACACCATCACCCTGCCGATCCTGCGCTCGATCCATCGCAAGTACGGCAAGGTCGGCCTGATTCACGTCGATGCCCACGCTGACGTCAACGACACGATGATGGGCGAGAAGATCGCCCACGGCACACCGTTTCGCCGGGCGGTTGAAGAAGGCCTGCTCGACTGCAAACGCGTCGTGCAGATCGGCCTGCGTGGCACGGGTTACGCCGCGGAAGATTTCGACTGGTGCCGCGACCAGGGCTTTCGCGTGGTGCAAGCGGAGGAGTGCTGGAACCAGACACTGGTGCCACTGATGACGCAAATCCGCGAGCAGATGGGCGACGGGCCGGTCTACATCACTTTCGATATCGACGGCATCGACCCAGCCTTCGCCCCCGGCACCGGCACCCCTGAAATCGCCGGGCTGACCGTGCCACAAGCCCTGGAAATCATTCGCGGCAGCCACGGGCTGAACATCATCGGCTGCGATCTCGTCGAAGTCGCTCCGCCCTATGACCCGTTCGGCACCACCGCGCTGCTGGGCGCGAACCTCGCCTTTGAATTGTTGTGCGTGCTGCCTGGCGTCGAGCGGCGCGGCTAAACCAACCGCCCCAACTGCCCTGGCTGCCTCACCTCAAGCCTGAAAAAACCGCGAGGGCGGCGGCAACGCGCGCTGGCCTGGAATGTTGTACCAGCGCCGCGAATGCTCACCGCCCTGCACCTTGCTGGCATGACGCCTGCCGCACCACACAGCAGCGTCGCGCCAGCTCACGAAGCGATACGCGTGCCACCGTGCCGGATTGATTCCAGCCGTGGCCAGGCGGCTCACATGTCCTACCCATCAGGAGACCATTCCCATGACCAATCTGAATCAAGCCGCTCGCGGAGGCGGTGGCATCGAAGTCGAGAGCCGCTCAATCGACTACGTGCCTGAAAGCGAACGGCACGCCAAACTCAGCAGCCAGGGGCCGTTCTGGTTCCTTGGCAACTTCCACTTCTTTACGATTTCGATTGGCTTTGTCGGCCCCAGCATGGGCCTGACCGCAGGCTGGACCACGCTCGCAGGCGCGCTGGGCATCATGTTCGGCACCATCTTCATGGCGTTCCATGGCTCGCAAGGGCCTGACATGGGCTTGCCGCAAATGATCCAGTCGCGGGCACAGTTCGGCTATCGCGGCGTGATCCTTGCGCTGCTCGCCACGCTGTTTGTGTTTGTCGGCTTCAACGTGGTCAACGTCGCGCTGATCGCGGACGGCATGAAGAGCGTGTTCGGGCTGGACCCGACGATGGTGACCATCATCTCCATCGCTATCGGCGGGCTGCTGTCGATCTACGGCCACGACCTGATGCACAAGGTCTTCAAATGGGCCCTGATCGCCACGCTGCCGCTGTATGCACTGGTTACGCTGGCACTGATGTTCGGTACGACAGGCGCGCCTGCTGTGCATAACCCGGAACTCGGCTTTAACTGGATCGCGTTTGCCACTCAGTTTGCGATTGGTGCGAGCTACAACATCTCGTACGCACCGTATGTTTCTGATTACTCGCGCTATCTGCCGAAGAACACCAGCCGTCCGAAGCTGATTACCGTGATCTTTATCTCGGCATCGCTCTCGGGCGCGTGGATGATCGGTCTGGGCGCATGGATGGCAGAAATGCTGAAGTCGTCCGACGCGCTCGCGGCAATGAGCCAGGTAGGTTCATCCGTCGTGCCGGGGCTGGGACAACTGATCGTGATCGTGTCGGTGCTGGGCTTCTTGCCGATCATCGCGCTGAACACCTATAGCGCGATGCTGACCCTGCTGACCGGCGTCGATTCGATCCATAAGATCAATCCCACTCGCGGCGCACGCGTGATCTCGATCATCGTCATCAGCCTCGTCGTGATGTCGTGCGTGCTGATGATTGGCGGCAATGGCATCCACCTGCTGCACCAGTTCCTCGTGCTGATGCTGTACTTCCTCGTGCCATGGACGGCCGTCAACCTGGTGGATTTCTTCTTCGTGCGCCGGGGCCGTTATGCGATTCCTGACTTCTTCACGCCAAACGGCATTTACGGTGCGTGGCAGATGCGCGGCATTGCGGCCTACCTGATTGGCTTTGCTGCGATGGTGCCGTTCTTCTACATCAACGATTCCGCCGCCAATCACGAGATCTTCATCGGCTACTTCGCCCGTCTGCTGGGTGGCGTTGACGTAGCCTGGCTGGTCGGGCTGATCGTCTCGGGCGCGGTATATCTGTTCTTGTGCCGCTCACTTGATCTTGAAGCCGAAGACAAAGTGATTCGCAATATCAAGGAAAGCGACTTCGTCGCCATTGCACGCAGCACGAACGACGGCCAGCATTAAGCGCTGGTTGCATCGTGTGACATAGAAGCAAACAGAAGCAAATAGAAGCGTGAGCCTTTGAGGGGCTCACGCTTTTTTTTGGGCAAACCTCGGGCACCAAAAAACTGGCCGCTGGCATTCAAAAATGCCAGCGGCCAGTGTGCTTCCACAGCCTTCTAATACGGCCTGACGGCCTGCGCTTAAGGATCAATCACATCGGCACAGGCATCGGTCGGCAGCGCGGCGACATGGCCCACCACCGGCACGATCTTTAAACCCGCCGACGCCACGCGGCAAGGTGCTGCGAGCACACCGCAGCCGGACAAGCCAGACAGCGTGACGCACAATGCCGCGAGCCCAGCCAGTTGGCGGGCGCGAGACGGCTTAACTACACGATCGAGGTTCAAACAAACTTCTCCTGCTTCGGTGTTGCCGGCCGCAACAGAACACTGCCGCGGCCTGGCACCGGTACTTAGTGAGTGACACGAGTCGTGCCGCCGCTGGAGAGCAGGCGAACCCGGTCACCCGCAGAGAACGCTTCGTCTGCTGCCTGCGTAACCGCGCGCGTTTCGCCGTTATCCAGGCGCACGACGATTTCCAGGCCATTGCTGACTGACGCACGGTTTTCGACTGCACGTCCTGCCACTGCGCCAGCCAGGCCACCGGCGATGGTTGTCAGAATCTTGCCGCGCCCGCCACCCAATGCGCTACCCGCCACAGCACCCAGCGCGCCGCCGCCAATCAGACCAAGGCCGCTGCTATGGCCATCGTTCGAGCTGAGCTTCACCACCCGCACGCTTTCGACCGTGCCAGTGCGGACCGTTTCTTCGCGCTGAGCTTGCGACGACGAATAAACGCTACCCGAACTCATGTTGGTACAACCAGACAAAACCAGTGAGCCGACCACTACCACGGCGGTAAAAATACGCCCTGTCATTTTCATTTTCGTTTCCTTGTATTGAGTCCCGACGAGACTTCGATGGGGCGCGTATTTTATGGCTGGGAATGCGCCTCGCATCCTGAAAATAGCCTCATAAAAATATGCGTTACGACTCAACAGAAGGCCGTGCAAAAAGCCTTCCAGCGATTTTTATCTTTCGCTGCAACGAGATGATTCGGCGTGCTGATCGACGAATTTTCGCGCGCGCATCATGCGTGACGAAAACCCGCTCTGAAGACAACTGAAAAACAACCACCGCACGCAAACAGAACGCGTTACGTCAGCGCGCCACAGTGGCGTTTCAGTTACGTAACGTTTCAGACGCAAGCGGCGTCATTCAGCGCACCCCACAAAACCGCCCGCGCCCCTGCCCGACAAGGCTCAAGCGGCACCTCATCACATTCGGAAACCATGCTGGCCCAATCCTTGCTGAAAGAGTGGGCATGCCAACGATCTGCAATCCGCAATCCGCAATCCGCATGAGGAAACCGCGATGACCGAATATCTGCCCGACTATCTGATCCGCGAACAAGCCGCTGTCGGCGCGCTGGTGGTCTTTGGCGTGCTGCGCGTGCTCAGCGCGGCGCTCGCTTGCGAGCGCGGCTGGCACATCTCAACCGTCGAAAAATGTTTGATCGCCACGGCGGCGCTGTACTGCTTGCCACCGCTACTGGATCTGCTGGTGAATCACTACCGTGCGCACGCTGCTTCGGCGGAATTCGAAGGACGCATGGCCGGATGCGCGATCGCGCTATTCTGTGCGCCCATCCTGAGCCACCGGCTGGGCTATGAATGACCCGGTACTGCGACGGGTCGAACGGGAGCCGGTCCCCCGCCGGTGTGCCCGTAGGTTCGCGCCGCACAGCCCCCTGTGCGGCGCTTTTTTACGCTCCAGCGCAAATGCAAAGCTCGCTCAACCCATCGAGGTCAAGGGCGGCGCGCTATGCGACAACGCCGCTGCGATGATGAAAATACCGATCATCGTGAGCGCTTCGAGGTAGAGCACATTGACGAAGGTATGTGCATCCATGGTGGATGCGGTGCGACGCAAACGCGGCAAGGCAAGAAACCGGTTCAGCCCGCCGAACACCAGCGCCAGCGCAACCAGCGCGAGCTTGAGCAACAGCACATGGCCCCAGATGCTGGACTGAATCGCTTCGAGCGAAGCACCCGCGCCACGCTCCACATTGAACACGCCGCTCACCAGCACAAACACCAGCGCGATCAGCGACACATTCGACACCTTGAGCGCCGTGCGAATCAGCACTCCGCGCGCGACCGACGCACCCAGCGCGGGCAGCACAGCACATCCCGCCGCCAGCACCAGCCCACCCCACAAGCTGGTTGCCACCACATGCAGCACGTGCAAACCAAGCCCCGCCGACAGCACACCGCCATCGGCAGCGTGCCCCATCGAAGCTTTGCCCGCCGCCACGAACAGCACGCCCAAAGCCAGCAACAAATAACGCGCACGTCCCTCAGGCCCTACCAGTGCACTCAGCAGCAAAAGCAGCGCACCGCCGAAAGCAACACTCCACGCGTAACCAACACTGGTTTGCAGCAACACCGTCGGCACCAGCGCAAACGCCGCAGGCAAACGCACGCCGCCCATCTGCGCCGACTGATACAGCAGCCAGCCGAGGTCTGCCAGCAGCAACACGACCACCGCCGCCAGCAGCGAACGCTGCGACCGCTGCCAGGCCAAGCGGCCTGGTGCGACAGTTAGCCGCGCATCGCTCGCCAGCCACGCGCCCAGCACGGCCGAACCGAAGGCGAAGGCAAACGCGACGTCCATCAGCGCGGCCATGGCGACCTGGCCGAACCACAATCCGTCCAGCCTCATTTGACGATGAAGCCGTAGTCGCCCTGGGTGCGATGGCCATCCACGGCAACCGCAATCCAGCGCACCGTGTAACGGCCAGGCGCAAGCGGCTGAAGCGCCAGATGCAGCGTCTTTTTATCAGCAGCATCGATGTGCGACGCGCCCGTTGCCGCCGCCTTGCCGGTGGCGTCAGAAAGCGTGATCTTGCTGAATGCCGCTTCGAGCGGCTCGCTGAACTGGATCGTCACCTGGCTGGGCGCACTCACCTCAGCATCAGGAGCGGGATCACGTACCAGCGGCTTGGCATGCGCCAAGGCCACCGACGTCACGACACACAGCGCAGCACCCACGGCCAGCGCAAAGCGCGACGGGCAGGAAAAGTTGAATGGCTTCATGGAGATCGAGTTGAAGAGAAGAGAGTTGAAAGAACCGCAGCGGAAGTCAAACGACGCCAGGCACCACGGCGCAGCCGCGAGTGTACGCTGCAACCGCCTGGCTTCGTCCCTTCGCGTGGACCGCACAACGGCCGCGCTGACCTAGGCTGGCGATGTGCGGCGCGGCGCAAAGCCGCTTTACGCGCTATCTATTTGCTATCTATTTGCTTAGGCCGCCGCGAAGGCCAAAGCTGCCGGAACATTTGGGGCATTGAGCCCATCCGGCCCATCAGCCAGGAGCACGCAAGAAGAAAACAAACAGAAAGTGGCAGAAGTCTTGTTAGCGTGGGGCAAATAGTCGTCATTACGCTTCGATGATAGAATGCCCGGTCGCCGCCGCACCGGCTGCCTTCAACACCGAGCCGCTCGAAGCTCGGTCAGGTCCCCGATTTTGATGGAGTTACGCGTGTCTTCAAGACGCATTTTCCGCCCGCTGCTTGCCCTTTTGCTGCTTGGCATCACAGGCGTCTATAGCGCTGCGAAAGCGCAAACCCAGCCTAAAGCACCCGATACGATGGAAGCCCGTGTCCAGGGCTGCACCTCGTGTCATGGCACACACGGCCAGGGTACCGATAACGACTACTTTCCACGCCTCGCTGGCAAGCCAGCTGACTACCTGTACAACCAGCTGGTCAACTTCCGTGAAGGCCGTCGCAAATACCCTCCGATGAACTATCTCGTCACGTATCTCTCCGACGACTACCTTCATCAGATCGCCACCTACTTCTCCCAGCAGCGCCCGCCTTATCCACCGCCATCGAAGCCGACCGTATCGGCCACGACGCTCGCGCGCGGCAAGCAAATCGTGCTGCAAGGTGACGCCAGCAAACAGATTCCCGCCTGTATCGCCTGCCACGGCAAAGCGCTGACGGGCATGGAGCCCGCGATCCCCGGCCTCGTCGGCCTGCATGCTGACTACATCAGCGCGCAGCTTGGTGCCTGGCGCTCGGGTACCCGGCACGCCGTGCAGCCTGACTGCATGCACACCATCGCCACACGTTTGAGCGATGAAGATGTCAACGCCGCAGCTTCCTGGCTGGCGCAACAGCCCGCCCCGTCCAACCCCGTGCCAGCTCCGGCCCGCTCGCTGAAGACTCCGCTTGCCTGCGGCAGCGAACCGCAATAAGGCTTCGGGAGAAACCCACACATGAAACGCAAGACCCTGTTCGCTCTTTCGGCTGTCATCGTTGTTGCAGCCGCCGCGCTCGTCCCCGTCCTGTGGTCAGGCGGCGATAACCTGGGCCACGGCGCAGCCGTTGCCGCCACCCCTGCCGATCAAGCCGCGCTCATCAAGCAAGGTGAATACCTTGCCCGCGCGGGCGACTGCATTGCCTGCCACACGGTCCGCGGCGGCAAGCAGTTCGCTGGCGGCCTGCCGATGGCAACGCCATTCGGCACGATGTTCACGCCGAACATCACCCCTGACGATCAATACGGCCTTGGCAAGTGGACCTCAGACGATTTTTATCGCGCGATGCACACTGGCCGCTCGAAAGACGGCAGCCTGCTGTATCCTGGCTTCCCGTTCACAAGCTACACCAAGGTCACCCGCGCGGATTCCGACGCGATCTACGCCTACCTGCGCTCAGTTCCGCCAGTCAACGAAGCCAGCCGCCCGCACGAACTGAAATTCCCGTTCAACAACCGCAACCTGCTGATCGGCTGGCGCACGCTGTTTTTCCGTGAAGGCGAATACAAGCCCGATCCATCCAAATCTGTTGAATGGAACCGTGGCGCGTATCTGGTTGAAGGGCTTGGCCACTGCGGCATGTGCCACACGTCGATCAACGCGATGGGCGGCCCGATCAATTCATCGGCGTTTGCCGGTGGCCTGATTCCCCTGCAAAACTGGTACGCACCTTCGCTCACCTCGAACGCCGAAGCCGGCATTGGCGACTGGGACATCAAAGATGTTTCCGATCTGCTGAAAACCGGTGTGTCGCAACGTGGCGCGGTGTTCGGCCCGATGGCGGAAGTCGTGCACAACAGCTTGCAGTACATGACCGACGCCGACATTCATGCAATGTCCACGTACCTGAAAACCATTCCGCAAAAGAGCGAAGCGCCTGAGCATCTGCAACTCGAAACCTCACCGCAGTTCGGTGGCGAGCTGCTCAAGCAAGGCAAGAAGATCTATGCGGACCAGTGCGCGAAGTGTCACGAAGCGAATGGCCTGGGCCAGCCGCCGCACTTCCCGCCGCTGGCGAACAACCAGTCGATCCAGATGCCGTCGGCGGTCAATCCGATCCGCATGGTGCTGAATGGCGGCTATCCGCCAAGCACCGGTGGCAATCCAAAGCCGTATGGCATGCCACCGTTCGCGCAATCGCTGTCCAACCAGGAAGTCGCCGCTGTCGTGACGTACATCCGGATGACATGGGGCAACCATGGCACCGCCGTGTCGCCGCAACAGGTGAACGACCTGCGTTCGGCTCCGCTCGATTAACCCGCGCGGAACCAGCAAGGGCGCGGCCTGCGGGAAACCGCGGCCGCGCCCTTCGTTTTTGGCTGAGCTTTTTTGCCAAACGCTGTAGCCCGCCTGCCGCATTGCGGCTGTCGTGGTGTAGTGGCCATGGCCATCGCCACCTTGAATGCGCGGCCACAGCGGCCGCTCTTGCCATTCTTGCCGCTCTTCAGGAGAAGCTGTGCCAACCGGTGAACGCTTCAACTGCATGACCCATCTGGCTGGTGCGCTGCTATCGCTCGCCGGGCTCGCTACGCTTGTTACGCTAGGCGCACGGCAAGGTGACGCGTACAAGGTCGTCAGTTTCGCGGTCTACGGTGCCATGCTGTTCGTGCTGTATGCTGTCTCGACGCTTTATCACAGCGCACGCCACCCCCGCCTCAAGGCAATTCTTCAGAAGTGCGATCATTCGGCGATTTATCTGTTGATCGCTGGCAGCTACACCCCGTTTACGCTGATTACGCTACGTGGGCCGTGGGGCTGGTCGCTGTTTGGCGTGAGCTGGGGGCTGGCGCTGTCTGGCATCGTGCAGGAGCTCACGCTCGGCCGGCGCACACGCAGCGTCTCGATGGTGCTGTACGTGCTGATGGGCTGGCTCGCGCTGGTCGCCGTCGGCCCACTGCTCGAAGCGCTGCCTGCGGCTGGCATCGCGTGGCTTGTCGCCGGTGGCGTGAGCTATACCGCAGGCATCTGGTTTTTCGTCAATGACGAGCGTATTCGCCACGGACATGGCATCTGGCACCTGTTCGTACTAGCTGGCAGCGTGTGCCAGTTCGTTAGCGTAGTGCGCTATGTCGCGTAACTTCAGCCGCATCACTTCTATCTCGCGGCCACAAGGCCAATAGCGGCAAAAATGCAACTTAACGTCAGTCAACGTGTCTGCACTTCACGTTGAAGCATTCGGCACACTCACACTTTCCGCGTGTGCCGCCGATTTCTCCACGACCAGCTCAAGGGCACCAGCCCACGAAGCGCGCCTCACGGTGGCAGGTGAGCCGGTCGCCATACTTGCAATGCAAAGAGTGTTTTATGTCTTTTGATTCCCTCGGCTTGTCCGAACCCTTGGTCCGGGCTGTTCATGAGCTCGGCTACACCATCCCTACCCCCATCCAGACCCAAGCCATTCCGGCCGTGCTCAACGGCGGCGATCTGCTTGCTGGCGCGCAAACCGGCACAGGCAAGACCGCTGGCTTCACGCTGCCCATCCTGCAACGCTTGACCACCGGGGCCGCGCCCACCACCGCATCGGGCAAACGCCCCGTGCGCGCGCTGATCCTCACGCCCACGCGTGAACTTGCCGCCCAGGTGGAAGAAAGCGTGCGGCTCTACGGCAAATATCTGAAGCTGAAATCGACCGTGATGTTCGGCGGCGTTGGCATCAATCCGCAGATCGACGCGCTACGGCGAGGCGTCGATATTGTCGTGGCCACGCCAGGCCGCCTGCTAGATCACATGCAGCAAAAAACCATTGATCTGTCACAACTCGAAATTCTGGTGCTCGACGAAGCCGACCGCATGCTCGACATGGGCTTCATTCACGACATCAAGCGCGTGCTGGCCAAGCTCCCACCCAAGCGGCAAAACCTGCTGTTTTCGGCCACGTTCTCCGACGAAATCAAAACGCTCGCCGACAATCTGCTCGACTCACCCGCGCTGATCGAAGTCGCTCGCCGCAACACCACCGCTGAAACCGTCGCGCAAAAAATTCACCCCGTCGACCGCGACCGCAAACGCGAATTGCTGACGCACCTGATCCAGCAGCACAAGTGGTTCCAGGTACTGGTGTTCACCCGCACCAAGCACGGCGCAAACCGTCTGGCGGAGCAACTGGCGAAGGACGGCATCACAGCGCTGGCGATTCACGGCAACAAGAGCCAGTCGGCCCGCACACGAGCGCTGGCTGAGTTCAAGGACGGCACGCTGCAAGTGCTAGTGGCCACCGATATCGCCGCGCGCGGAATCGACATCGACCAGTTGCCGCACGTGGTCAACTTCGATTTGCCGAATGTGCCGGAAGACTATGTGCACCGGATCGGCCGCACAGGCCGTGCAGGGGCAACGGGCGAAGCGGTATCGCTGGTGTGCGTCGATGAGCTGCAACTGCTTAAGGACATCGAACGGTTAATCAAACGCCCGGTGCCACAAGAAGTCATCGCGGGCTTTGAGCCAGATCCGAATGCCAAGCCTGAACCCATCCTGCGCCGTGGCCAGGGTGGCGGCGGTGGCGGCGGTGGTCGTCAACCGCGTCAGGGGCAAGGTGGTGGTGGCAACGCTGCGCCACGTTCGGGCCAGCGCCCAGGTGCGCAACCGGTGAAATCCGCTGCACCGCGACCAGCTAAAGCTCCTGCTCAAGTTCGCCAGGACAACCCACGGCACGAAACCACTCGGCATCACGGCAAGCCTGGCCCGGCAACCCATGACAACGGCGCGGCAGGAGGCACGTCACGCAAGTCCCCAGGCGCGCTGCCAGGAGGCGGCCGGACACCCGGACGCGGTGGCAACCGCGGACGTTGATGACAGTCTTTCCAGTTTGAACACGCTGAAAAAAACGCGAGCCTTGTGAAAGGTTCGCGTTTTTTACTACTGCGTATAAAACTTCTGCAATACATCTAGGGCGTATCGCGCTGCATGGTGTTAACCATCTTCTTGCGGCTTCTTTCGGTCACATGACTGCTAGCGGGAGAGCTGTTTCACTTCACTCACGTGGTGCCGTCGTTGGTGTTGCAGTCACCACTACTAGCAACATTAGCCGCAGCCGCAAACTGTTGCCTGAGTTGCCTGATCTGCAGCTCCCAGCGTTCAAGCACGCCGCCCCTCTCACTCGCCTCCAGCTCGAAGCCGATGCCATGCTTCAACCTGGCGTAGCCCACGCGCTGTGACTCACCCGCCTCAATCACCCCGGCAAACGCCGCCAGCGGCTGAGCATTGGTCTCACTCTCCGGCAATGCAGCAAAGCGCAACTGAACCTGGTAAAACGCGCCCTCGAACACCCAGGTCAACGCTGCCCGCCCCGTGCTGCGCAGCGCTGTGGCCGCGCGTGACTGCGGCCACAGCGCCACGCATAGCGTGCGCGCATCAGGCGCATAAAGCTCGCCCATCCCCAGTAACACAGTGCGTAATTCGCCTGACTCCGCCGTGCTCACCAGCGCAACGCTCAACCCAGCCTTCGCGGCAAGCCCAGTGCCATCAAACAATTGCAGCAAGCCCGGCGGCCAGCACTGAAAACGCTGCACCGTCAGGCCTTGCGCTGAAGAAGCTGAAACGGCAGACATTTAAGCACCCTGCCGCTGGCCGCAAGCAGCACCGGGCTTCCCCACAGCGGCAGCTAGCGATAACTGGCTGTGTTTGTACTGACGCTGGTACTGATGCAGGCGGCTAGCGGAAAAAGACATGCTGGGTAATTTTGGTCAGCGGGTAATGCACGCCAGGCTGAATCTTGGCGGGCAGATCAAGCGGCTTGAGCAGCATCTTCACGCACATATCAGCCGACAGATTGCGCCGCACCAACGCGTTCACCCTGGCCGTCCGGGCCCGGTTATAAGCCAGATCGTCCGCATGTTCGGGGTAGCGCACGGCCAGCACATGGCGCAGCGCAATTTCGGAGTCTTCATTGCGAATCTCCTTGACCCGGCGCAGCAGCGCACCTAGCACCGCCAGCCGGCCATTGCCTTCGATCTCGTTGTACTTGCGGAAATATTTGAGGAAGTGTTTGTAATGGCGTACTTCGTCGCTGCGGATGTTGTCGGTGATTTCCTTGAGTACCGGGTCATCGGACGACTCGCCAATCGCGCGGTACAGCGTGGCGGTACCGGTTTCAACCACGCAGCGCGCGACGAGTTCCAGTGCGCGCGTTTTTTCGAAATCTTCGAAGGAACAGGTTTGGGAATATTCAGCAAAAAACCGCTCGAATGCGCCATCCCAGTCGAACTCCGGCCAGACATGTGCGATATAGGCCTTCAGCGCACGGCCATGCTGCAGTTCTTCCGGCTCCCATTCGGTGTTGAGCCATGTCGACACCTCAGGGTCACCGTTGAAAAAAATGCTCAGGTTGCTGGTGTAAAGATCCGATCCGCTCTCTATAAACGAAGCCGCGCACAACAGCAGCAACAGGTCTTCATTGGCAACGGCGCGCTGCCGGTCGATACGGTTCAAGTCAATCTCTTCTATCCGCCACGGCATGATGTGCAACGGCTCTGTCTGCATTAGTCGCGCTCCCGGAACTCGATTGATCCACGGTGCATGCCTGAACCGTCTATGCATCGGTCCGGCTCCCTACCGTGTCAAAACCAGTTCATTGAAATATGGTTGACCCGCGATTCTTCATCTTAGCTGGTGTTCAGCAAACGGGAGCAAAAAAGAGACAGACTACACCGGGCCAGCGACAGTTCCAGCACGGGTTAGGCGAATGCTTCCAGAACCCTGCCGGGCGCGCTATCGTGGAGCATTGCGCCCACTTAGAAACCAGCCGCCAAACCATCGCGGCGGCTATCGCTGGCAGCCACGTAGCCACGCTCAGGGTCACGCGGATCAAGCCGCCAGATGTACTGGCCGGAGCCGAAATCCATATACGGATCGTCAAACGACGCGATGCAGTGGCCCATTTGCCTGAGCGCGCTAGCCGTGCTGGTATCAAACGTGGCTTCGAGCGCCAGCGTGAAATTGCGCTGGACCTTCCAGCGCGGTGCATCACATGCGGCCTGGGGCTGCTGGCCATAGTCGAGCATCCGGACGATGGATTGCAGATGCCCTTGCGGCTGCATGTCCCCACCCATCACGCCAAAGCTCATGACCGCCTGCTGGCGGCCCTCGACGTGCTGCGTAACGAAGGCCGGGATGATCGTATGAAATGGCCGCTTGCCACCCTCAACGCAATTCGGCGAACGAGGATCGAACGAAAAACCGCAACCCCGGTTTTGCAGCGCGATGCCGGTATGTGGCACCACGACGCCTGAACCAAAACCCATGTAGTTCGACTGGATAAAGCTGACCATCATGCCGCGCTCATCGGCAGCGGCCAGATAAATCGTGCCGCCAGCCTTTGGCATACCGGATTCAACCGGGCTTGCGCGGCACGGATCAATCCGTTTTGCTCGCGCAGCAAGATAGGCCGGATCAAGCATCTGCTCCGGTGTTACTTCCATTGCGCGCGGATCGGCGACATAGCGATACACATCGGCAAAAGCGAGCTTCATCGCTTCGATCTGCAGATGTTGTGACGCGGCGCTATCGCACGCGAGAGCCGCCATGTCGAACTGTTCCAGCAAACCTAACGCGATTAACGCCGCGATGCCCTGGCCGTTCGGCGGCAGCTCATGCACGGTATAGCCGCGATAGTCCTGACTAACCGGCTCAACCCACGTCGCGCGATAGTCACGCAGATCCTCCAGCGTTAGCGCACCTTGGCCTTCGTGTGCGAAGGCGGCCATGCGTGCCGCGCTCTCGCCTTCGTAGAACGCTCGTGGGCCTTGCTGGGCCAGCAGGCGCAGCGTGGCGGCATGCCCCGGCAGGCAGACCCGCTCACTGACATTGGGCGCTCGGCCATACGGCATGAAAGCTTCGGCAAAACCGGGCTGGTTCCTGAGCGCAGGCACGGCCGCCGCCCATTTACGCGCCACGATGCTTGCCACAGCATGGCCCCGTTCAGCCAGTTCGATGGCCGGGGCCATCAAGTCGGCAAACGGCAACGAGCCGAACCTTTGATGCAGCGCTTCCCAGCCAGCGATAACGCCAGGCACCGTTACCGTGTCCCAGCCACGCTCTGGCTGCTGCGCGATGCCGTTCAATTCGCCGTAACGCCGCCTGAAGTAGTCCAGGTTCCATGCAGCGGGTGCCACGCCTGACGCGTTCAGCCCATGCAGCTTCGCGCCGTCCCACACCAGCGCGAAAGCGTCGCCGCCCAGGCCGCATGACACCGGCTCCACCACCGTCAACGTAGCCGCAGCGGCCAGTGCCGCATCGACCGCATTGCCGCCCTGCCACAGCATCCTCAGACCCGCCTGGGCCGCAAGAGGATGCGAAGTCGACACAAGATTGCGCGCGAACACTGGCAAACGCGTCGTGGAATAAGGGGTCTGCCAGTCAAAAAACTGAGTCATGCCGGACGCTCCTGTAAAGCGTGTCTTGAGGTTTTACGGTGCTACTGACCGGGCCCCAATTGCTGTGTCTCTTGCTGTGGCCCCCTGCCGCATCGGGCACCAGCGCGGCACCATCCTGGACGCATGATGCGAAAAACCCGCGCCTGCTCTTCACTCTCTGCCTCATCCCAGGCCATCAGGCACCGCTCGAACCGAGAACCAACCGAGAGCCACGTGATGAATTTGTCACCGATGAACCGCTTACCGCTCGCGTCGACAGCACGCCGCCAACCATCTACCGCGATATCAGCCAGCCAGTTGGCCAGGCGAAACTTGCTACACCGTTATCGCAAGTTAACTGGCACCCACCCGCCAACCCCGCCCGAACCGACCCCAATGCCTGCCACACAATGCTGCGACGCACCTGGAAGTTCGAGTGAAATCAAGAATCTGGCCGCTCGCATAACCCGCCGCCCCAGCTAGCGGATGTCAACCGGAAAATTTTCGCGGGCAGTTTGGTATTCACCCCAGGCTTGACTACACTCCAGTTCCCTGACGCCCTTTCGGGCCCGCCTGTAGCGTTACCTGTACCGCTGTTTGTACGGTTTGTTGCTACGCGCAGGCAATCTGCCGCCCGACCTCTCGCATCACCTGGCCACTTGAGGCATCTGTCGTTTTACCGATTGGCGCTCAAGGTAGCCCGGGTACGTTTGACATGGAGAAAGACAATGCTAAGTCCGCATGAATTCGCCACGTTGTTGCTTGTGAAAGATGCTCCGAGCCAAGTTGATATGGAACGAACTGAACTAGATGCACTCCTTGAACGGCAACTCGTGCGGCTTGAAAACCTCGCTTCGGGACGGCAGCAATGGAGCGTGACCGAAATCGGCAATTCCGCGCTGCGTGCCATCAAGCGATTTTCCTGAACTGGTTTTTCCTGAACTAACTGCCGGGCCTCATCACCGTCGCACGGCATTACCGCCACACCGCATCGACCGCTGCTGAAACGGATTTGAAGGTTAAACGCTCGTATGCACTTGCCGCATGAACTCGCCTGAAACAGGAACCTGAGAGCACCTGCCCTGCCGCACCCGCGCAGTACTGCCGCGCGGTGCGGCCCCCGGCAGTGGCTGCAGTGACTAACGCTGGCCGCTCCTTCCCCCTCCTGCCTGCATTCCACTGCCAACGCCCATTAGCCGCCACGCAACGTGGGATCAACTGCTGCGCGCCAGCTCAACGCCTGCACCCGCTGTGTCAAAAAATATGCCGCCCAGTCGTTCTGCGCCTGAAGCGTGCCACTAGCCGCAGCCGCCGCGTAGTGCTGCGCCAGTGACGTCTGGAACGTGCAGTACTCTTCCTGCGAAATCCGGCCACGCCGCCGCGCGACGTTCGCATCGAACAACGTGCTGTACACCGACTGCGCACTCGCGCCGTAATCAACCGTGGGCACCGCCCCGCAGCTTTGCTGCAGCTCGGCGAACGCGGGCGCGCCGATGGTCCCGTTCAGGCTTGGCGTGCCAACACAACCCGCCAGCAAAACTGTTGCTCCAGCTATCCACAATCCCCGCATCACACACCTCGAAATGACGAACGACGCCCAGTATCGTCCGTTGCTCCGGATTACGCCATTAGCCAAACGGTCTAGGCCAATCGGCCAACTTTACTTTTCCGGGTCCGATTACTAAAGTTCGGGATCACAAATTTTCCGGCTCGCTGCGGCATGCATTCGGCTTAACAAGGATCTCTCAGTGGAATCACACGCCAGGTACGATCTGCTCGTGGTGGGCGGCGGCATCAACGGTGCAGGCATTGCCCGTGATGCTGCAGGGCGCGGGCTATCGGTGCTGCTGTGCGAGCAGCATGATCTGGCCTCCCACACCTCATCGGCCAGCACCAAGCTGATTCACGGCGGCTTGCGCTATCTGGAATACGGCGAATTCAACCTGGTGCGCAAAGCGCTGAAGGAGCGCGAAATCTTGCTGCGCGCCGCACCGCACATCATCCGGCCGCTGCATTTCGTGATGCCGCATATGCCCGGGCTGCGCCCAGCCTGGCTGATTCGCGCGGGGCTGTTTCTGTATGACCATCTGGCCCACCGCGAACGGCTACCGGGGTCGCACGGGATTGATTTGCGGCTTCATCCGGCTGGCGTGCCACTTGAGGAATCGATTCGGCGCGGGTTTGTCTATACCGATGGTTGGGTCGACGATGCGCGCCTCGTTGTGCTCAATGCGCTTGATGCGCATGAGCGTGGTGCGATGGTGCTCACCCGCACGCAACTGATCAATGCCACACGCACTAAAGGTGTCTGGCAGGCGCAGTTGCAACGGGCCGACGGCACCTCGTTCGAGGTCCATGCCACTGCCCTGGTCAATGCAGCAGGCCCGTGGGTCAGCACATTGCAAGCCACGCTGGGACGCACTGCGCATCACGGCGTGCGGCTGGTGAAGGGCAGCCATATCGTCACGCGACGGCTGTTCGAGCACGACCATGCCTACATCTTGCAGAACCCGGACAAACGAATCGTGTTCGCCATTCCATACCAGCGCCACTACACCCTGATCGGCACCACCGATCTCGACTATCAGGGTGACCCGGGCCAGGTGAGCATCACGGATGACGAAACCCGTTACCTGTGCGCAGCCGTCAGCCGCTATTTCAAACATCCGGTGACCCCGGCCGACGTGCGCTGGAGCTATGCAGGCGTACGCCCGCTGCTCGCAGCAGAAAGCGCCGCCAACCCATCCGCCCTGACCCGCGACTATTCACTCGAACTCGATGCGCCACCCGGAGCCGCCCCGCTGGCCCCGTTGCTCTCGGTGTTCGGTGGAAAAATCACGACCTACCGCAAGCTCGCGGAAGAAGCGCTTGATCAGCTCTGCCATGTGCTCAAACGCCCCGCGCCAGCCTGGACCGCCAATGCGCCCCTACCCGGGGGCGATATCGCGCAGGCAGACTTCGAAGGTTTCGCCGCGCAGTTTCAGCAGCAGTTCCCGTGGCTGCCTGCTGATCTCGCGCGCCGCTATGCGCACGCTTATGGCACAAGAGCGGCACGGATTCTTGCTGGAGCAGATTCACTGGCTGGGCTCGGGCGGGGTTTTGCACCGGGGCTTTATGAGGCAGAGCTACGCTATTTGCGCGATACCGAATGGGCTCGCTGTGCGCAAGACGTGCTATGGCGGCGCTCGAAGCTCGGCTTACCGCTAGCGGCTGAAGCACTGGATGGGCTGAAGTCGCTGGAAAAGCTCACGCAAAAACTGGATGCGTGGTTTGCGAGCGAGCAACAACGTGACCCAATGCGTTAGCCAGCGCCAGTTACATGGCAGCAACAACAACCCGCGCACGGGTTCCAGGCGTGCCTGTTCGTCTTCGTATTTCAACCGGCCAGCTCATCGGTCAACGCGTCGGTCAACACATCGGCCAGTTCATCAACCTGCCAACTACCGGATTTAAGACTAACCAGCACACCATCAACGTCGATCCACGGATCCGCCACTCCGTAAAATCCCAAGCCATTGCGTCACACTTCACGCCACACCCGCCGCCACTCGCACACGGAAGCCACCCTCATGCCAGAGCAATACATCCTCGCGCTCGATCAGGGCACCACCAGCTCTCGCGCCATTCTGTTCGACGCGCGCGGCAATGCTGTTTCGCAGGCGCAAAAAGAATTTCAGCAGATCTATCCTCGCCCTGGCTGGGTCGAGCATGATCCGCACGAGATCTGGTCTACCCAGGCAGGGGTCGCCGCCGAAGCCGTCACGCACACCGGACTCAACGGCTCAGCCATTGCTGCAATCGGTATCACTAACCAGCGTGAGACCACCATCGTCTGGGACCGTGCCACCGGCCAGCCGCTCTATAACGCGATCGTCTGGCAAGACCGCCGCACCGCCGGGTTCTGCGACGAGCTCAAAGCGCAGGGCCTGGAGCCCATGGTGCGCAGCAAAACCGGGCTGCCCATCGACGCGTATTTTTCCGCCAGCAAAATCCGCTGGATCCTGGAGCACGTAGAAGGCGCGCGCGACAAGGCCCGTCAGGGGCGGCTGGCCTTTGGCACGGTTGATAGCTGGCTGGCATGGAATCTCACCCAGCACGGGTTGCACATCACCGATGTCACCAACGCCTCCCGCACGATGCTGTTCAATATCCACACGCGGCAATGGGACGACGACTTGCTGGCGTTATTCGATATTCCGCGCAGCATGCTGCCCGAAGTGCGCTCGTCATCGGAGGTGTATGGGACGACCAGCACCACGCTCTTCGCAGCGCAGATTCCGCTCGCCGGCATCGCTGGAGACCAGCACGCGGCATTGTTTGGCCAGATGTGCACGCGCCCAGGCATGGTGAAAAACACCTACGGCACGGGCTGCTTTCTGATGATGAACACGGGCAACCAGCCCATCGAATCGCACAACCACCTCATCACCACCATCGCCTGGCAAATAGGCGGCGAAACCCAGTACGCGCTGGAGGGCAGCATTTTCATTGGCGGCGCAGTGGTGCAATGGCTGCGCGATGGCTTGGGCATCGTGCGCCAGGCTGCCGAAATCGAGGCACTCGCACGCAGCGTGCCGCATAGCGACGGCGTGTATCTGGTGCCAGCGTTTGCCGGGCTCGGCGCGCCGCACTGGAACGCGCATGCCCGCGGCTCCCTCTTCGGCGTGACGCGCGGAACCACTGCAGCGCATATCGCCCGCGCGGCGCTTGACGCCATTGCCTACCAGTCCGTCGATGTGCTGAAGGCGATGGAAGCCGATTCAGGGATTCGGATTGACGAATTACGTGTTGATGGCGGTGCATGCAGCAACGATCTGCTGATGCAGTTTCAGGCCGATCTGCTGGGCGTCGCGGCTGTGCGGCCGCAGACCAGCGAAACCACCGCGCTCGGCGCGGCTTATCTGGCGGGCCTGGCTGTCGGTTACTGGCCTGATATCGGCGTGCTGCAAAGCCAGTGGAAGCTGCAGCAGCGTTTTGTGCCAATGCTGCCGCCGGATGAAGTTCAAACCTGCCTCGCTGGCTGGCACCGCGCGATTCGCGCCACGATGGCGTGGGCAGACCAGAACTGAGCAGCGCGGCGCGCCTGTTTGTGTCAGCGCGGGCTGGGTTTGCTGGGTTTGCTGGGTTTGCTGGGTTTGCTGGGTTTGCTGGGTTTGCTGGGTTTGCTGGGTTTGCTGGGTTTGCTGGGTTTGCTGGGTCTGCTGGGTCTGCTGGGTCTGCTGGGTCTGCTGGGTCTGCTGGGTTTGCCGTATCTACCGTATCTACCGTATCTACCGTATCTACCGCATCTACCGCATCTACCGGGCTTACTAACCCAATCTCCCCAGCCCGCCACCCAAACAGCCACACCAAAGCAAAAACAGTAACCAGAACAACGCCCGTATCATGTCCATCCGTCCACGCGCAGCAACGCCGCACACCACGCCTCCAAGCCCAGATACCAGATACCCTTTACCGCCTATGCTCGATCACCTCATTTGCGACTGCGACGGCGTGCTGGTCGATAGCGAAATCATCGCGGACCACGTGCTGCTCGACACGCTTTCCACGCTTTTTCCGGGCCACGATTTCGCGCCAGCAGTTAAAACCGCGTTCGGTCAGCAAACCTCAAGCTTCCTCAAAAAGCTCGAAGCCAGTTTCAATCTCACCTTGCCCGCTGATTTTCTCGACACCATCGAGCGCCGTGTCGCCGAGGCGCTAGCCACCTCGCTCAGTCCGATTCATGGTGTGCGTGAGGCCTTGTTGCAAATCCCGCTGCCCGCCGCCGTAGTGTCGAACAGCGAGATGGCGCGAGTACTGACCTCCGTGCAGCGCGCCGGGCTCAGCGAGATTTTTGCTGGACGGATTTTCAGCGCCGCACAGGTGGCACGGCCCAAGCCTCATCCAGATGTCTATCTGTTCGCCGCTCAGCAACTGGGCGTTGCAGCGGCGCGGTGCCTGGTGGTGGAGGACAGCCTGTCCGGCCTGAGTGCGGCGCGGGCAGCGGGGATGCAAACCATCGCTTTTGTCGGCGCAAGCCATATTCCTGAGGGCTATACGGAGGTTTTACGCAAGCTGGGCATCACCCGCATCATCGACCGGATGGACACGCTGCCTGCGCTAGTCGCGGCTGGCATGCGCGGGGAATTCGGCGGCGTGCAGTCCTAAGCCATTGCCAGAATCTGGCAAAACACCTCCGGCCCAAGCCCCCACACCGCCACCGCTTCCGTTTAAACCCCCTCAACCTCCTCAGCCACCCCAACCGTCTCCGCCAGCACCTCCGCCTGGCGCGCCCGGGCTGCCGCCAAAGCCTGACGAAACGCCACTAGTTCAGCGATCGTCAGCATCGGCAGTTGGTGCTGCTGCGCAAACTGCTCAACCTGTGCACCACGCGTCATCGTGCCATCGGCATTCATCAATTCGCACAGCACGCCCGCTGGCTTAAGCCCAGCCAGAATCGCCAGATCCACCGTGCCTTCGGTGTGGCCGCGCCGCGCCAGCACGCCGCCAGGCACCGCACGCAGCGGAAACACGTGGCCTGGCCGCACGATATCGGCCGGGCGTGCATCAGTGGCAATCGCCGCGCGGATCGTCGTCACCCGGTCGGCGGCCGATACGCCCGTCGTCACCCCGTCGCGCGCTTCAATCGACACCGTGAACGCGGTGCCATGACGGCTTTCGTTGTGCGCGACCATCGGTGGCAACTCCAGCGCGCGGATCTGCTGCTCCGGCAGGCACAGGCACACGATGCCGCTGCATTCACGAATCAGCAGCGCCATCGTCGCCACGCTCAAATGCTCGGCGGCCACGATCAGATCCGCTTCGTTTTCGCGGTCGTGATCGTCTTGCAACACCACCGCACGGCCTGCGCGCAACGCCTCAAGCGCCGCTGCAATGCGCGGTGGAACAGGTTCAGTCGCCAGCAAGGGGAGATCAGCAAACGCGTCAGCGGCAACAGCGCCAGACGGCATAGCCAGAGAAACTGCAGAAGGTTGAATCGTTTGAATCGACATAAATGAAACGCTCATCGCAAAAGTGTGGCGAAAAACGTTTCAGGGCATTGCAGACAGGCCTCACCTGCTCCAGCCAGCGCGTCCAATGGCGCACTCATGCCACGCGTTGCCGCGCGGCATGGCTGAAAGCGGGTTCGGCCTCTGCACATCTTCTTTCATCCGGACTATGACCGTCGGCTCTGGCATCGAACCAGATCTGCTAACCGGCTGCCAGGCTGCCGTCAGTTGACTGGCGGCGGTTTGGCTGCAGGCGCTCGCGGGCTCGCAAAGCAGCGCAACGCGCTATTTTGCCTACCGCCGGTGGGGAATTTCACCCCGCCCTGAAGACGTACTGATTACCGGCAACACCGGCTGCGGCAGCTTACCCTGGCCAGCCTGATCGCGCTGCGCTGCATCACACGCGGCATACAAGACCAAACCGGCAGGCAAGAAAAAACCGCATCACCCAAAGCCGCCCCCGGCTAACTCACCGGCACATCGTTATTCCATCTGTGTGTAAAAGACGCTAGCAGTGCCGCAAACACCGTATCAAACCGCAGCTTCAGGCCGCCTTCAGCCCGCCTTCAGCCAGTTGTCAGCCCACGCCACGGCCTTGTCGAAGGGCTATAATGCGCGGTTATGTGCAAGCGGCGGCGGGCGGCGCGGCGATGGCCCGCAACGCACCAGGCGATGCCGCGAGCTACGGCAGCGCGGGCTATAGGATTTGATTTGGCAACCACGTTAGCAACAGCGGATTTGGCAACAGCGCCAGGCTACCGTGGCAACTGCAGCGGCCATGGCAATGGCAACAGCAACGGCACCACGCCGGCAAAGCCAAAAGCACAAAGCCCGCAGCGGGCTCATGCAGCATCCGGCAACACCCTGGCAACGCCCCGAAACACGCACTAAAAACCCTGCCATCAGGCACAACAGCAATCCCGCAATCCGGGCCCTCCGGCCCGTGCTTCCTTCACCCGTTGAACCACGCCCCCAGGTCAACCACTGCGAACGGCGACCCCTATGACCCAGAAAAAAGTCTATGTAAAAACCTTCGGCTGCCAGATGAACGAATACGACTCCGACAAAATGGTCGACGTACTCGGTGCAGCAGAAGGCCTGATCCAGACCGACACGCCGGAAGACGCGGATGTCATCCTCTTCAATACCTGCTCAGTGCGGGAAAAAGCCCAGGAAAAAGTATTCTCCGATCTCGGCCGGGTGCGCGAGCTCAAAGTGGCCAAACCGCATCTGCTGATCGGCGTCGGTGGCTGTGTCGCCAGCCAGGAAGGTGCGGCGATCGTCGCCCGGGCACCTTATGTGGATCTGGTGTTTGGTCCGCAAACGCTGCACCGTCTGCCGCAAATGATCGACCAGCGCCGCGCCAGCGGCCGCCCGCAAGTCGATATCTCGTTTCCTGAAATCGAAAAATTCGATCACCTGCCGCCTGCCCGCGTCGAAGGCCCCAGCGCCTTCGTCTCGATCATGGAAGGCTGCAGCAAGTACTGCAGCTACTGCGTGGTGCCATACACGCGCGGCGAGGAAGTCTCCCGTCCACTAGACGACGTGCTAACCGAAGTCGCGGGTCTCGCTGATCAGGGCGTACGCGAAGTCACGCTGCTCGGACAAAACGTCAATGCCTATCTTGGCCCGCTCACCAGCGGCTCCAGCGAGATCGCTGATTTCTCTACCCTGATCGAATACGTGGCGGAGATTCCTGGTATCGAGCGCATTCGCTACGTCACCTCCCATCCGAAAGAATTCACCCAGCGCCTGATCGACACCTACGCCAGAGTGCCCAAGCTGGTGAGCCATTTGCATCTGCCCGTGCAGCACGGCTCGGACCGCATCCTGATGGCGATGAAGCGCGGCTACACGGTGCTCGAATACAAATCCGTAATTCGCCGCCTGCGAGCAATCCGGCCTGATCTGGCACTCTCCACCGACATGATCGTCGGCTTCCCGGGTGAAACCGCCGATGACTTCGAGCGCACCATGGCGCTGATTCACGAGATGAGCTACGACACCAGCTTCTCGTTCATCTTCAGCCCGCGCCCCGGCACTCCCGCCGCCAGCCTGCCCGACGACACGCCATACGAAGTCAAGCTCAAGCGCCTGCAGCATCTGCAAGCCACGATCGAAGAAAACGTCGTGCGCATCAGCCAGTCGATGGTGGGCAAGGTCGAACGCATCCTGGTGGAAGGGCCTTCGCGCAAAGATCCATCCGAGCTGGCAGGGCGCACCGAAAACAACCGTGTGGTGAATTTCCCCGCGCCTCTCGCCGCGCATGCACGGCTTACCGGCCAGATGGTCGACGTCAAGATCAACCTGGCGTACCCGCATTCGCTACGCGGCGAGCTCGTGCTAGCACACAGCGAAACCCCGGCTGCGGCCGCTATCGTTCACTGACAGGAATGTCCCCCGCCTTGAAGCCTACCCAGCCTCACCTCGAATTCACCGCCCCGCACGACGACAACGCGCGGCTCGCCAACCTGTGCGGCCCGCTCGACGAAAACCTGCGGCAAATCGAACAGGCGCTGGACGTCACGCTGACGCGTCGCGGCCACCGCATTTCGATTCGCGGCCGGGGCGCAAAAATCGCCCTCGCCGCGCTCGAGAATTTTTATCACCGCACAGAGGGCGACACGCTTTCCGTCGACGACATCCAGCTCGCGCTGGTCGAAATGCGCCATCCGGCCAACCGCCGCAGCGCCGCCGCCCACGCATCGGATCCCGCTGACGCCCACCTCGCTGGCAACCCAGACCATCCCTTTGACGAACTCGCGCTCAACGGCAGCGCCGACGCCGAAACGCTCGGCCCCAAGCTGTACACCCGCCGCGCCGACCTGCGCGGACGCACGCCCGCGCAGCGCGAATATCTGAAACAGATCATTGCGCACGACGTGACCTTTGGCGTCGGCCCGGCAGGCACCGGCAAGACCTACCTCGCCGTCGCCTGCGCGGTGGATGCGCTGGAGCGCGATCAGGTCAAGCGCATCGTCCTCACGCGCCCGGCAGTAGAAGCGGGCGAGCGGCTGGGCTTCTTGCCTGGCGATCTGGCGCAAAAAGTCGATCCTTATCTGCGTCCGCTGTACGACGCGCTCTACGACCTGCTCGGTTTCGACAAAACCGCGAAGATGTTCGAACGCCAGATGATCGAAATCGCCCCGCTGGCGTATATGCGCGGCCGCACGCTGAACCATGCATTCATCATCCTCGACGAAGCGCAAAACACCACGCCCGAGCAGATGAAGATGTTTCTCACGCGGATCGGCTTTGGCTCGAAAGCTGTGGTCACGGGCGATACGACCCAGGTCGATTTGCCGCGTGGCCATAAGAGCGGCTTGATCGAAGCGCAAAAGGTGCTGGCGGACGTGCGCGGGATCGCGCTGACACGCTTCACTAGCGCCGACGTGGTGCGTCATCCGCTGGTCGCCCGCATCGTCGATGCGTATGACGCGCACGCGCAAAAAGATCAGAAAGACGCCGTCGCAGACGCTCGCTAAGTACCGGCCTGAGTACCGGCCTGAGTGTCTGCCCGAACACCCCGTGCCTCCATTACCCCTGTTGCCTCCTCCCCCGCCCAACCCGCTATGAGCCGCGCCCCCAAACTCACGCTAACGCTCCAGTTTCCAGCCGCGAAAGCCTGGCCCGCCCACCAGGCGGCACTGCCGCGCGCCAGCGTGGCGCGCTGGATCAAGGCGGCGCTGTTCGTCGATGCCCAACTGACAGTGCGGCTGGTCGATGCAGAAGAAGGCCTCTCGCTAAACCGCACCTGGCGCGGCCAGAACCACGCCACCAACGTGCTGACGTTCGCCTATGCCGAAGGCGATGAGGCCGACGACGCACCTATCTCAGGCGACCTGATTCTGTGCTGCCCGGTCGTCGAACGGGAGGCGGCGGAGCAAGGCAAGCCGCTCGACGCGCATTACGCTCACCTGCTGGTGCACGGCGCGCTGCACGCGCAAGGCTACGACCACGAGAACGATGCTGACGCCGAAGAAATGGAAGCGCTCGAAAGCGAAATCCTGACCGGGCTGGGTTTTCCAGACCCCTATGCGTGATGCGCCTCGTCACGTGCGGCATGGGGTCTGAGGTATGACGCATGAAGCGCGGCATGACGTGCGCCCGCTCCACCCGCTGCCTGTGCAGCATCAGCACCAGAGCCAGCAGCAGCACATACAACACATGCAGCACCTGAAATACCCAGCCGCCCCTAACCACACGCGCTCCGGCACCTTTCACCCCCTCTCAACCCCACCCGCTTCGCGCCGCCTACCGTGAAAGCCAGCCCACCCCGCCCTGATGCTGATGCCAGCGTCGATACCAACGTTGATACCAACACCGCTGCCAGCCACATCAGCACCGGCACGCTCACAGCCGCCTCACCCGGCCAGACCTATCCGCCAATGCTCGGCGAAGCCCGGTTGCTGAGCGATGACGAACTACGCGCCTCGCTGGCCCGCACCTTTCGCCATATCGACCCCACGCAGGACGTCTGGCTCTTCGGCTATGGCTCGCTGATCTGGAACCCAGGGCTGCCCACCGTCGAAGCCACACGCGGCCGGGTGCATGGCTACCATCGCGGGCTGTATTTATGGTCCAGGGTGAATCGCGGCACGCCCGAGCAACCCGGCCTGGTGCTCGCGCTAGACCGTGGCGGTGCCTGTAGCGGCATCGCCTACCGGCTCGCCGCCGATGAAGGCCTGGCGACCCATCTCGACACCCTCTGGCGCCGCGAAATGCCCATGGGCTCATACCGTCCCGCGTGGCTGCCGTGCATGCTGGCAGATGGCCGCCGCGTCACCGTGCTGACCTTCGTGATGCGCAGAGACATCCCAACCTACACCGGCAAGCTCTCCGATGAAGTGGTGCAAAAAGTACTGAATTGCGCCACTGGCCGCTACGGCACGACCTTCGATTACATCAGCCGCACCGTCCAGGCGCTACGCGCCAGCGGCATGCCAGACCGGGCGCTCGAAGCACTGCTGGCACGCTGCTGCCCAAACCGGCCCGACGCGGGCTGAAATGAAGAGATAAAAGAAACAAAAGAGACGAAAGAGGTAGAAAAGATAGAAGAAGCAAAAAGGCCAGTTGCAACCCCGGTGCAACACCAGCCGGGGCGAACGCCATGCCCCGCTACAAGCCATACAGCCAGCCACATCACCAGCCATACACCCCCGTTCGCTTAGGAGCACAGCAGGCCTGGTGTATCCTTGATCCCCCTGAAACCGCGCGCCCCGCCTGGCATGGCGCACCACCATGAACGACACGTATCCCAGTCGACGCCCTACCGACACCCCTCCCGAAAAACGCTCGCTACTTGAGCGGCTGACCGACTTCATCTCACCTGAGCCCGATTCCCGGGCCGAGCTTCTCGAAATCCTCCAGGACGCGCACGAGCGCAATCTGATCGACGCCGATTCGCTGTCGATGATCGAAGGCGTATTCCAGATTTCCGAACTCTGCGCGCGCGACATCATGATTCCGCGCGCGCAGATGGACGCGATCAACATCGCGGACACACCTGACGAATTCATCCCCTACGTGCTGGAAAAAGCACACTCGCGCTATCCGGTCTACGACGGCAACCGCGACAACGTCATTGGCGTGCTGCTCGCCAAAGACCTCCTGCGCTATTACGCGGAAGAAGAATTCGATGTGCGCGGCATGCTGCGCCCCGCCGTGTTTATTCCCGAATCCAAGCGCCTGAACGTGCTGCTGCACGACTTTCGCGTCAATCACAACCACATTGCGATCGTCGTCGACGAATACGGCGGCGTCGCAGGCCTGATCACCATCGAAGACGTGCTGGAACAAATCGTCGGTGATATCGAAGACGAATACGATTTCGACGAAGAAAGCGGCAACATCATCAGCTCGCCCGATGGCCGCTACCGGGTGCGCGCACTCACCGGCATCGAACAGTTCAATGAAGCGTTCGGCACCGAGTTCTCTGACGACGAAGTCGACACCATCGGCGGCCTCGTCACGCATCACTTTGGCCACGTGCCGCATCGCGGCGAGAAAGTCCGGCTGGGCAACCTGATTTTTGAAGTCCAGCGCGGCGATGCCCGCCAGATCCACATGCTGCTGGTCCGCCGCAGCCCAGAGATCAGCGAAGACGAACGTAGCACGTAGCACGAGCGGTAAATTTGCCTCCACCCGCGCTCACGGTTCCACTCGCTCAACAAGTGGGGCAGCGGGTGGGGCAACTAAGAAGCCGTTGCGAAATTATTTAAACCAGGGCTTAAGGCGGGTCCAGCAAATCAAGACGCAGGCTAACGAGAGGAAAGCCGCGTGGATATGAGCGTAGCGTTCATAGCGAATTTTCAGGCACCGAAACGAGTGAAGCCACGCCATTGAACGCTCGACTGGCCAACGCGTTTTGCCGAGTCCGCTGCCGTGGGGCGAGCCAATTGTCCTTGCTGGAATAATTTCGCAACAGGTTCTAAGTCACCCGCGTTGCGGTGACGGTGGGCGCGGGAGCCGGGTGTTGGTCGTGCGTTGGCTATGCGTTGCGTTGACCAGCACCTTGGTCCGCTCACCGGTCAAACCTCCGCTCACCGGTCAAACCATTAGCCAGGTCATCGGCCAACGTATCAGCCGACGCGTCCGTTGCCTCATCCAGCCTCATCCAGCCTCACTCAGCTCCACTCAGCCTCATCCAGCTCCACCCTCGTGGTTTGTTCTAACCTCCTGCAACCCTCCTCCTCGCGCACTCCATGGCCGCCTCGATCCTCTCCTGTCTGCGTCGCTGCCTGACGCCCGCCGCCCCTCCCGAAGGTAGCTGTGCTGTTCGCTGGTGGCATTACCTCGTGGCCGCAGGCGCGGGCGCGCTCAACACGCTCTCGTTTGCCCCGACGCCACATGGCGGCTGGCTTGAACTCGTGCTCTTCGTGTTTTTCTTTGCCTGGCTGACACGCACCACCAGTTGGAAAAGCGCAGCGCTCACCGGCGCGGCATTCGGCTTTGGCAACTTCGTCACAGGCGTCTGGTGGCTCTACGTCAGCATGCATTTTTTCGGCGGCATGGCCGCGCCGCTGGCAGGCGCAGCGCTGGTGCTGTTCTCGCTATATCTCGCGCTGTATCCCGCGCTAGCTGCCGCGCTCTGGTCATTTTGCGCAGGACATGCGCGCCAGCGCGCCGACGACACGCAACCGTTCGCCCCCACCTGGCATGGCTCATTTGCCTTCGCCAGCGCCTGGGCCATCGGCGAATGGCTGCGCGGCACGATGTTCACGGGCTTTCCGTGGCTAGCCAGTGGCTACGCGCAAGTCGATGGACCACTCGCCGGGTTCGCGCCGCTGGCTGGCGTGTATGGCGTGGGCTGGATGCTGGCGCTGGTCGCCGCTCTGCTAGTGCAAGCGCTGACACAAGCGCTGGCGGACGCGCCCCATCCCACATCTGGGTCTGGGTCTGGGTCTGGGTCTGGGTCTGAAACCAGCGCAACGCCCGCCCTCCGCCCCCGTTCATATTCATGCTCATGCCTTGCCCACAGCGCAGCACCTGCCGGACTGGCTCTAGCGCTGATCGCTGCGGGCCTGCTGCTGCCGCTAGTCACATGGACCGTGCCCGCCAATGTGCCGCTAAGCGTGCGCCTGCTGCAAGGCAACGTGAAGCAGGAGATGAAATTCGAACAAGCTGGCATGCTGGCCGCCATCGACAACTATCAACGGATGATTACCGCCCAGCCCGCCGATCTGATCGTCACCCCCGAGACCGCGATCCCTCTGCTGGCGCAAAACATGCCGGAGCCCTTCGCGCTGGCGCTACGGCGCTTTGCCGACAGCACCGGCTCCTCGATCCTGTTCGGCGCGATTGGCGGCACGCTGACACCAGAAGGCCAACTGGTCGATTACACCAACAGCCTGTTTGGTCTGACGCCCAATTCGGGCGAAATATATCGCTACGACAAGCATCACCTGGTGCCGTTTGGCGAATTCGTGCCATGGGGCTTTCGCTGGTTCGTGGACCTGATGAACATCCCGCTGGGCGACTTTGCCCGTGGCGCGCCAGTGCAACGGCCGTTTCTCGTACATAACCAGCCTGTGGCAGTCGATATTTGCTACGAAGACATCTTTGGCGAAGAAATTGCCCGCACGCTGCGCGAGAGCCCGACACCTGCGGGCGTGCTGGTGAACGCCACCAACCTCGCATGGTTCGGCAATACGATTGCGCTCGACCAGCATTTGCAGATTGCCCGCATGCGCTCCCTTGAAACCGGCCGGCCCATGCTGCGCGCGACCAACACCGGCGCGACAGCCGTGATTGACGCGCAAGGCAAGGTGACGGGACGGCTACCCGCGTTCACCGTGGGCGTGCTTGAAGCGCAGGTGCAAGGCACCTCGGGCAATACGCCCTATGTGAGCAGCGGCAACAACACGGTGCTGGCGGTATCACTAGTGCTGCTGGCGCTGGGGTTTGCGTTTGGACCAGGGCGGCGGCGAGGGAAGTGATGAGGTGCTGAAGGGATTTTGGGGGATGGAAGGGGTATCTGGTCTTCACCTCAAAATGCCTTTGGTGCAGTTAATTTTATTCTCAGGGTCCCCGTGTGAAGCCAGTCCGGGTCCGCTCTGACAGCAGCACGCCTTGTGCTGAATAAGTTTCGGTGGTTGCCGCAGCGGGATCGCTCAGCGTCCATTCGGTGCCGGTTTGCGCCAGCGTCAGTGCGTTGCCGCCCTCCATCCGCCAGGTACCGCCGTTGCCCTTGAACGTGACGGGCTCACCGTTTTGCCGATACGCGAGCACCTTCGACCCGCTCCCGCTATTCGCCTCGGCCAGCGCTAGCTGGCGCTGCCAGCTATGAAACCAGGCCGGTCCCATCGCCGTGACGTTTCTGGCTAGTGGCCTGGAGCGATAGGTACGGGCGAACACCAGCCGCTGATCGTCGCCGCTGATGAAATCAACCTCGTTGAGCGTGACCGCCCCGCTGCCGGGATAAACCGGGTCTGCGACCGGGCAGCGCTGTTCTGGCTGCTCGTCATTGGCCGCATGGCACCACTGGTCAATCAGGCTGATGTCGTTGATACAGGCGTAATTGCCCATGCCGCCGGGCGTGTTGCTCATCACATCGAGGCGGCAGGACTTCGTACCCGGCGTTGCACCGGATTGGGCCTAGAGGGCATAACAGTAGTCGTTGGCATTCGCGCCAAACGCGACGCACAACAACACAAACACAGCAATGATGCGAGCCAGTGTGCCTGCTGGCCCACGCTGAAATAGCGGGTGGTTCATCTCTCTCCTTGGGTTGTCTGTTTTTGCCCTTGCCTAATGAATTGATGGGCCGCAACACCATGAACAGGAGAACAATAATTTGATATCCGACCAATCCTAACAACCACGGCAAAGCCCAGCCCAGCCGCAAAAGGCCGTCGCCGTGCCCTTTCCGCTAAAATCCACCGTTCAGCAGTTTTTGCTCCACGGCCATCCCGCGCTTGCGGCACGGCCTTCTGCCCGAAAGGCATTTCATGCTCACGTTTCAGCAAATCATCCTGACGCTGCAATCCTATTGGGACAAGCAGGGTTGCGCGTTACTCCAGCCCATCGATATGGAAGTCGGCGCGGGCACCTCCCACGTTCATACGTTCTTGCGCGCAATCGGCCCGGAGCCTTGGCGTGCGGCTTATGTCCAGCCCTCGCGGCGGCCAAAAGATGGCCGCTACGGTGCCAATCCAAACCGTCTGCAGCACTACTACCAATACCAGGCTGTGCTCAAGCCCGCGCCTGAAAATATCCTCGATCTTTATCTCGGTTCGCTCGAAGCTCTCGGCTTCGACCTGAAGCAAAACGACGTGCGTTTCGTCGAAGACGACTGGGAAAATCCCACGCTCGGCGCATGGGGTCTCGGCTGGGAGGTTTGGCTCAACGGGATGGAAGTCACCCAGTTCACTTATTTCCAGCAGGTCGGCGGGATCGACTGCAAGCCGGTGCTGGGTGAGATCACCTACGGTCTTGAGCGTCTGGCGATGTATCTGCAAAAAGTCGAAAACGTCTACGACCTGATCTGGACCGAGTGGGAAGAACCTGGCCCCGATGGCCCTGAACTGCGCCGTCTCACCTATGGCGACGTCTATCACCAGAACGAAGTCGAACAGTCCACCTACAACTTCGAACACGCCAACGTCGATCTGCTCTTCACCTGCTTCAACAGCTACGAAGCCGAAGCCAAACGCATGATCGAAGCGCAACTCGCGCTTCCCGCCTATGAGCTAGTGCTCAAGGCAGGCCATACCTTCAATCTGCTCGACGCGCGCGGCGCGATCTCCGTAACTGAACGCGCGGCATATATCGGCCGCATCCGGGCGCTGTCGCGCCTGGTCGCCCAGGCGTATTACGCGTCGCGTGAAAAACTGGGCTTTCCGATGCTGGCCAATCCGGTGCGAGGCGTTCCTGGCCTCACCACCGACGCCCAGGATGCCGCGCTGCCCGCCTGGGCGCCGCCGCTGAAAGTCGAACGCATGATCGCCCCGGACTGACGAGACCCCACATTCATGACTCATCCTGCACAAGCCACACTACTCGTCGAACTGCTCACCGAGGAACTCCCGCCCAAAGCACTCCAGCGTCTGGGCGATGCCTTTGCCGAAGGTCTCGCCCAGCGCCTCGCGGCGCGCGGCCTGACCGATGCTGCGCCGCTCTTCGAGCGCTTCGCCACGCCACGCCGCCTGGCCGTCACGATCCAGGACGTGCGTGCCGTCGCCGCTGAAAAACAGCTACGCGAAAAAGTGCTGCCGGTTTCGGTCGCACTCGATGCTCAGGGCCAGCCCACTGCGCCGCTGGCCAAAAAACTTGCGGCGCTTGGCTTCCCCGATTTCCCACTGGAACAGCTTGAACGTGCCTCCGACGGCAAGGCCGAGGCGTTCTTCCTCAGCCACACCGCGCCAGGCATCACGCTGGCCGAAGGGCTCCAGGCGGCGCTCGACGAAACCCTCGCTAAACTGCCCATCCCGAAGGTCATGACCTACCAGCGCGGTGATGGCACGAACGTGCAGTTCGTGCGCCCGGTCCATCGCTTGACGGTGCTGCATGGCCAGCACGTGGTGCCGGTCACCGCGTTCGGCATTGATGCAGACGACACCACGCTGGGCCACCGTTTTCTCTCAGATGGTCTGGTCGCGCTGCAACATGCGGATACCTACGCGCAAACGCTGCGCCAGCGCGGCCATGTGCTCGCCAGCTTCAGCGAGCGCCGCGACACCATTCGCACGCAACTGCTGGCGCAAGCCGATGGCGACACGGTCGTGATGCCCGACGCGCTGCTCGACGAAGTCACCGCACTGGTTGAATGGCCCGCCGTGTACGCCTGCCGCTTCGAGGACGAATTCCTGCAAGTGCCGCAAGAGTGCCTGATCCTCACGATGCAGACCAACCAGAAATACTTCGCCTTAACCGACGCCAGCGGCAAACTGCGCTCGCGTTTTCTGCTCGTGTCGAATCTCGAAACCACCACGCCTGGCGACATCATCGAAGGCAATGAACGGGTCGTGCGCCCACGCCTGGCGGATGCGAAATTCTTCTTCGAACAAGACCAGAAAAAACCCCTCGCCCAGCGCGTACCGCTGCTGGCGAACGTGGTCTATCACAACAAGCTGGGCTCAGCGCTGCAACGCACTGAACGCATCGAAGCACTAGCGGGCGCAATTGCCACGCTGGCCGGTGCCGATGTTGCGCTCGCGCAGCGCGCCGCACATCTGGCGAAGGCCGATCTGCTCACCGACATGGTGGGTGAATTCCCCGAACTGCAAGGCACCATGGGCACCTGGTACGCTCGTCACGACGGCGAGCCAGAAGAAGTCGCACTGGCGTGCTCGGAGCATTACCAGCCACGCTTTTCCGGCGATGCCCTGCCAGCCAGCACCACGGGCGCAGTGGTCGCGCTGGCAGACAAGCTCGAAACCCTGGTTGGCATCTGGGGCATCGGCCTGCAGCCGACGGGCGAGAAAGATCCGTTCGCGCTACGGCGTCACGCGCTGGGCGTGCTGCGCCTGCTGCTCGAAAAGCCATGGTCGCTGGATCTGCTCGAACTCCTGCACACAGCACACGCCCAGTTCAGCGCGCTGCCGCACGTCACCGATTCCACCGCTGCGATTTACGACTTCTGCATGGACCGTCTGCGTGGCCTGCTGCGCGAGCGCAGCTACGCCGCCGGTGAAATCGACGCGGTGCTGGCACTCAGCCCAACCCGCCTGGATGACATCGTCGAGCGCCTCAACGCCGTGCGCGAATTCGCCGCGCTGCCGGAAGCCGCCTCCCTGGCCGCCGCCAACAAACGCATTTCGAACATTCTGAAAAAAGCGGACGGCTCATCGAAGAGCGGCGTGCAACCCACGCTCCTGCTCGAAGCGGCCGAAAAAGCGCTGTACGCGCAGCTCGAACAAGTCACGCCACACGTACAGGCGCAACTCGCGGCGCGCCAGTACACCGGCGCGTTAAGCGCATTGGCAGCGTTGCGCGAACCAGTAGATGCGTTCTTTAACGAAGTGATGGTCAACGCCGACGATCCCGCGTTGCGGGCCAACCGGCTGGCACTGCTCGGTGCATTGCACCAGCAGATGAACTGCGTCGCCGATATTTCACGGCTTGCCGCCTGAGCACCCGCTATGCCCACCAGCCCAAAGAAAGTCGTCATCCTCGACCGCGACGGTGTGATCAACGTCGATTCACCGGGCTTCATCAAGTCGCCCGATGAATGGCTACCGTTGCCAGGCAGCCTCGAAGCCATCGCCCGGCTAAATCAGGCGGGCTACCGGGTCGCCGTGGCGACCAACCAGTCGGGCATTGGGCGTGGCCTGTTCGACATGAGCGCGCTCAATGCGATGCATCAAAAAATGCATCTGATGGTGGCCGCGATGGGCGGACGGATCGACGCCGTTTTTTTCTGCCCGCACACCGCTGAAGACCAGTGTGAATGCCGCAAGCCGAAACCCGGCATGCTGAAAATGATCGCTGAGCGCTTCGAGGTCGAGCCGCAAGACACCCCAGTGGTAGGCGACGCGTTACGTGACCTGCAAGCCGGGGCGGCGCTCGGCTGCACACCACATTTGGTGCTGAGCGGCAAAGGCCAGCAAACCCTGGCGGCAGGCGGCTTACCACCCGGCACACAGATTCACCAGGACCTGCGCGCGTTCGCGCTCGATTTTCTCGCTGAGGAACACGAATAACGGGGCCGCGTGCTTGTTTGCTGGTTCGCGCCTGGCTTACGTATTGCGGCGTGCCCAGCTTCTTTACAGCGCTCCCCTCTGTTTTTTTACGGCTTCTTTCCCCGATCCTGCTCGACCTTACTGGCCTGCCCCTACCGATGCGCTTTCTCCGCTCGCTGCTTTTACTGGTTTATCTCGTGGTCTTTACCGTGCCTTACGCGATTGCCTGCTTTATTGCCTTTCCGTTCCTGCACGCCGACCGCCGTTACTGGATGGCGGCAGGCTGGTGCCGTGCGACGCTGGTCATGGTGCGCTGGCTCGCTGGCATCCGCTACGAAATCCAGGGCTTTGAAAATCTGCCAGACGGCCCCGCCGTGCTGCTGTCCAAGCACCAGTCGGCATGGGAAACCTTCGCCTTTCCGGCCTTGATGCCCCGCCCGCTGTGCTACGTCTTCAAACGTGAATTGCTGTTCGTGCCGTTTTTCGGCTGGACCCTCGGAATGTTGAAGATGGTTCACATCGACCGCAAAGAAGGCAAGAACGCGTTCGATTCCGTGACACGCCAAGGCCGGGCACGAATGGAAGAAGGCGCGTGGGTCATCATGTTTCCCGAAGGCACGCGCACCTCAACCGGCACCCAGGGCAAATACAAAACCGGCGGCGCACGCTTTGCCGTCGCCACTGGTGCGCCAGCCGTACCAATTGCCCATAACGCAGGGCGCGTCTGGCCACGCAATTCATTCATGAAATATCCCGGCGTCGTCACGCTGTCGATCGGCCAACCCATCGACTCCACCGGGCTGACCCCAGAAGAACTCAACACCCGCGTAGAGAACTGGATCGAAGCCGAAATGCGCCGGATTGATCCGGATGCCTATCCAGCGGAAGCTAGCCAAGCCACACCGCTCCCCCGCAGCCCCAACCTGACGCGCTAGCCGCACCCCTGGCGAAACCGATGCTCAAGCCCTCCGTGCCGCCAGGCGGCCTGCCACTCGAGAACCCGCAACTCGATTTGCCACTCTTCAGCACCGCGAACACCAGCGCGCCGCCCTCCGCAGGTGCCTCGGGTGCCTCAGGTTCCGAGGCCACACCGCAGCAGACACCCGCAGCAACATCCAGCCCCGCCGCCGACGGCTCGAAGCGGCGCAGTCTCACACTGGGCGCGCAAACGCTGCAATACCAGCTCAAACGCTCAGCCCGCCGTTCGATCGGCTTTTCCATCGACAGCAGCGGCCTCTCGATCACCGCGCCACGCGGGGTCACGCTGGCCGAAATCGAAAACGCCATTAGCGAAAAGCAGCGCTGGATTTTCACCAAGCTCAACGAATGGCAAACCCGGGTGGAACAGCGCGCGCTACCGCGCATCGACTGGAAAGATGGCGCACAAGTGCCGTATCTGGGCCGTCCGGTATCCATCACGCTTGATGCATCGAGCGGTGCACTCCGCTTCGATGCGGAACACGCACGGCTGACATTGCCCCTGCCACTGCAAGCCGAGCCACAGCAAATCAAAGACCGCGTGCAAGGCTGGCTGCAAGGCGAAGCCAAACGGCTGTTTGGTGAACGGCTAGCGTTCTACGCTGAAAAGCTAGGCGTGAGCTATCGCGGCTACGCACTGTCGTCTGCCGCGACACGCTGGGGCAGTTGTTCCAGCGACGGCAAAATCCGGCTGAACTGGCGTCTGGTGCACTTTCCGCTACCCGTGATTGACTACGTCGTCGCACACGAACTCGCCCACTTGCGCGAGATGAACCACAGTCCACGCTTCTGGCAGACCGTCGAGTCGATTTTTCCGGAGTTCCGCCAAGTCCGGCAGACACTCAAAGACCATCCACCGGAATTGCTGCCCACGCTTTAGCTTTGGCGTTAGAGGAAAAAGCAGCAACGTCAGCGCAGCGGAGGTAGGCGGGCAATAAAAACGCCCCGCCCAACCATGCCCCTTCCCCATCAAAACATCAAAGCGCCAGTCGTTTTTAAGATTTATCGCATTGCCGTAGTCAATCAGTCCTTTTAGGGTGCTTGGGCGTCAACAAGTACAACCATAAGGACGACGATGAAAAAAATCCCTGAGAGAGCAAGCGGCATAATCAGCCGCTTGCTGGCCATATTCATTTTGCTGATGGTGTCGTTTGGCGCGAATGCCGGCGACGACTGTTCCGCACTCTATGCCCAGTCTGGCGCAATGCCAGGCAGCCCCACCTGCCAGCTAAACGTTGTCAGCAATACCCCTGGCGGCTTGGGCAATTACGCCTGCCTCAATGATCTCGCGCTGATCCGCGAATGATGCACCGCCCCAGCAGCAGACGAAACCGAACAAAGTTGCCCAGTCGCTGACCCGGTGTATCCGGGCAGCGGTGCCGTGACGCTCACGGAAGCCGACTTCGTGAGCGGCGACGACCTGCCGCTGTACTTCACCCGAACCTACCGCTCAAAACCGCGCGCCAGCAATGCCAGCGCAATGGGTCCAGCCTGGTTTCATAGCTGGCAACGGCATCTCGATCTGACTAACGCGAACCACAGCCGTACCGCAAAGGTGCTGGCTTACCGCGAAAACGGCGAACCCATCACGTTTAACTGGAACGCAGGTGCATGGCGTACCCCCGGTTTTACAGGCCTTGCACTGACACGAAACGGAAGCGAAAGCGGAAACGCGAATGAAGCCGCCTGGACGCTGACCAATCTGCAAACCGACACCACCGAATCGTATTCCGCCCAAGGTGTGCTGCTAACGGAAAGCACCCGGACAGGCTTTGTCCGCACCCTGAGCTATGACAGCTCAGGCCTGCTCAGCACGATCACACAGCACGCCATCGGCACAGATGCCCGCAAGGACATCACGCTCAGGCTCGATTACGACGACAAACGCCGCCTGTCACGCCTGAACGATCCGCTGGGCCGCCTGACCCAAAGCCTTTCTGCTTACAAAGGCTCCGGTGATTTCGCAGTGATCGTGCTAAATCCAGACCCATTCAATTATTTCCATTTTCATTTTGGCAAACATCCGGGATTCATCATTGAAGCAAATCGTAGCGACAATGATTTTTTTGAAATTCTGATGAAAGATCCGGGTGATAGCCCTGCTGACGTCATTGGCTTTTATTCTGAGCAGTATGTGGTTTTACCGCTTTCAGGGGAATGGTTTATGTACGCCGATCGTGGCTGGGATTGGGGCACCGGTGTATTAATAACCGGGCCGCCAGATGTAATGAACGTCGCACGCCAAGCCTTTGCTTTTTATGAGAATCCTGGATGACCAAAATACGCCGACTGCCGACTTCATCCCAATCGGAGCACGTCGTCCAACACTCAAAATCAGGCTGCCAAATGAGCGCAATTGACTTTATCAAGCAAGAATCCGAATTTAAACCTCTGTGGCAACGAGCAGCGATGGAGGTCGAAATGCTTCGGGGCAAGCGTCCAAAGGAGTTGCTATATTTCGACTCTGTTGATCTCCAGACTCAAAAATTCTTTGAGCTTGTACGTAAATTACTAGCGTTGAAAGGCGCAACTGATTTCGCCACTTTAGTTTTGAAGCCTGATCCATTCAGCTATTTCAATTTTCATTTTGGCAAATATCCAGGCTTCATCCACAAGGCGGAAAATACCGATGACGAATTTTTCTGATTTTTACATGAAGACCCTGGTGACAATCTGGCCGACGCGCTGGGGTTCAACTCGGAACACTATGTGTTGTTACCTATACCCGGAGACTGGATTATCTTTGGTGACAGGTCGTGGGGTACCGGAGTGTTCTATGGCTCACCGGATATCATGGAATTTGCAAAAAATTTCTATCCGTATTTTTTAACGCCCCCAGAGCGCTTCCGGATTCAACCGTAGTCGATTAACTAAAGTGAAGCGGTGCGAATAGCCCACCTGACCAATAAAACTATTTACACTACCCCACTGAATATTTTCCATCCTATCTGACGCCAACAAGCACCAAACTAAAATCAGATAAAAAAATCTCAAAATGATGATTAATGACTAAGCTTGATTACATTTACGATCGTGAAACATTTACACCGCTATGGAATCGCGCAAATACCGGCGTCCAGCTACTTGCAGAAAAACCGCGCGAAGATTTATTGTATTTCGGCTCGGTTGATATTGTGACACCTTATTTATTCGAGCTCGTTCAAAAATTACTCAAATTCAAGGGAGAGACAGATTTCGCAACAGTAATTTTAAAACCAGACCCATTTAGCTACTTCCATCATCATTTTGGCAAATATCCAGGCTTTATTACCAGGCCATGCAATACCTATGATGAATTTTTTGATTTTATGATGCAGGATCCCGGAGATAGCCCAGCGGATGCGCTTGGTGTAAACCGGCACTATTACGTGCAATTTCCTAGCAATGGCGACTGGATCATTTTTGGCGATGATTCATGGGGCATCGGCATGCTCTACGGCCCACCAGACATCATGGAATGCGCAAGAAATTTTTATCGATTTTTTAAAAAACCTCCCGAAGATTATAAAATTCGGCTGTAGTTAAACAGCTAACTCGAAAGAGTGCAAATAGTCCGCTTAACTAACCCAAACCATTTGCACCCAGCCACTGAATACCCCCGATCCAGCACCCCGCAATCTCAAACTTTTTTCTGAATAAATTCGATCTTGTAGCCGTCCGGATCGGTGACGAACGCAATCACCGTGGTGCCATGCTTCATCGGGCCGGCTTCGCGCACAACCTGGCCGCCTTGCGCGCGGATCGCATCGCATGCCGCGTATGCATCCTCAACCTCGATGGCCAGATGGCCAAACGCATCGCCCATGGTGTATGCGGAGGTATCCCAGTTGTGGGTCAATTCGATCACTGTGCCGTTTTGCTCGTCGGTATAGCCCACGAAGGCGAGCGTGAATTTGCCCTCGGGATAATCTTCGCGGCGCAGCAGCTTCATGCCGAGCAGGCCGGTGTAAAACGCGATCGAACGATCAAGGTTGCCTACGCGAAGCATCGTGTGTAGCAGGCGCATATGTGTTCTCCAGTTTCCAGTTACGACGTAACGAGGCCGTGAATGTACCCGGAAACGGGTTTTACCGCCGCCCACCCGCTGGCGATGAACCGCTCTAAACGTCCTGAGTACCCGGCACAGGCGGCAGCGGCGCACCCGACGCCATCACCTGCTGTGCCACTCGCACATATTCGTCAACCGGAATATCTTCGGCGCGGCGCGCCAGATCAAAACCCAGCGCGTCAAAATCCACCAAATCGCGAAACGCCGCCAGCGTGTTGCGCAGCATCTTGCGCCGCTGCGAAAACGCGGCGCTCACCACCGCGCCAAGCGTCACGACATCGACGGCGGGCCGCTCGCCAGGCGCGTAAGGAATCATCCGCACAATCGCTGAGTTCACCTTGGGTGGCGGCTGAAAGGCTTCGGGTGGCACATCGAGCAGCTTGTCGATCACATAGCGATGCTGCAGCATCACCGACAAGCGGCTAAAGGCCTTGGTGCCAGGCTCAGCCACCATCCGCTCCACCACCTCGTTTTGCAACATGAAATGCTGATCGAGCACCACCGGTGCGAACGCGCTCAGATGAAACAGCAACGGGCTCGAAATGTTGTACGGCAAATTGCCGACGATGCGCAGCGTAGGTTGCGGGCCTGGCAGCGCCAGCGCACCAAAATCAAACGCCAGCGCGTCTCCAGCATGTAGCTCAAGCCGCTCACCGAACTGTTTTTGCAAACGCCCAATCAGGTCGCGGTCGAGTTCAACGGCATGCAACGGTGATTGCGGGCTGGCGAGGCGTTCGATCAGCGGCTTGGTCAACGCGCCCAAGCCTGGTCCGATTTCAACCATGCGCTCGCCTGGCTGCGGACGAATGACGTCGACTATCGAATCAATCACGCCTGTGTCGACGAGAAAATTCTGCCCGAAACGCTTGCGGGCAAAGTGGCCCTGATGTTGCCGGCTAGGTGTGTGGGTCATTGAGAAAACATTAATCCTGGTTCGTCAGCCGACGGCGGTTACGCGCCATCGTGACAGCGGTATCAATAGCGGCAATAAAACTGCCAACGTCGGCGGTGCCGGTGCCAGCCAGATCAAGCGCAGTGCCGTGATCGACCGAGGTGCGGATGATCGGCAGCCCGAGCGTGATGTTGATGCCTGCGCCAAACGTCGCGTACTTCAGCACGGGCAAGCCTTGATCGTGGTACATCGCCAGCACGCAATCTGCCTGATCGAGATAGCGTGGCTGAAACAGCGTGTCTGCCGGGTAGGGGCCGCGCGCGTCAATTCCAAGCGCCGTGGCGCGGGCCAGCGCGGGCGTAATCACCTCGATTTCTTCGCGCCCCAGATAGCCGTTTTCGCCTGCGTGCGGGTTGAGCCCCGTCACCAGAATGCGCGGCTGTGGCAAGTCAAACAGATGGGATAAATCGTGATGGATGATGCGTAGGGTTTCGACCAAGCCATCCGTGGTCAGTGCGGCGGGCACCGCTTTCAGCGCCAGGTGGGTGGTGGCCAGCGCCACCCGCAATGGCCGCGGGCTGCCGTTGCTGACCCCCGCCAGCATCATCACCACCTGAGGCGTATGGGTACGCTCAGCGAGGTATTCCGTGTGGCCGGTGAACGGCACGCCCGCATCATTGATCGTGCTTTTTTGCAGCGGTGCGGTCACGATCGCGTCGTAGTCACCGGCCAGCGCGCCATCAATCGCGGCATCCAGCAAATCCAGCACATAACGGCCATTGGCTGGATCGAGCCGCCCCGCTTCGGACACGGCACCTAGCGGACGAGGCTCGATGCGCACGCGCTTGAGCGCAAACGCATTCCAGTCGATGCCCACTGCCCGGGCGCGCTGCACGAGCAAATCGGCATCCCCCAGCACAGTGAATTGAACCTTCGGCCACAACGCAGCCGCGGCGACCAGCGCTTGTGCGGCAAGCTCAGGACCTACCCCCGCAGGTTCGCCCGTGGTGATCGCAATCTGTAACGGCCCACGGGACGACGCGGTGGCAGGCATATTTAGCGCGCGGCTGGGCCGTTCAGTGCGCCTGGCTTGATATCGACATAGGCGGTGTCGCGCAACTCGCGCAGCCAGTCGGAATAAGCCTGTTCAGCCTTGCGCTGGCCGATGGCCTGACGCGCCATATCCATCTGTTGCGCGACCGAGCCTTCCGACTCGCGGCGCGCCAGCACCTGGATCAGGTGATAGCCGTACTCGCTGCGCACCGGGCCACTGATCTGGTTGTCCTGCAAGCTGTTCATGGCGCGCTCGAATTCCGGCACGGTCTCACCTGGACTAACCCAGCCAAGATCCCCGCCTTGCGAAGCCGAACCATCCTGCGAGTACGTCTTGGCAAATTTGCTGAAATCACCGCCCGCTTCAATTTCACGCCGGATTTCGAGCAGCTTTTGACGGGCAGCGGGTTCTGGCATGCCTTCACCGACACGCAGCAAGATATGGCGCACATGGGTTTGCATGAGCTTTGGTGCATCGCCTGGCGTCATGCCCTTGCCCGCGCGGCGCTCAACCAGACGCACGATTTCAAAACCATCGCCCGTACGGATCAGTTCAGGATTGACCTGGCCGGGACGCAGCGTGGCGGCTGCGCTAACGAAATCAGCCGGCAACTGCGACGGTGGCAAAAAGCCCATGTCGCCGCCCTTGGCGGCATCGCTGGCTTGCGAATTGGCCTTGGCCAGCTTTTCAAACGAAGTGCCGCTCATAGCCTGCGCGAGCAAGGCCTGCGCTTTTTGCTGAGCCGCTTCGAGATCGGTTTGCGCGGCATTCAGCGGGGCCTTGACCAGAATGTGTTCGAAGCGCAAATCGTTCAGCAGGCCTGCATTCGGGCCACGCTGACTAGCGATGTAGTTCGCCACTTCGGCGTCTGACACCGTGATCTTGCTATCTACGTCTTTCTCCCGCAGACGCGAAAGAATCATCTCGGTTCTGGCGTCGCCCACGAAAGTCGCCCATGGCACGCCACGCGCTTCGATCTGCGCGCGGTAATTGTCGAGCGTCAGGTGGTTCGCCTCAGCCAGCTTGCCAAGGGTTTTCTGTAACTGGTCGTTATCGATACTGATGCCTTCTTCACGCGCCTTTTGCAACTGGATACGCTCCAGCACCATCTGGCTCAGCACCTGCTGACGTAGCTGATCCAGTGGCGGCAGCGGCGCATGTTGCTGGTTGAGCCGCTGGGTAATCAGGCCCTCGCGCTCGTCAAGCTCGCGCTGGGTAATCACGCCGTTATTCACCACGGCGGCGATGGTATCGACCATCCGGCCAGGACTGGCATTCAGTGATTGGGCAGAGGCGGGCTTCGTCAGCAAAAACGATGCGCTCGCGGCAAGGCCGGCGATCAGCACGGCTAGACGGAATTGTTTGATGGCTATCACAGATACTCCAGTGGGACCAGGCACGTCGCCGGTCTTTTCGCATTTGATGAATGACCCGATGCCCGTCATTCGTAGTTAGTGAAACGCGCCTGTGGCGGCAACGGCGGCGGTAACGGTACATACCCCGGCACGCTGGCACGGAACGCGGAAACGAGCCCGTTATCGACGCTCGACAACCCTTTCAGCGTCAACTGGGCCAGCACCCGGGTGCTCGACACCTGGGCACCCAGCGTATTCACCCCGTTGGCATAGCGTTGCAGCCCAACCCCTAGCGCCCAGCAATCGGCATCGTATTGCAAGCCGATCAGACCATCGACCACCCGCTGTCCGCGCACATCGTAATTGATGCGACCCACGCCGTACACCCGATGCGTAATCGGCCATTGGCCCGACATCAGGATCTGGTTGATCGGAGTGTTGCTCAACGTGGTGTTGGCACGCGTGTAGCGGTACGCAAGATTGAGCACCTTGCTGGTCCCCGGACTAAAACCAAAACCTACGCTGGCCTTGACCAGCTGGTTATTGTCCACGTTGTACTGAAACGCGGTTTCAGAGGCGAAACCCGCGCCCAGCTTCAGCGAAGCCCCGGCAATCAGATCCGAGTGCTTGGCCTGGGTGATGTTTTGTCCCGGAAGCAGCGTGACGCGCTGGCCTTCGAAGTAATACTGCTGGGCCAACACGAAGCGCGCGCGCTCGTCACCCGTGGTCGGGTTGATAAAGCGCGAGGTAAGCGCGGTAGTAAGACGGTTGGCGTCGGCAATGCGGTCGTTACCGACGAAGGTATTCGGCTGGAAGATTTCTGCCATGCCGAAGTCAGACTCGGCGGTATCGAACAGTGGCGCAGACGACTGGTCGCGGTACGGCGTGTACACGTAATACAGCCGGGGCTCGAGGGTCTGGATAAAGTCCTGGCCGAAAAGCCGGATTGAGCGGTCGAAAATCAGCCCGGTATCGAACGACAGCGTCGGGATGGATTCGGTGAAATTCTTCGGCTGGCCCACGGGTGCCGTGGATGAAATATTGCTCAGGTTGTACGACGCAAAGTGCCATTGCACCTTCGGCGTGACGAAGTAACCTGGGCCCACCACCGAGTACGCCAGATAGGGATTGAAGACGACACGCTCACCTTCGGTGGCATCCGCCGTAGTAATGCGGAACCTTGAATAGTCGGTTTCCGCGCCGAAATCAAAGCCGTGGACGTTGTACTTCGCATACTTGACGTTCAGTTGCGGCTCACGGCCATATGGCGCGGTTGACGGCGACAGCGTCTGCCAGTGTTGCTGACGCGCCAGCACCGACCACGGGCCGTTGTTATACGTGACTCCGGCTTCCTGCTGGTACAGCAACTGCGTGCCGTTCAAAAACTGGTTCGCCGACGACGCCAGATCTTCCGGATAGGTGTTGTCCGACACCTTGTTGTAATAAATGTAGCCACCAAAGCCATTGCCGAAATTCTGGTTGTGCTGGATATACAGCGCATAGCGGTTGGTGTGGGTAATCCGGTCATTCGGCAGGAATTCGCCGGTAATCGACCCCGTGTAACTGGGCGATAAATAACGAAACGTGGCCTGCATCTGGACACCGCGCTTGCTGAGAATCCGGGGCGTCACGGTCAGGTCGCGGTTCGGCGCGATATTGAAGTAATACGGCGCGGCTAGCTCAAAACCATTGGTTGAGCTCAGCGAGGCGATCGGCGGCAGGATGCCGCTACGGCGCGCGCCCGAAAGCGGAAACGACATCCATGGGCTGGCAAATATCGGCACGCCCTGGAAAAACAGCGTGCCATTGCGCACTCCGCCCTCGTCAGCCCCCGTGTCAAAAACAAACTCGCTGCCCTTGATATACCAGGCCGGATCAGTCGCGCACTGACAGCCGGTATAGGTGCCGCGAGTGAACACCGAGCGCTCGCTATCAAGCAGATCGACCCGCTCCGCGCTGCCAGAGCCGCCCGTCACATTGAAACGATACTTCGGCGCGGTCATGAAGCCTTCACTCGACTCGACCTTCAAATGCGCTTCAGGGCCAGCGAAGGTATTGCCGTTATTAATGATCCTCACCTGGCCGTAAGCATCGGCCATGTCGGTGTCTTGATCGTAGTGCAGCGCATTCGCCTTGATGACCATCGTGTTGCGGCGCACTTCTGCCGTGCCTTGCGCAGCCATGTCCTGATCGGCGGTAGCGCTCACCAGGTTACCCAGCAGAAAAACCGCTGGCTGCTGACCGCTAGCCAACGGATGTTCTTCGAGCTGAGGTGCCAGCCGCAGGCCCCACGGGGCATCAAGCACTTGCGGCTGGGCCGCCGCACCTGTCAGTTGAGCTTGCACCAGCGCAGGAAGAAGACCCGGCACGGCCATCAAGGCCACCACCAGGCGTCTTTTGCGCGGCACGCGATCACAACAGGAAATCGTTCTGGAAAACTGTCTGGGCGGCATGTAGTCGGGTTTGGCGAAGCAGCCTGCCGCTCACGCAATCAGACCGCGGCTGCCGCGATGGCAGACACGCGAGTCTTAAAATAACGCACGGGCGATCAGGCAAGCAGGCAGACGGGATGCGGGAAGGCTGGCGCGAATCGCGTCAAAAAAGTCGTGGGGTATTATATGGCAATACGTTGTCCCTTCTGATTTTGCCCCCCGGTTTTCATGCCTCCCTCCAGCAATCCTCCCTCTGCCGACTCCCGTCTCGAACAACTCTGCGCCTGGCTGCACACCGTCGCACCCCGTTACGGCCTGAATCTTGCCTCTTTGGCCCCCGCTTCCGCCGACGCCAGCTTTCGCCGCTATTTCCGGGTCACCGCGAGCCACCAGGGCCAGCCCACGCTAATCGCCGTTGACGCCCCGCCGCCAGAAAAATCCCGTGAATTCGCCGCCATCGCCAAGCTGCTGCAAGCCGCTCAGGTGCATGTGCCCGATGTGCTGGAGGCCGATTTCGAGCACGGTTTCATGCTGCTCACCGATCTGGGCACAGCTTCTTACCTGAGCGTGCTCAACGGCAACAATGCCCGCCCGCTGATGCGCGACGCGCTTGACACGCTGATCCGCTGGCAATTGAGCACCCGTGACAACGTGCTGCCACCGTTCGACGAAGCGTTCTTGCGCCGCGAGATGGAATTGATGCCCGAGTGGTTCATCGGGCGGCACTTGGGCCGCGAGGTGGATGACGTGACGCGCGGCCTGCTCGACCGGACCTTCGCGCTGCTGATCGCCAGCGCACGCGCGCAACCGCAAGTATTCATGCTGCGCGACTTCATGCCGCGCAATCTGATGCAGGCTACGCCCAACCCTGGCGTGCTCGACTTCCAGGACGCGGTGTACGGGCCCATTACCTACGACGTCGCCTCGTTGCTGCGCGACGCGTTTATCAGTTGGGATGAAGCGTTCGAGCTGGATTGCTTTGTTTATTACTGGGAGCGCGCCAAAAAAGCTGGGCTGCCCGTTGATGCTGATTTCGGCGAGTTCTACCGGCAACTCGAATGGATGGGCCTGCAACGGCATATCAAGGTGCTGGGGCTTTTTTGCCGGATTCATCACCGGGATGGCAAGCCGCAGTATCTGCAGGATTTGCCGCGTTTTCTCGGCTATGCGCGCAAAGTTGCCGAACGCTACCGGCCACTCGGGCCATTTGCCAGGCTGCTCGACGATCTGGAAGGGCGCGCCACCGACATCGGCTACACCTTCTAGACCATGCCCCCTCCGCTCACCACAGCCATGATCTTCGCCGCAGGACGCGGCGAGCGTATGCGCCCCTTGACCGACACAACGCCAAAGCCGCTGCTCGAAGCGGGCGGCAAACCGTTGATCGTCTGGCAGATCGAACGGCTCGCGCGAGCAGGCATTCAAACCATCGTGATTAATCACGCGTGGCTGGGCCAGCAAATCGAAGAAACCTTAGGTGACGGTTCGCGCTGGCAGGTCCGCTTGCGCTACTCACCCGAGCCCGACGCGCTTGAAACCGCCGGAGCCATTGCCCAGGCGCTACCGCTGCTGGAGGATAGCGCTGCGCCAGCGGTCTTTCTGGCGGTCAGTGGGGATGTCTATGCTGATTTCGATTACGCCCAGCTTGGCGCGCACAGCGTCAGGCTGGCAGGGCTAGCGCAGCCTGGCATGCATCTGGTGATGGTGCCGAATCCAGCGTTTCATCCAGAAGGCGATTTCGGCCTGGTGGACGGGCAGGTTTCGCTGACAGCGCCATCGCGCCTCACCTTCGCCAATATCGGGCTGTATGACACGCGCATGTTCCGCACTTTGCCGCCCGGCACCCGTTGCGCGCTCACACCGTATTACCGCGAAGCCATCGCCCAACAGCGGGTCAGCGGTGAGCTTTACACCGGGCTGTGGGAGAACGTCGGCACGCCCGCGCAGCTTCAGGCGTTAGACCAGCGCCTCACGGCGTCACACCCGTTGCACGTGCCTCCGGGTCCGCTCGCCTGAGCTGATCGAGCGGAACAGCGGGGATTTCCCTTCGGTTTCGTCTTTCGTCTTTCACCACCGGCAAACGGCTAGAACAGCAGGCTTGCCACCCGCCGCCCTCACCGCTGCTGCTTATTTCCGCCTACTCCTTCGCGCGGCTAACACTCCCATCAACCACAACCTCAGCACCTTGCGCCGCACGCTGCTGCAACGCCCACATCTGGGCAAACAACCCATTCGCGCGCAATAGCTCGGCATGCGTGCCGCGTTCAACGATCCGGCCTTTATCCATCACGATGATCTGCTGCGCATGAACCACCGTCGACAACCGGTGCGCAATGATCAGCGTGGTGCGCTCACGCGCGATCTGGTCCAACTCATGCTGAATCGCGCGCTCGGAACGTGAATCCAGCGCCGACGTGGCTTCGTCAAAAATCAGGATCGGCGGGTTCTTCAGCACGGTGCGGGCAATCGCCACGCGCTGCTTCTCGCCGCCCGAGAGCTTCAGCCCGCGCTCGCCCACCGGGGTGTCATAGCCCTGAGGCAACCCTTCGATGAACTCGTGAATATGCGCGGCACGGGCCGCCGCCAGCACCTCTTCGCGCGTCGCCGATGGCCGGCCATAAGCGATGTTGTAGTAAATCGTGTCGTTGAACAGCACCGTGTCCTGCGGCACGATGCCAATCGACGCGCGCAGCGAATCTTGCGCGACGTCGCGGATATCTTGCCCGTCAATCCTGATCGCGCCGCCACCGTCCCGCTCCAGATCGTAGAAGCGGAACATCAGGCGCGCCAGCGTCGACTTGCCAGAACCGCTGTGGCCGACCACCGCAGTGGTCGTGCCTGCAGCAATCGTGAAGTTCACGTCATGCAAGATCGTGCGGGCCGGTTCGTAGGCAAAGCGCACGTGTTCGAAGCGCACCTCAGCGCCCCGCACCACCAGCGCCGGTGCAGCGGCAGCATCGGGCACTTCGCGCGTGACGTTGAGCAGCGTGAACATGCGGTCCATGTCGGTCAGGCTTTGCTTTAACTCGCGGTACACCGCACCAAGAAAATTCAGTGGAATGTAGAGCTGCAACATGAAGGTGTTGATCAGCACGAAGTCGCCCAGCGTCAAATGCCCAGCCATCACGCCCTGGGTGGCGCGCCACAGGATAAACACCAGCCCAGTGCCAATAATCGCCTGCTGGCCAAAATTCAGTACGGAAAGCGAGTTTTGTGACTTGATCGCGGCGCTGCGATAGCGCTTAAGGTTTTCGTCGTAACGTTCGGTTTCCCAGGCTTCATTGCCGAAGTATTTAACCGTCTCGTAGTTCAGCAGCGAATCAATCGCCCGTGAATTAGCCCTTGAATCCAGATCATTCATGGTGCGGCGAAAATGCGTGCGCCACTCGGTGACCTTGATCGTGAACGTGATGTAAGTGGCCAGCGCGATAAACGTGACGATCGCGTAATAGGCCTCGTATTTGACGATGAAGAACCCCAGCACGAGGCCAACTTCGACCAGCGTCGGCAAGATGCTGTAGAGCGAGTACGAGATCAGTTGGGTAATGCCGCGCGTGCCGCGCTCGATATCGCGCGACATGCCACCGGTTTGCCGCTCAAGGTGAAAGCGCAGCGAAAGCGCATGCAGGTGCTGGAACACTTTGAGCGCCAGCTGGCGCACAGCGCTTTCGGTGACCTTCGAAAACAGGATCTCGCGCAATTCAGTAAACAGCGAAGTCGATAGCCGTACCCCCGCATACGCCACCACCAGCAAACCCACACCGCCCAGCAACACGATCGCGGGAGCCTGTTCGGTACGGCCCAGCGCGCTCAGCGCCTGCACCGACGACAAACTATCCACGATGTGTTTCATCACGATTGGCACACCGAGGTTCGCCACCTTCGCGCCAATCAGGCAACTGAGCGCCAGCGCGACGCGCCATTTGTACGTGGCGAGATACGGCAGCAGCGAAAGAATGGTCTGCCAGTCGCTGCGTGGAGTTTGAAGCGGAGGAGATTTAGATTGAGATGAAGCGGAAGAGCTGCGCATAAGACTCGGCTGGAGGGGAGATAAGTGAGGCGAAGGAACCGCAGACTGGGGTGACGCGCCCGGCTAGCCATGGCGCTTTCCCGTACAATTCCTGGCCGCCGTATTGTCGCAGAAGCAACCTGGCAGCGCTTTTGCGAAGCTGGCCCTCCCACCAGAAACCGCACTATGTGCAAGCCGCGTATGAGCTGCATACAAGCTACGTATGAGCCACGTATAAGCCATACACACCACCGCTGCCTCTGCTTTTCACGAGCTCCTCATGACTGATCCCCACGACCTGCCCATTACCTCTCCCGCGCTGCGCGTGATGCCCCAACCGTCTGACGCCAACGTGCATGGCGACGTGTTTGGCGGCTGGATCATGGCGCAGGTGGATATCGCCGGCTCGATTCCCGCAAGCCGCCGCGCCAATGGCCGGGTCGCCACCATCGCGGTGAATTCGTTTGTGTTCAAGCAACCGGTATTTGTCGGCGATCTGCTGAGCTTTTACGCCACGATCGTCAAAACCGGCCGGACCTCGATCACAGTGGATGTCGAGGTGTACGCCCAGCGCATGAGCCTCACGCAGGACGTCGTGAAAGTCACCGAAGCCACGCTGACCTACGTCGCCACCGATAACAACCGCCGCCCGCGTGAATTACCGCCGCTTGGCTGAGGGCTGCGGCCCCAAGCTCACGGCAAGTTACTGCTGCAGCAAACCAAACTCTTTAAGCGCGGGAATGAAATCGTGATTGGCCCGGGGCTTGCGTGACAGCTTGGCTAGCACGTAGCGCTGAAACGGTGCGAGTGCAGCCCATTGCCCCGCATCCGGCACCCTCACCTCAGCCAGCGCCGCCTGCTGGATCACTTCGGGCGGAATCGCAGCGGTGTCGCGCCAGGCCGGGGCCAGCTCAGGAGCAAACGGCTCAGGCGCGCCGCCATTGCCGAAGGTGTTAAGCAGCGCGCCTAGCGTGCAGGCAAACTCCGGCGTCTGCGCTGCAACAGGACGAGGACGATCCTCAACCGGATAACACGCTAATTGCTGGCGTGCGGCGTAAGGCAGTTGCTGCCACTGCTCCAGCGAGATCCTCAGCCCACAACGGTCGAGATTAAAGCGGACAGCCAGCGGGATAAACGTCAAGTTCTGCGACGATGCAATTTCGAAGTTAAACAGCAGCGGTTCAGCGTTGAGTTTCATCAGAATGACCTCCTCTTTGACACCATTAGCACCATTGGCACGCCGCATGACGGGCGGCGTATTTTAGAGCCTGTGCCACATGCCCCACATGCCCCTGCTGCAAGGGCGGCTGAAAGCAAGGAGTGACGCAAATGACGCAACAGGAAACCGAGGGGCCAACCGGCGTCATCGCATGCCAGGTCAGACGGCATCGTAACGGTGAGATTGCAACGCTGACCGATCAGATTGGCCAGGAATGGCCGGTGGCACTGGTGTTCAACGGCATTTCGCACGCGGTGATGATGGCCACGCCATGCGACCTGGACGCTTTCGCGGTCGGCTTCGCCGTATCAGAAGGCATCGTGGCCAACGGCCGTGAGATTCAGGATATCGAGGTCGTGCTGCATGACGGCGAGCTGCCGCATGCGGAAGTTCATCTGACGGTGTTGCAGCAAGTCTTCGCGCAACTGAAGGAAAAACGCCGTGCGCTAGCGGGCCGTACCGGCTGCGGGGTGTGTGGCATCGAAAGTATCGGTTTGCTGGATCTCACGCCTGAACGCATTCCCGATACAGGTTTTCTCACCCGCCTCGCCCCTGATGCACTCGCGCATGCCGCACGTCACCTGCCCGCTCATCAGGCGCTGACGAAGCTCACCGGCGGCCTGCATGCAGCGGCCTGGTGCGATGCCAGTGGAGCGATTCAATACGCGTTTGAAGACGTCGGCCGCCATAACGCGCTCGATAAACTCATCGGCCATCTGGTGCTCAAGCGGATCAATACGCACGAAGGCTTTGTCTTTCTTTCCAGCCGTGCCAGCTACGAGTTAGTCCGCAAGGCCGCCCGGGTGGGTATCCCAATGCTGGCGACCATTTCCGCGCCGTCATCACTGGCACTGGCGCTAGCCCGTCAGGCGGGTCTGCGGCTAGTCAGCTTTTGCCGTGAAAACGGTTATGTCGATTACGGCACGGTTTGATTCACTGTCGTAAGCGCAACCGCAATTACAACCGCAATTACAAGCGCAATCACATTCGCCACCACCAGCGCGCTGCCGCCCGCCGCTGCTACCTCAAACGCTCAGCAGCACAGGCGGACAAGCAAACTCCAGCCCCCTCAATCAAACTGGCTGAAATCCGGTTTGCGTTTTTCAAAGAACGCTTTGAACGCTTCACGCGCCTCCGGGGCCAGCAACATTCTGGCGAAGTGCAATGCTTCATCCGTCATCTGGGTCTGCAGCTCGTGCTGGCTCGCGCGCTTCATCAAAGCCTTGCTCACCCGGAGCGACGAAGCCGGCAACGCCGCCAGCTTCAACGCTTGCCGCTGCGCAAACGCAGCCACTTCAGCCGCAGGCAGCAGCCGGTTCACCAAGCCCATCCGGTGCGCTTCGCGCGCATCAAAGGCCTCGCCCAGCAAGAGCTTTTCCGCCGCCAGCTGATAACCCGCCACGCGTGGCAGCAACAGGCTCGAAGCCGCTTCCGGGCATAGCCCGAGCTGCGTGAATGGCAACGAAAACATCGCGGTATCAGCGGCATATACCAGATCACAGTGCAGCAGCAGCGTCGTGCCCACGCCGACCGCCACGCCATCCACAGCGGCAACCAGTGGTTTTTCTGCGGTACTGATCGCCCGCAAAAACTGAAACACCGGGGCGTTCTCGCCCACCGGCGGTGACTTCGAAAAATCTTCCAGATCGTTGCCCGCACTAAAAATGCCCGCGCTGCCGCGAAGCAAAATCGCGCGCACTGTCGTGTCGGTTTGCGCGCCAACCAGCGCGTCAGCAAGTGTCTGGTACATCGCGGCCGTGATCGCATTCTTCTTTTCCGGCCGGTTGAACGTCAGCGTCAGCACGCCATCGGCGCGCTCAACCAGAATATCCATCGTCATCTCCTCACCCCTCCAATGAAAAACGGCTCGCAGAGCTACTGCTGCGAGCCGTTCAACGATCCTGAACCGAACCTGTTAGCTGGCTCGGTGGTTACAGGCGTTCGATGATGCCTGCTGCCCCCATTCCGGTGCCGACGCACATCGTCACCATGCCGTACTTCAGGTTGCGCCGGCGCAGGCCGTGAAGCACCGTCGCGGCACGAATCGCCCCGGTAGCGCCCAGCGGATGCCCCAGCGCGATCGCGCCGCCCAGCGGATTGATCTTCGATGGGTCCAGCCCAAGATCCTGAATCACCGCCAGCGACTGCGCAGCAAACGCTTCATTCAGTTCGATCCAGTCGATGTCATCCTGCTTCAGGCCCGCCGCCTTGAGCGCAGCCGGAATCGCTTCTTTCGGCCCGATGCCCATGATTTCTGGCGGCACACCGCGCACCGCAAAGCTCACGAAACGCCCCAGCGGCGTCAGGTTGAACTGCTTGAGGATTTTTTCTGACACGACGATCAGCGCGCCTGCGCCATCGGACATTTGCGAGCTATTGCCCGCCGTCACCGAACCCTTGTTCGCAAACACCGCCCGCAGTTTGGCCAGACCTTCCATCGTAGTGTCCTGGCGCGGACCTTCGTCGAGGCTCAGCTCGCGCGACTTCACCCGCACCTCACCGGTAGCCAGATCGGGAAAACGTTCGGTGACAGTGAACGCGGCAATTTCGTCGTTAAACTCACCCGCCTGCTGCGCCGCAATCGCCTTGCGGTGCGACTCAACCGAAAACTGGTCTTGCGCTTCGCGGCTGATCTTCCAGCGCTCAGCGACTTTCTCGGCAGTCAGGCCCATGCCATAAGCGATGCCGATGTTTTCATCGTGATCGAAGATATGGGGCGACAGCGACGGCTTGTTACCCATCATCGGCACCATGCTCATCGACTCGCAGCCGCCCGCGATCATCACATCGGATTCGCCCACGCGAATGCGGTCTGCCGCCATCGCCAGCGCCGTCACACCCGAGGCGCAAAAACGATTCACCGTGACCCCGCCAACCGTATTCGGCAAGCCCGCCAGCAGCGCGCCAATGCGCGCGACATTCAGACCTTGCTCACCTTCAGGAATGGCACAGCCGATGATCGCGTCTTCGATCAGTTTGGTATCCAGCCCAGGCACCTGGGCCACCGCCGAGCGGATGGCATGCACCAGCAACTCATCCGGACGGGTGTTTTTGAACATGCCGCGCGGTGCCTTGCCAATCGGCGTGCGACTAGCGGCAACGATATATGCGTCCTGCAATTGCTTCGTCATTTGGAACTCCAGTCCCATGTGATTCATTGCGATTCAACCGGGGTGAGCGCGTTAGCGTTTGACTCCGGTCCCATGCGATCTATTCCAGACTGCCCGCGCAACGGGGGTTAGTTCCGGACCGGCTTGCCGGTCTGCAACATGCCCATGATCCGTTCCTGCGTTTTTTGTGTGCCAAGCAAATCGACAAACGCGCGGCGCTCCAGCGTCAGCAACCATTCTTCGTCCACCAAGCTGCCCGCTTCGACGTCACCACCGCAGACGGCCTCCGCGATCCGGCTGGCAATCAGATAATCGTGATCGCTAATAAACCGGCCATCGCGCATGTTGACCAGCGAAGCCTTGATGGTCGAAATCGCAGAACGCCCGGCAACCGGCACCTGGGTCACCCGCAGCGGCGGACGATAGCCAGCTGCGGCCAGCGCGCGCGCTTCTTTCTTCGCGGTGTCGAGCAGCTCGAACACGTTGAACACGATCGTGTCGGAAGGCTTCAGATAGCCCATCGTGCGAGCCTCAAGCGCAGAGGCCGAGACCTTCGCCATCGCCGCGTTTTCGAACGATTTCTGCACGAACTTGAGGAGATCGCTAGTCGCGCCCACTGCGCTAGCTGCATCAGCCGCGCGCAATGCCGCTTCTTTCAAGCCGCCACCGGCAGGCACAAGGCCCACGCCGACCTCAACCAGGCCGATATAGCTTTCGATGTGCGCGACACGTTTGGCACTGTGCAGCACCAGCTCACAGCCGCCGCCCAGCGCGATGCCGGACACCGCTGCAACCACCGGCACACTCGCGTACTTGACGCGCATCATCCCGTCCTGGAACTTCTGCACAAATGGCTCGATGCCCTTGGCACCGCCCATCATGAACGCAGGCATCGCTTCTTCGAGGTTCGCGCCAGCCGAGAACGGCCCGCCTGGCGTGCCGAGTTTCAGCGACGTCGGCTGCCAGATCACCACGCCTTTGTATTCTTTCTCCGCGAGTTCGATCGCCTGCACGAGGCCATCAATCACGCTCGGTCCAATCGTGTTCATCTTGCTTTTGAACGACACGATCAGCACATCGTTCTCACCCGCGCGATCGTCGACCCATGCGCGCACGGCTTCAGTTTCGAACAGCGTCTTGCCCCAGCTTTTCGGCTCAGCGCCGGTCTCGCCCACCAGCGGCGCGCGGAACACCTGCTTGTCGTACACCGCCAGCGACGAGCGCGGCACAAACGATTGCGACGCGGGCGACCACGAACCGGCATTGCTGTGCACACCACCGCCATCTGCGACCGGCCCTTCGAACACCCAGCCAGGCAACGGTGCGGCTGAAAGCGATTTACCCGCCGCGATATCTTCCTGCACCCACTGCGCGACCTGCTTCCAGCCAGCGCTCTGCCAGCCTTCGAACGGACCTTCGCTCCAGCCAAAACCCCAGCGGATCGCCAGATCGACGTCACGCGCGTTATCCGCGATGGATTCGAGATGCACGCCGATGTAATGGAACACGTCACGGAAAATCGACCACAGGAACTGCGCCTGAGGATGTTCCGATTCACGCAGCAGCTTCAGACGTTCCGCAGGCGGACGCTTCAGAATACGGCCCACCAGTTCGTCAGCTTTTGCACCGCCTTCGACGTACTCGCCCGTTTTCGGATCGAGCACCTTGATCGTCTTGCCTTCTTTTTTATAAAAACCGCCACCGGTTTTTTGTCCGAGCGCGCCTTTTTTCACCAACTCAGCGAGCACCGCCGGGGTCTGGTAGACGGGGAAGAACGGATCGTCAGCGAGGTTGTCCTGCATCGTCTTGATGACGTGCGCCATGGTGTCCAGCCCAACCACGTCAGCAGTCCGGAAGGTTGCTGACTTCGCGCGGCCCAGGCGGCTGCCAGTCAGATCATCCACCTCATCAAAACGCAGGCCGAACTTGGCGGCTTCGGTCATCACCGCGAGGATCGAGAAAATCCCGACGCGGTTGGCGATGAAATTCGGCGTGTCTTTGGCCCGCACCACCCCTTTGCCCACCACGCTGGTGAGGAACGATTCGAGCTGGTCAAGAATTTCCGGGCGCGTATGCGCAGTCGGAATCAGTTCGACCAGATGCATGTAACGCGGCGGATTAAAAAAGTGCACGCCACAAAAGCGTGCCTTGAGTTCATCAGAGAAACCTTGCGACAGCTCAGTGATCGACAGCCCTGAAGTGTTGCTGGCAAAGATCGCATGGGGTGCGATATGCGCCGACACTTTTTTGTACAGATCGTGCTTCCAGTCCATACGCTCAGCAATCGCTTCGATCACGAGATCGCATTGCGCGAGCTTGTCGATGTCGTCGTCGTAATTGGCGGGCTGGATATATTGAGCGTCGTCCTTGATACCAAACGGCGCGGGCGAGAGCTTCTTCAGATTGTCGATAGCTTTCAGGGCAATCGCGTTTTTCAGGCCTTCCTTGGCGGGCAGGTCGAACAGCAGCACTGGCACTTTGGCGTTAATCAGGTGCGCAGCGATCTGCGCGCCCATTACGCCGGCGCCGAGCACGGCTACCTTGCGAATAATCAGGTTGCTCACGTCGTTCCTCCGGGGAGTTATGCGGTGTCTCAGGTCTGGCGAATCATGCGCTGGCCGCTCAGATGACTAAACGATCAGGTGATCCAGGTAGGGCGCGATACGTTCCGGGTGCGCTGTGCAACGCGTGCTTGCACATGCGTTGCACAGCAACAGCCGGAAATTTAAAACAGAGCTTCTTCGACATCCATCATCGTCTTCGATCCTGCCCGAGCCTGACGGATGGTCATCGCGGTTTCAGGCAGCAGCTTGGCGAAATAGAAACGGGCCGTCGCCAGCTTGGCCTGGTAAAACGGATCGCCTGACGCTTGCTTGTCGAGTGCGATACGCGCCATGCGGGCCCAGAAGTACGAAAACACCAGATGCCCCACCGTGCGCAGATACGGCACAGCCGCGGCGCCGACTTCGTCGGGATTCTGCATCGCCTTCATGCCGAGCTCCATCGTCAGCTTTTGCACCTTGTCGCCGATATCGCCGAGCGGGTTGATGAACTCCTGCATCTCCGGCTTCACGCCTTCTGCTTCGACAAAATCGGTCACCAGCTTGCCGAATTTCTTGAGCTTCGCGCCCATATCGCCCAGCACCTTGCGGCCCAGCAGATCAAGCGCTTGAATTGAGTTGGTGCCTTCGTAAATCATGTTGATGCGGGCATCGCGCACATATTGCTCCATGCCCCATTCAGCGATAAAGCCGTGGCCGCCGTAGATCTGCATCGCGTGATTCGTGCCCTCGAACGCGTTGTCTGACAAAAACGCCTTGAGAATTGGCGTGAGCAGCGCCACCAGATCAGCGGCTTCTTTGCGCACGGCTTCGTCCGCGTGTGACAGCTCTTTGTCGATATGCAGCGCTGACCAGTAGGAAAAGGCCCGGGCACCTTCGGCATAGGCTTTTTGCGTCAGCAGCATGCGCCGCACATCGGGGTGAACGATGATCGGGTCGGCCGCTTTTTCAGGGGCTTTCGGGCCAGTCAGTGAACGCATCTGCAAACGCTCTTTGGCGTACACCAGCGAGTTTTGATAAGCGACTTCAGTCAAGCCAAGACTTTGCATGCCAACGCCAAGACGCGCCGCATTCATCATCACGAACATCGCGTTCAAACCCTTATTCGGCTCACCGACCAGCCAGCCCTTGGCACCATCGAGATTAATCACGCAGGTAGCGTTGCCGTGAATGCCCATCTTGTGTTCGATGGAGCCGCATTTCACGCCATTGCGCTCGCCGGGATTGCCTGCCGCATCCGGAACAAACTTCGGCACGAGAAACAGCGAGATGCCTTTGGTACCTTTCGGCGCATCAGGCAAACGGGCCAGCACTAGGTGGAGGATGTTTTCCGCGAGATCATGCTCGCCGCTGGAGATGAAGATTTTGGTGCCGCTGATTGCGTATGAGCCATCGCTATTAGGCTCAGCCTTGCTACGCAAAATACCGAGGTCGGTGCCGCAATGCGGCTCGGTCAAACACATCGTGCCGGTCCAGACGCCTGCGACCAGCTTCGGCAGATAAGTTTTTTGCTGCTCGGGCGTGCCGTGCGCATGCAGGCATTCGTATGCGCCATGTGACAGGCCCGGATACATCGTCCACGCCTGATTGGCCGAGTTCATCATCTCGTACAGCGCGTTGTTGACGAAGACCGGCAAGCCCTGGCCGCCATATTCCGGGTCGCAGCCCAGTGCGGGCCAGCCCGCTTCGACGTATTGCTGGTAAGCCTCCTTGAAACCAGCGGGCGTCTTCACTACGCCATCGCCAACATACGTGCAGCCTTCGCGGTCGCCGCTCTGATTGAGCGGGAACAACACTTCGGAGCAGAACTTGCCCGCTTCTTCGAGCACCTGGTTGATCGTGTCGGCATCGAGATCAGCATGCGGTGGCATCTGGCTGATTTCGGCTTCGACATTAAGCAGCTCGTGCAATACGAATTGCATGTCGCGCAGTGGCGCGGCGTACTGTCCCATCACTATCTCCCAAGGTGTTGATAAAGCGCGAGCGGGCTTGGCTGACCGCGACGCCTGGTGAATTCGATCAAGTCGATCAAGTCGATCAGCCGGACTTAATGGCCCGGACTTAACGATCCCGGCTTAACGATCTTTACTCTGGTACGAAACAATCAGTTTTTCCAGCGCGGCCCAAGTCAGTTGCGCCGCCTCTGGCAGATGCAGAAAACGCGCATCGTGATGCAGGCCAAGCGTGAGGCTATACAGTTCGAACAACATCAGTTGCGGCTCCGTGTCCGCCCGTAGATGCCCTTCTGCCACCGCTTGCGCAATGGCTCGCAGCAACGCCGCGCGCCAGATATTGACGCTCGATACCAGTTGTTCGCGCACCGGGTTATCAGCGCGGTCGTCGTATTCAACTGCGCCACTAATGTAGATGCAACCTGTGGTGACTTCGTGAATGCGCTTTTCAATCCAGCGCGAGATCATCGCACGCAAGCGCGGCAAACCGCGCGCCTCACCCAGGCTGGGGAAAAACACTTCTTCTTCGAAACGACGGTGATACTCGCGCACCACCTCGACCTGGAGATCTTCACGCGAGCCAAAATGTGCAAAAACGCCGCTCTTGCTCATCTGCATGCGCTCGGCCAACACGCCAATCGTCAGACCTTCCAGTCCTTCGCGGCTTGCCAGTTCAAGGGCGGCATCGAGAATTGCGACGCGTGTCTGTTCGCCTTTTCGCATAGCGGGGGTGGCACTCCTGGTGGCCGGAGAAAATCGAACGAGCGTTCTATTATTGTGGGGCGTGCCCGGTGAAACAAGGACTTTATTAGAAACCGGTTTCTAACCAGTTGCGAATCAGGACATGGGCTTTTATCGCCTATGTCCGCTGCAAAACGAGGTTTTAACAACGGGCAGGCGAGCCATTTTCGCTTGAATCCGTTGGCACGCCAGACGCGCTAGTCATATCCGCCGACCGTCAGCAATCGCATCACCGTCCGGTAAGCCGTGTAGGCAGCCCAGTTCAGCAAGCGCTCCCCTGCAGGGCGAGCTTCATAGGTAGCCAGATTGATCTGGTGCGCCTCGTCGAAGGCAACCAGCAATGCTTCACGCAGCGCGTCGATTTCAGGGTGCAGCACCAGCAAAACATTCGCTTCGTTATTCAGCACGAGGCTCAGCGCATCGAGATTGGATGACCCGACCGTGCACCAGTTCGAATCGACCACCGCTACCTTGCCATGCAGCATCGTCCTTTCGTACTCAGCGATCTTCACCCCGGCACGCAGCAACGACCGGTATAAAAACGGCACGGCGTAATCAAGCGCGGCAAATTCTTTTTTACCAATCACCAAACGCACATCCACACCGCGCTGGGCAGCGTGCTTCAACGCGCGCCGCAGCTTGCGGCCAGGCATGAAATACGGATTGGCCAGCAACACTTGCGCCCGCGCTTTGCCAATGGCGACCAGATACGCTTTTTCGATTGCGCGGCGGTTAATCAGGTTGTCGCGCGCCACGAAGGCCACGCAGGGCTCACCCGCCGCCAGAAAAGAACGCTTGCGAATGCGCCGCCAAACGCGCCGGCTGGTGGATTCGCGGGTCTGATCGGGGCTGGGGTTAGCGTTGGGGTTAGCGCTCACGCTGGCAGCCATAGCCGTGGCCACTGCTGCGGCCGCCACCGATGACGGCGAGCGGCCCGGCTGAATCCGACACCATTGCAGTTCAAACGCAGCACGCACATCCGCTACGGACGGGCCACTCAGTTCAACCGCGAAATCCCAGCGCGGAAAAGGCAGCAACACGCCATTTTGCTCAACGTCACTGATGATGTTGATCCCGCCGCAATAAGCGAAGCGTTGGTCAATCACAGCCAGCTTGCGATGCGTGCGGGAAAAACCAAAGCGGCCAAATAAATGCGGGTTGTAAATGCAATGTTCGATACCGCCTGCGGGCCACTCATTCAACAAGCGCAAACGGCCTGTGCCTAGCCCATCAGTAATCACTCGCACGCGCACGCCACGCGCTGCCGCACGCAGCAACGCATCGGACACCGCGCGGCCTACGCCATCGTCGGCAAAAATATAGGTTTCGAGCATCACGTCTGTCGTGGCTGCGTCGATACGTGCGAGCAACGCGGTAAAAAACGGCTCGCCAGAATGAAACAAGCGCACGGCGTTACCCACCGTAAACCGGTACCCACCCCGGTAACGCTGACCAGGCAACGCCTGCCGCCAACGTGGCCGCCAGTGCGGCAGATCGCGCGAGTCAGCGCCATCCATCACACGCTATCCCGTAGTGGTGAATTCAGAAGCAGGTTCATCCGCTCTGGCAATTGCAAGATCGCCTCCTGGTTAGAGCGCGAAAAACAACGCGCAGCGGCGGCTTTATAAGGAAGCCAGACAAACGCCGTGTGCTCTCGCGGTGAGAGCGTGACCTCAGTGCCATCCGGCACCTGAAGGCTGAACCAGTGCTCGGTGTTACGCGTCACCCCTGGCGCATAACGATGCCGCCAGACCGGATAAATGTCGTACTCGATCTGATGCTGCCAGTCGAGCAAAGCATTCCTGCTCACGACAATGCCGGTTTCTTCCGCGACTTCACGCTGAGCGGTTTCGGCCAGCGGCTCGTCCAGATGATCTTTCGATCCGGTGACCGACTGCCAGAACCCCGGACGGTCGGCACGCTCGATAATCAGCACCTCCAGCGCGGGGGTATGAATCACGACGAGAACAGACTCCGGAATCTTGGGCGGTTTTGACATGGAGAAAAAGGTGCCGCGCACCGGCACACGTTTCGGAGAATTTGGGGGGAATTCAGACAGATTGGAACAAGCAGCACCGGCCGACTGTAGCGCAAAAAAGAGAAAAGGCGCGTGATGCGCCTTTTCTCTTTTTTGCCGATGCGGGTAAGACCGTTCGACTTATGCCTTTTGTTCTGGCTGACGCAAACGGATATGCAACTCGCGCAATTGACGCTCGTCTACTTCGCTCGGAGCCTGCGTCAACAAACATTGAGCACGTTGTGTTTTCGGGAATGCAATCACGTCCCGAATCGAATCGGCACCGGCCATCATCGTGATGATGCGGTCGAGGCCAAACGCGATCCCGCCATGGGGCGGCGCGCCGTACTGCAGCGCATCAAGCAGGAAGCCGAACTTGATCTGCGCTTCTTCAGCACTGATCTTGAGCGCGCGGAACACCTTGCTCTGCACTTCTTCCTGATAAATCCGCACGGAGCCGCCGCCGATCTCCCAGCCATTCAGCACCATGTCGTAGGCTTTGGCCAGACAGCGGCCAGGATCGGTTTCGAGGTACTCAAGATGTTCATCTTTCGGGCTGGTGAACGGATGGTGCGCCGCGACGTAGCGGTTTTCTTCCTCGTCGTATTCGAACATCGGGAAGTCGATCACCCATAACGGCTTCCAGCCTGTTTCAACCAGCCCATTAGCCTTGCCGAATTCGGAATGCCCAATCTTCAGACGCAACGCGCCGAGGCTGTCGTTCACGACCTTCGCCCGGTCAGCCGCGAAGAAAATGATGTCGCCATCTTGCGCGCCGGTACGCTCGATAATGGCGGCCACCGCTGCGTCGTGCAGATTCTTGACGATCGGACTTTGCAAGCCATCACGGCCCTTCGCCACTTCATTGACCTTGATCCACGCAAGGCCCTTGGCACCATAAATACGCACGAATTCGGTATAGCTGTCGATATCGCCACGCGAAAGCTCACCGCCCTTCGGCACCCGCAGCGCCGCAACGCGCCCATCTTTGGCATTGGCGGGCGTGCTGAACACCTTGAATTCGACATCTTTAACCGCGTCGGTCAAATCAGTGAATTCGAGCTTCACACGCAAATCTGGCTTGTCGGAGCCAAAACGGCGCATGGCTTCCGAATACAGCATCACCGGGAATTTTTCGCCCAGGTCGACATCAAGCGCCGCCTGGAACACGTGACGAATCATCGCTTCGAACAGGTCACGAATTTCCTGCTCGCTCAAAAACGAGGTTTCGCAATCGATCTGCGTGAATTCAGGCTGGCGGTCAGCACGCAGATCTTCGTCGCGGAAGCATTTGACGATCTGATAGTAGCGATCGAAGTTCGCCACCATCAGCAACTGTTTGAAGAGTTGTGGCGACTGCGGCAGCGCGAAGAACTGGCCTGGATTGGTACGCGACGGCACGAGGTAATCGCGGGCACCCTCGGGCGTGCTTTTCGTCAACATCGGAGTTTCGATGTCGATGAAACCCTGTGCATCGAGATACTTGCGCACTTCCATCGCCACGCGATAACGCAGCCGCAAGTTGTGCTGCATTTGCGGGCGGCGTAAATCAAGCACCCGATGGGTCAGGCGAGTTGTTTCGGACAGGTTGTCGTCGTCCAGCGGGAACGGCGGCGTGATCGACGGGTTGAGCACCGTCAGTTCGTGGCACAGCACCTCAATCTTGCCGCTTTTCAGGCTGTTATTGATCGTGCCTTCCGGGCGGCTACGCACCACACCGGTGATCTGGACGCAGAATTCATTGCGCACCCCTTCAGCCGCCTTGAACATCTCGGCGCGATCAGGATCGCATACGACCTGAACCAGGCCCTCACGGTCACGCAGGTCAATAAAAATGACGCCACCGTGGTCGCGTCGACGATGAACCCAGCCACACAGCGAAACAGTCTGGCCCAGCAGTTGCTCGGTCACCAGACCGCAGTATTCAGATCTCATCGGCATGATGTTTGTCTTTTGTTTTGTACAAGGTGAACAGTGTGCCCGACCCAGTCGCGCACACCGGCATTCGTTACAGTGGCGGATCAACCACCCGGCGCGCCGGCTGGCTGGATTGCTGCACAGAAGGTGCCGCAGGAGCGACGACGCCCATCGAAACAATGTATTTGAGCGCGGCATCAACGGTCATGTCGAGCTCAATCACTTCGCTTCTCGGCATCATCAGAAAAAAGCCCGACGTTGGATTGGGCGTGGTGGGCACATACACGCTGACGTGCTCTTGCGTCAGGTGGTTCACCACATCACCACCCGGCACCCCGGTGAGAAACCCAATGGTGTAAGACCCCTTGCGTGGATATTCGATCAAAAGCGCCTTGCGAAAGGCATTGCCGCTGCTCGACAGCAAAGTGTCCGATACCTGTTTGACGCTGGAATAAATCGGTCCGACAACCGGAATGTGGGCCACGATCTGCTCCCACCACTTCACCAGCTTCTGGCCCACGAAATTTTGTGTGAACAGGCCAACGACGAAGATAAAAGCCAGCGTCAGCACCGCTCCCAGCCCCGGCAAACGGAACCCAAGTGCTCGCTCAGGCTGCCAGACGTCGGGCAGCAACAGCAAGGTCTGGTCCATCGTGCCAATAATCAGGCCGAGCACCCACAGTGTGATCGCCAGCGGCACTAGTACCAGCAGACCAGTCAAAAACACTGATTTGAACGTTGCCTTTTTCATCATCGCGTTATACCGCCACAAAAACTGCCCCGAACCGGGGCAGAAACCACATTAACGCACCTTCTGGTGACAAAACGGCTAAGTACCGCCTGTCGTGCTGGCAGCCGCCGGTGCTGGTGCTGGTGCAGATGTTGCTGCAGGTGCCGCGGCACTGGTTGAGCCCGTGGCCGCGGTGCTCGCCGCGCCGTCTGTTGCCGCCCCCGTGCTGCTGGATTCGCTGGCGGCAGCAGAAGCAGAGCCTTCACCCGCCTCGGCATTAGCCGCTGGTTTGGCACTGGCTGGTGCGCTGCCGTTGCTGCGAAAATCGGTGACATACCAGCCAGACCCCTTCAACTGAAAGCCTGCTGCCGTCACCTGCTTGCGAAAGGCGTCTTTTCCACACTCGGGACATTGATGCAGTGGCGTGTCACTCATCTTCTGCAATACGTCTTTTGCAAAACCACATGATTCACAACGGTAAGCGTAGATCGGCATGATCTTTTCCCTACAAAATTCGAGTAAACGCCAGCAAAGCCTTGAATTATAGCTGCAAACAACAGGCTCACCGGCATGGCTGGATGGCTAGGGCGAACTGCGTCTGGCCGCTACGGCCAGCGTCTATGCCCCAGGTTGTGGCGCGATCGAACGATCAGAAGAACATCATCCACGCCGACGCCATGTCAGCCAGCGCTCACGGCCGGCAAAAACAGGAATCGAATCGGTTACAGGCGCGTCTTCAAGCAGCTCAAAATGTGGCGCGAGTAACGCGTCAAGTTCGTCGCGGCTGATTCCAAATGGCGGGCCTTTAAGGGTTTCGCCGAAAAAGAAAAACCCCGCGAGCAAGCCACCAGGCGGCAAAAGCGCTGCCATGCGCGCCGCATAGTCAGCCCGCCTGGCTTTGGGCAACGCACACAAAAATGCCCGCTCATAAATCCAGTCAGGAGGAAACAGCGGCTGAAATGTGAAGAAGTCAGCCTGCCCGACAACACTGGCGTAGTCACCCAACTGGGCCCGTGCCGCCATCACTGCCTGCGCCGAAAAATCAATCGCCTGCACAGCTATGCCCTGCTGAGCCAGCCAAAGCGCCTCCCAGGCATTGCCACAACCTGGAATCAGGACCTTCGCCTGTGCATGGCCCGAAGCAAAAACCTTGAACGCCAGTGGAACACCCGCTTGGTCCCACGGAATAAAGCCGTTCTGAAAACGTTCGTCCCAGAATGTGGGAGATTCTGGATCACGCGTGGCAAAACCCGCTGCGACAGCGGGCAACTGAGGCGCGGCTGGTTTATCACTCATGCCTACTCCTGAATCTAAAGCCATAAACCACCGGCCCACAGCTCAACCCACATGCGCAAATGCCAGCCAGGTATGCGCCGCCACCGCCCCAGCGCCCACCGCGATACCGAACACCAGTGCGCCAACCAATACCCGGTTGGTGCGCCGCTGCTGCCGCAAGATCTGGCGCAGAACCTCATCATTCGCCCCGCGCTGCCCTTCGTGGTGCTCCAGCAGCATCTGATGAACCAGGCGCGGCAATTGCGGCAAGGTCTTGCTCCACTGCGGTGCCTCGATCCTGAACCGCTCATACCAGCCGCGCAGGCCAATCTGTTCAGTCATCCAGCGCTCAAGATACGGTTTGGCGGTTTTCCACAAATCAAGCTCGGGATCTAGTGAGCGGCCTAGCCCTTCAACATTGAGCATGGTTTTTTGCAACAGCACTAGTTGCGGCTGAATCTCAACATTGAAACGGCGCGACGTCGAAAATAACCGCATCAGCACCTGGCCCAGCGAAATGTCTTTGAGCGCCCGGTCAAAATAGGGCTCGCATACGGCACGGATCGCGCTTTCGAGTTCTTCGACGCGAGTGGTAGGTGGCACCCAGCCGGACTCTAGATGCAGCGTGGCGACGCGATGGTAATCGCGCTTGAAGAACGCCAGAAAATTTTGCGCGAGATAGTTTTTATCGAAATCAGACAAGGCTCCGACAATGCCGAAATCCAGCGCAATGTAGCGCCCAAAATGCGCCTGGGCCAAGCTGACCTGAATATTGCCCGGATGCATGTCGGCGTGGAAAAAGCCATCACGGAACACCTGGGTAAAAAAGATCTCGACGCCTTCTCGCGCGAGCTTCGGAATATCGACCCCCGCCGCACGCAAGGTATCCACCTGGCTGATTGGCACGCCCACCATCCGTTCCATCACCAGCACATTTGGCGTACAGAACTCCCAGTACATTTCGGGCACGAGCAGCAAGTCCAGGCCGGCAAAATTACGCCGCAACTGACTAGCGTTTGCGGCTTCGCGTGTCAGATCGAGTTCGTCGTGCAGATATTTGTCGAATTCAGCGACAACTTCACGCGGCTTGAGCCGTTTGCCGTCAGCCCACAAGCGCTCCGCCCACACAGCAACGTCACGCAGGAGAGCCAGATCTGAGTCGATCACGGGCAGCATGCCGGGGCGCAACACTTTGACCGCCACTGATTTGCCTGCATGCACGCCCGATTTGAGTCTGGCGAAGTGCACTTGCGCAATCGACGCACTGGCCACCGGCACCCGCTCAAAGTCATCAAACACCTGAGTCACCGACGCACCCAGCGCCTTTTCGATAATCGCAATGGCCACGTCTGAATCGAAAGACGGCACCTGATCTTGCAGCTTGGCCAGCTCATCTGCGATATCCACGGGCAATAGATCGCGCCGGGTAGACAGCACCTGACCAAATTTGACGAATATCGGCCCAAGACTTTCGAGCGCAAGACGCAAGCGCACGCCGGGCGGTTGCTCGAACTTGCGGCCAACGGTGGTGATGCGCACCAGCAACCGGACGCGCCGGTCGTTGACGCGCCCCAGCATCATCTCGTCAAGGCCAAAGCGAATAACGGTGAATAAAATCTTGAGAAAACGCAGAAAACGCATGAGATGCCCGGGGACTAGCGGGTACGACGCAACGTGGAAGCGTCGTTCAGCGAACGCGCCAAACCACTCTCCATCGCCCGTTCAAGACGCTCGACGCGCTTGTCGACACGCGCCAGCGTGTCTCGAACCCGCGCGAGCTCTGTATTAAATGTATCGAGCGCGGCACTGCGCACCAGTTGCGGATTCTCCTCAAGCAGATATTCAACAACGGTTTCGAGCAGATTGCGTCCGGCCCGGCGCGCTTGCTGATCGGCTGAACGCGCCAGCGTGGCCAGACGCCACGCCGGTGCGTCACCCAAAAAACGGGCTAGGTCTTCTTCTGGCTCCCAGCGCAAATGTTCCGCCAGACGAGCGATCACTGTCGCAAACTCTGCATCGCCTTCAATTTTTACGTGCTTCATCACCGCAGCCTGGCCGCCCTGGAGAAACACAGGTAGTGCCTCACCCGGCACAGCGATGGTGACATCGACTTGCTGCGCCTCATCTTGCGTAATGGCACCTAGATGACCGTCCGGCTGCACCTGCAAAAGCAGCTCGACGCTAGCACACGCCAGCCGCGCTGTTTTACCAGCGTAGGGTGTGAGGCGTTCACGGGCCCATGATTCACGGGCAAGCAGATGATTAACAGCAGCGGCAAAGGGCTTGGCAGCGAAGGTCATTGAATTGGCAAGAAAAAACCCGCGCGGACAAATGTCCGCGCGGGTTTCTATTGTAACGTCCGTTCGGTGTCAGGCCCGTTACACCGAACGGCTAAGGAACAAAGCAAACGCCCTAGTGGGTGGTAACTTGCTGAATCCCTGCGAGCAGCCAGCCTTCGCCGGTGCGGGTTGATTTGGACAGGTTCCAGATTTCGCTGAAAGGCTCCGCTGCAGCATTGGCCGATTCGCGGATCAGCCCCGAAAAACGCACGCTGGCAAAGTACTCCGTGCCGCGATCTTCGACGCCCAGCAAATCGGCATTCAGTTGCACCACATCAGTCTGGTTAGGCTGCGCGCCGCGCGAATCGAGATCGACCTTCACTTCAGCAAACATCTCAGGCGTAGTGAATTCACGAATGTCGTCCATGTTGCCCGCGTCCCATGCTGCCTGCAAACGGACAAAGTAAACCTTCGCATTCCGCACAAAGGCTTCCGTGTCGAAATCAGCCGGGATCGAAGCAGTCGCGCCCAGATCTTGCGCAACAGGCTGGCCACCCGGCAAATTGCCTTGCAAGCCAAAATGCGAGCCCGAAGCAGTTGTATTGCCTGGATTGCCCAGCCCGTGGTTGTAACCCGTGCCACCAGCATTCAGCGTAGCGCCTGATCCGGCATACGCCGGTGTGCCCGCATTACGCTTGCGATTCATGAATTTACGGATAAGCCAGATGCCGACCATTGCAATCAGCGCAATGATGATGAAATTGGCCATGGCACCTGCAAAGGCCTCGCCTAAACCAAAGTGGGACAGCAAAGCGGCAATACCCAGACCGGCTGCGAGGCCGGCAATCGGGCCAAGCCAGCGCGAACGGTTAGGCGCGGCCGCTGCAGCGCCAGGGGCGGCTTGAGCACGCGTGGCCTGGGCGGATTGAGCTGACTGGGATTGCGACGGCTGGGCCGGCGGCGGTGACTGGCGCTGCATGGTGGTTGACTGACGCCCCATACTACGGCTGCCGCCCATACGCTTTGCTTCAGCGTCCAGCGAGGCTAGCGTGCCAACGGTAATCAAACCCACCATCGCAACCAGTCCGATTCTTCTCGCCCACGAACCCGGTCTTTTTTTGGAAGATAACGCACGTGAATCGGACATTTTTGAGTTTTCCTTATAAAACTGATGGAGTAGGAACGCTAGTATTTGGTCCCCACGTGCAACGCTACCACACCTGCTGACAAATTGTAATATTTGACAGCGTCGAGCCCTGCCTCTTCCATCATTTTTTTTAAGGTTTCCTGATCTGGATGCATCCGGATCGATTCCGCCAGATAACGGTAGCTCTCCGAGTCCTTGGCAAAACGATCGCCAAGCCACGGCAGAACCTTGAACGAGTACACGTCGTAAGCCTTTTTCAGCGGCTCCCAGACCTTAGAAAATTCAAGCACTAACAAACGTCCTGCGGGTTTGAGCACGCGGCGCATTTCAGCAAGTGCTGCATCTTTGTGGGTCATATTGCGCAAACCAAAAGCAACGGTCACCACGTCGAAGTAATTGTCAGGAAACGGAATTTTCTCGGCATCGCACAGCAATGCTGGCGTAACCACGCCTTTATCGAGCAAGCGGTCACGGCCTACGCGCAGCATGGATTCGTTGATGTCGGTCAGCCAGACCTCGCCTGTGGAGCCTGCCTTACGGGCAAAAGCTTTCGACAGATCGCCCGTGCCGCCCGCAAGATCGAGCACCTTGAAACCTGGCCGTACATTCGCCTGGGCAATCGTGAACATCTTCCATGCCCGGTGCAATCCGCCCGACATCAGATCGTTCATCAAGTCGTAGTTCGTGGCGACGGAATGAAACACGCCCGCCACTTTCTTCGCTTTTTCCTGCTCGTCAACGGTCTGAAAGCCGAAGTGAGTTTTGCTCATCGCGCTGGGTCCTTTAGCGTGTTGTTCCAAGGTGTAGCGCCGCGCTGGGAGCGGCTTGAGGCCGAATCGTACCAGCCTGTGGATAGCGGGAGAATCAGTGGCAGTGGCCAGATGCGGGACGTGCCGCCGTCATCGGCGCATCACGCTGCACGCCAGCCGCTTCCAGACGAGCCAGGTAATCCCGCCAATGCTGCTCCTGGCGGCTCGCCAGGTCGTACAGCAAGTCCCACGAATACAGCCCCGTGGAATGCCCATCGGAAAAAAGCGGCTGTAACGCGTAATTACCCACGCCTTCAATCGCGCTAATAGTGACGTCGCGCTTGCCCGTCTGCAGCACTTCCTGCCCGGGCCCATGGCCGCGCACTTCGGCCGATGGGGAATAAACCCGTAACAGCTCAAATGGCACACGGAAATTTTCGCCATTCGGATATTGCAGTTCCAGCACGCGCGACTTCGCGTGAACAATCACGCCTGTCGGCACCGGGGTATCGGGCATCAGTCCGCTCATAGCCGCCTCACGCGAGTGCCTGTTCGACTTCGTGACGCACTGCATCGCGCAGCAGCGTCGCCTGGGCCCGCCGCGAGGCGAGTAATGCCTCCGACACCGTGCGCTGGCGTGGTGCCCAGATCGGTAGCGGAAAGTGTGCGTCATTCGAATAACGGGGGATCACGTGCCAGTGCATATGCGGCACCTGGTTGCCAAGACTCGCCAGATTCACTTTGATGGGCTGCAAAATGCGCCGCATCGCACATTCAACAGCGGACACCACACGCATCATGTGCTCGCGTCCGGCAACAGGCATCTCTGAAAACTCGGCTACGTGAGCATTCCAGATCACACGGCACAAGCCCGGATAATCGGGCTCGCTGGCCAGAACAACGCGTAATGTGTCGTCCTGCCACAGCACGTCGCCACCGTCCTCACGGCACAGTACACAGTCCATCATTTTCCCCAGACGAAAACGTTTATCGCGCCATTAAACCAGCACACGCTCAATTCCGCCATGATTGGCGCGCCGGACATAATCGGCCATCCAGTCTTCTCCCAGCACATGGCGGGCAATCTCGACCACGATGTAATCCGCCTCGATATCCGCGTCTTCGTTATAGCGCGAGAGCCCTTGCAAGCAGGACGGGCAGCTCGTCAGAATTTTCACGCCAGGTTCGCCGCCCGGCGCGGGTGCCGCGGCAGCAGAAGGGGCCCCCCCTGCAGCAACGCCCTGCGCCACCACCGGGATGTTGCGCAGCTTGGCTGCTCCTTTGCGGATTTCCTCTTCCTTGCGAAACCGCACCTGAGTCGAAACATCAGGCCGTGTCACCGCCAGCGTGCCGGATTCGCCACAGCAACGGTCGTTTTTCTCGATCCGGTAGCCGTCGTGCTCCGAACCCATTAACTGGTTCACCAGCGTTACCGGGTCCATGGTCTTGATCGGCGTGTGGCAAGGGTCGTGGTACATGTAGCGCATGCCGCTCACCCCTTCCAGGCGAATCCCTTTTTCCAGCAGAAATTCGTGAATGTCGATAATCCGGCAACCCGGAAAAATCTTGTCGAATTCGTAGCCCGCCAACTGGTCGTAGCACGTGCCGCACGACACCACCACCGTCTTGATATCAAGGTAGTTCAGCGTATTGGCCATGCGGTGAAACAACACACGGTTGTCTGTAACGATTTTCTCGGCCTTGTCGAACTGGCCCGAGCCGCGTTGCGGATAACCACAGCACAGATAACCTGGCGGCAGCACGGTCTGCACGCCCGCCTCCCACAGCATCGCCTGTGTCGCCAGCCCCACTTGCGAGAACAGCCGCTCCGAGCCACAACCAGGAAAGTAAAACACCGCTTCCGAATCCGCATTCGTGGTTGCCGGATTGCGGATGATCGGCACGATCTTGTTGTCTTCAATATCGAGCAGCGCGCGGGCGGTCTTTTTCGGCAGATTGCCCGGCATCTTCTTGTTCATGAAGTGGATGACCTGTTCGACCACTGGCGGTTTGCCGGTGGTCGCGGGCGGCCGAGCCGTCTGCTTTTTCGTGAAGCGTTTCAACAAGTTGTTGCCAAGACGTTGCGCCTTGTAGCCCACGCCCATCATCGCCGCACGCGCGAGGTTGATAGTCTGCGGGTTGGTCGCGTTGAGGAAGAACATGCCCGCGGCATTGCCTGCGTTGAACTTCTTTTTGCCCATCTTGCGCAGCAGGTTGCGCATGTTCATCGTGACGTCACCGAAGTCGATCTTCACGGGGCACGGTGTCACGCATTTATGGCACACCGTGCAGTGATCGGCCACGTCGTTGAATTCTTCCCAGTGCTTGATCGACACTCCGCGCCGAGTCTGTTCTTCATAAAGAAACGCTTCGACCAGCAGCGACGTCGCCAGGATCTTGTTACGCGGGCTGTACAGCAAATTCGCCCGGGGCACGTGCGTCGCGCATACCGGTTTGCATTTGCCGCAACGCAAGCAGTCTTTAATCGAGTCTGCAATCGCGCCAATATCCGACTGCTGCATGATCAGCGATTCGTAACCCATCAGACCAAAGCTGGGGGTGTACGCATTGCGCAGGTCAGCGCCAATCAGCAGCTTGCCCGCGTTGAAGCGTCCTTGTGGATCAACGCGCTGTTTGTACGCGCGGAATTCGCCGATTTCGTCCTCGGTGAGGAATTCGAGCTTGGTGATGCCAATCCCGTGCTCGCCAGAAATCACGCCATCAAGCGAGCGCGCCAGCTTCATGATGCGTGCGACGGCCTTGTGAGCGTCCTGCAGCATTTCGTAGTTGTCGGAATTGACCGGCAGGTTGGTATGGACATTGCCGTCGCCCGCGTGCATGTGCAACGCCACGAACACCCGGCCACGCAGCACCTGCTTGTGGATCGCCTGAGCCTCGTCAAGGATCGGTTTAAATTCGCCACCATTGAAAATCTGCCGTAGCTCAGCGCGGAGTTCGTGCTTCCACGACACGCGAATGGTGCGGTCCTGCGCCACATCGAACACCGTGACGCCAGCCTGCCCATCCACCCGGTCGGCAAACTTCTCTGCCAGCGCTTCGTAACCGAGTTGCACGAGATAGTGCTGAGCCTCGCGTAACGGCCGATCCAGATGCTCAAGCACGAAGGCCCAGCGCTCGCGCACGCGCTTGAGCAGGTCCAGCGCTTGTTGCACCCGGTCTTCCAGCAGCTCGGCGCTGGGAATTTCGTTAGCGTCATCGCTTTTACCCAGCGGCAGCTTGCCCGCGCGGAAAAACGCGTCGAGCGCATCCACCAGTTGCAGCTTGTTTTTGATCGACAGCTCGATGTTGATGCGCTCGATGCCGTCGGTGTATTCGCCCATCCGGTTCAGCGGGATCACCACGTCTTCGTTGATCTTGAACGCGTTGGTGTGTTTGGCGATCGCGGCCGTGCGGCTACGGTCCAGCCAGAAGCGCTTGCGCGCTTCAGCGCTAACCGCGACAAAACCTTCGCCGCTCTTGCTGTTGGCCATGCGCACGACTTCGGAGGTCGCGGCGGCAACCGCATCCGCGTCATCACCGACGATGTCGCCAATCAGCACCATCTTCGGAAACGCGTTGCGTTTCGATTTGGTCGCGTAGCCCACCGCGCGCAGATAGCGTTCGTCGAGATGCTCCAGACCCGCGAGAATCGCGCCACCCTGCTTCGAGGTTTCGAACAGGAAATCCTTGATTTCAACGATGCTTGGGATCGCTTCGCGCGCCTGGCCGAAAAACTCCAGACAGACCGTGCGCGTATGAGCGGGCATCTTGTGCAGCACCCAGCGCGCTGAAGTAATCAGGCCATCACAGCCCTCTTTTTGCACGCCGGGCAAGCCCGCGAGGAATTTGTCGGTGACATCCTTGCCAAGCCCTTCCTTGCGAAAACGCCGGCCTTCAATATCCAGCTTCTCGGTGCGCAGCAGTTTTTCGCCAGGCGCATACGCGCCATCGAACCAGTTCAGCTCGAAACGCGCGACTGGAATGTCGTGAATCTTGCCCATGTTGTGCTCAAGCCGGGTGATCTCGAGCCAGTTGCCTTCCGGATCGACCATCCGCCACCAGGCGAGGTTATCGAGCGCAGTGCCCCAAAGCACCGCTTTCTTGCCGCCCGCGTTCATCGCCACATTGCCGCCGATGCACGACGCGTCCAGCGAAGTCGGGTCCACTGCGAACACGTAACCAGCCTGTTCCGCTGCTTCGGTCACGCGCCGCGTGACCACGCCAGCGCCAGAGAAAATCGTCGCCACCTTGTGCGTCAAGCCCGGCAAATCGGTGAGTTCGACGGCACCCAGTTGCTCGAGTTTTTCGGTGTTGATAACAGCGGAAAACGGCGTGAGTGGAATTGCGCCACCGGTGTAGCCGGTGCCGCCTCCGCGTGGAATCACGGTCAAACCCAGCGCGAAGCACGCTTTAATCAGGCCCGCAATTTCGGCCTCGGTATCGGGGGTCAGCACGACAAACGGATATTCGACGCGCCAGTCGGTTGCATCGGTGACATGCGACACGCGCGACAGGCCATCAAAGCGGATGTTGTCTTTCTGCGTGCAGCGGCCCAGCACTTTGGTGGCGCGGCGGCGCAGCTCAGCGGTTTTGTCGAATTCACTTGCGAACGCTTCGACCGCGCGGCGCGCAGCGGCCACCAGGGTTTCGACCCGGGCCGCGCGCTCTATCCCGGCGGCATTGGCATGCTCGATCAGATCGGCGCGGCGGCGTTTTTCAATTTCACCCAGACGGTGATTCAAGGCTTCGATCAGCAATGCCCGGCGTTTCGGGTTGTCAAGCAGATCATCTTGCAGATACGGATTGCGCCGCACCACCCAGATATCGCCCAACACTTCGTACAACATCCGTGCCGAGCGGCCCGTGCGGCGCTCCGCACGCAATTCGGCGAGCGCGCTCCAGGCGTCGTCGCCCAGCAGGCGGATGACGATCTCGCGGTCGGAAAACGACGTGTAGTTATAGGGAATTTCGCGCAGGCGTGGTTCGGGATCGGCGGCCACTGCGGCGGCGGCTCCGTGCGGGTCGAAAACTTGAGGTGCGTTCATGTGCGGACAACTCGGTGAGTCGGCGGCGCGGCTCAAACAGAGCGCGGCTGACGATGCGCGTGGGGCGCAATGCTGGAAATTTCTGGCTGGGCGAAACGGCCTGGATGGAACAACTCACATCGGCCGTTCTGCAAGATTCAACTATTCAGTGAACGCTACACGATCGGGCTAGCCTGACATGCCAATGCGCTGCGGGGCAACACTCGCGCGAGGCTGGCACTAAAAAGAGGGGGCAAGGCTGCCGGTGCATCTTCCGATCCTTGTTGCAAACCGGAATTCTACCGCAGGATCTTCGTGCACGTAGGCGTCTGAATTCCAGCAGACAAAGCGCTCCGGGCATTTCTGACGCGTGTTTTATGCAGTCAGGCAAAGCTGGGTGCAACCGCCCGAAATCGCCCCGGACAGTTCACCCGCACGCCAGCGGCAAAACCCCAGCGCCCGGAACCTGCACGGTTGGCGCTATCATTGACGTTTTCCCGCCTCTTCCAAGCGCCTCGCGCGCGCCCTGCATGCATTCCCACGACTATTTAAAGAAAATCCTCACAGCGCGTGTCTACGATGTGGCGCGTGAGACGGAACTCGAACCCGCACGCAGCCTGTCAGTCCGCCTCGGCAATCCCGTTTTTCTGAAGCGCGAGGACAACCAGCCGGTGTTCTCCTTCAAGGTGCGGGGCGCGTACAACAAAATGGCACACCTGCCCGCCAGTGCGCTGGAGCGTGGCGTGATTACCGCATCGGCGGGCAACCACGCCCAGGGCGTGGCCCTGTCGGCGGCCCGCATGGGTGTCAAAGCCGTCATCGTGGTGCCCGTGACAACGCCGCAGCTCAAGGTCGACGCGGTGCGCGCGCATGGCGGCCCAACCGTCGAAGTGGTCCAGCACGGCGAGTCCTATAGCGATGCCTACGCGCATGCCATCGAGTTACAGGAAGCGCAGGGGCTGACGTTTGTCCATCCGTTCGACGATCCCTACGTGATTGCCGGCCAGGGCACCGTCGCCATGGAAATTCTCAGCCAGCACCAGGCACCGATCCACGCGATTTTCGTGCCGATTGGCGGCGGCGGGCTGGCGGCGGGCGTCGCGGCATACGTCAAGGCGGTGCGCCCGGAGATCAAAGTTATCGGGGTGCAAACCGACGACTCCTGCGCGATGGCGCAATCGCTCAAGGCCAACCAGCGCGTAACGCTGCCTGAAGTGGGCCTCTTTTCAGACGGCACGGCGGTCAAGCTGGTGGGCGAGGAAACCTTCCGGCTCTGCCAGGCCTATCTCGACGACGTCTTGATTGTGGATACCGATGCGCTCTGCGCTGCGATCAAGGACGTCTTCCAGGATACCCGCAGCGTGCTTGAGCCAGCGGGCGCGCTGGCCGTCGCCGGTGCCAAGCTGTATGCCGAACGCAGCGGCATTCAGGCGCAAACGCTGATCGCCGTCACCTCGGGCGCGAACATGAATTTCGACCGGATGCGGTTTGTCGCTGAGCGCGCCGAAGTCGGCGAAGCGCGCGAGGCCGTGTTCGCCGTGACGATCCCCGAAGAGCGCGGCAGCTTCAGGCGCTTTTGCACGCTGGTCGGCACCCGCAGCGTCACCGAATTCAATTACCGCATTGCGGATGCGCATTCGGCGCACCTGTTCGTTGGCGTTCAGATCAAGAATCGCGGCGAATCCGCTGAGATCGCGCAAACGTTCGAAGCCCACCGCTTCGCCACGGTCGATCTCACCGGCGACGAGCTCTCGAAACAACATATCCGTTACATGGTGGGGGGGCGCTCACCGCTAGCGCAGGACGAACGTCTGTTCCGTTTCGAGTTTCCCGAGCGGCCGGGCGCGCTGATGAAATTCCTCTCCTCGATGGCACCAAACTGGAATATCAGCTTGTTCCATTACCGCAATCAAGGCGCGGATTACAGCTCGATCCTCGTCGGCATGCAGGTGCCCAGCGTCGACTGCGAAGCGTTTGACCGCTTTATCGCGTCACTCGGCTATCCCTGCTGGGAAGAGACGGCTAACCCGGTCTACCGGCTGTTTCTCGGTTAAACACGCGGCGACAACGTGACAACGCGCAGCGACATGCGGCATCACACAGCACTACCGGCTGGAGCCTGACACATGGCGGTTTCACTGCAAGACAAACTCGTGGTGGCGATTTCATCGCGGGCGCTATTCGATTTCGAAGAAGAAAACCGCGTCTACGAAAACGGCGACCTGCGAGCCTACGAAGAACTGCAACGTGCGCGACTCGCCGTGCCAGCCAAGCCTGGGGTCGCGTTTCCACTGATGCGCAAGCTGCTGGCGCTCAACGCCAGCGGGCACAACGTCGAAGTCGTGATCCTGTCGCGCAGTGATCCCATCAGCGGCTTGCGCGCGTTTAATTCATGCCGCGAATATGGCCTCGCCATCGAGCGAGGAGTCTTCACCCGGGGCCGCGCGCCGTTTGGTTATCTGAAGCCGCTGAACGCCGCGCTCTTTTTGTCGGCCAACCAGGATGACGTGCGCGATGCGCTCGCGGCCGGGTTTCCCGCCGCGCGCGTGCTGCCCGAATCGGCCCGTATGGCAAGCACCTGGCCCAATGAAATTCGCATCGCATTCGATGGGGACGCGGTGCTGTTCTCCGACGAAGCCGAACGTATTTTTCAGCGCGACGGCTTGCCCGCCTTCATCGACAACGAGACCAGCAACAAAGATTTACCGCTCGCGGATGGCCCGCTCAAACCGCTGCTCGAAGCGCTGCACCGGCTGCAAAAACTCGCAGACCACGCCGCCCCGATGCATATCCGCACCGCACTCGTCACAGCACGTTCGGCCCCTGCGCATGAACGCGCGATCCGCACCCTGATGGCCTGGAACATCGAAATCGACGAAGCGATGTTTCTCGGCGGGCTCGATAAAGGCGCTTTTTTGCGTGAATTCGAGCCCGACTTTTTCTTCGACGACCAGCTGCGTCATTGCGAATCAGCGCGTGTCGTCACGCCCACTGGGCACGTTTTCAATGGCATCGTGAACACACCATGACCCTCGAGCACTCCCCCTTGGGCAAAGCTACTGCCTATATCGCCCAATACGACCCTTCATTGCTATTCCCAATCCCCCGCCAGCCCGCGCGGGACGCGATTGGCATCGGCCAGCCGTTGCCGTTTTTCGGCACCGATATCTGGAACGCGTATGAACTGTCGTGGCTGAACCCCCGTGGCAAACCGCAGATCGCGCTCGCCACGTTTTACGTGCCAGCCGATTCGCCGTTCATCATCGAATCAAAGTCGTTCAAGCTATATCTGGGATCGTTTGCGCAAACTGCATATGACTCCGCAGAGGCACTGCGTGACGCGCTCAAGCGCGACGTGTCGGCGATCTGCGGCGCGAATGTGCCGGTTCGTCTGACCTTAAGCGCCGATTTCGGCCAGTTGCAGATGGATGAATTCGATGGCTTGTCACTCGACCGGCTCGATCTCGACGCCGATGTGTACCACCCCGATCCGTCGCTGCTGAGCGCAGCACTCACGCAAGCGCCGATGGAAGAAACGCTGTATTCGAACTTGCTGAAATCAAACTGCCCAGTCACGGGCCAGCCAGACTGGGGCAGTGTGCAGATCCGTTACTCAGGCCCGCCAATCGACCATGCCGGACTGCTGCGCTACATCATTTCGTATCGCCAGCACACGGGCTTTCATGAGCAATGCGTAGAGCGAATCTACAGCGACATCATGCAGGCTTGCCAACCGGCGCGGCTCGCCGTCTATGCGCGCTATACCCGGCGCGGCGGGCTGGATATCAATCCGTTTCGCACCAACTACAACATGCCGCTGCCGGACAATCTCCGCACGGCGCGGCAGTAAACCGCACGGCCGGTCGTCCGGTCGCTGCGCAAGCCTTGCCGCGCGACCGGCCGTTTATTCTGCTTCCGTTGCTTTCACTGCTTCAGCTTTAACCCCAGCTTCAAGCGAACCAGATCAGGACTTTCCTGCTGGTGCCTTATAAGCCACGCAATCCACCTCGACCTTGCAGTCAATCACCATGCTGGACACGACGCATGCCCGTGCCGGTGGATGCTCGCCAAAGTACTCACGAAAAACCTTGTTGAACGAGGCGAAGTCACGCGGATCATCCAGCCACACGCCACAGCGCACCACGTGCTCAGCGCCGTAGCCCGCTTCCTGCAAAATCGCAAACACGTTCTGCATCGTTTTGTGCGACTGCTCAACAATGCCGCCCGCGATCACTTCACCGTTTTCCATCGGCGTCTGACCTGAAACAAACAGCCAGCCATCCGCCTCAACCGCCCTGGAAAACGGCATGTGCTGGCCACCGGTGCCTTTGCCGCCTTCTACGCCATAACGTTTCATCGCTTCTCTCTCCTTTGGGTTAGACCTGAATCCTGCCGCGCAAGCGCTATTCAGAATGCGTTTGCCGCGCTGTCTGGGCGCACACCGCGCGTGATGAATCGCCCGGCACGCGCCTCACTCACTTCGCCATCCCGGTACGACAGCACACCATTCACCCAAACCGCGTCGATTCCGCTGGCAGGCTTTTGCGGTACCTCGAAGGTCGCCGCATCGTGCACCCGAGCTGGATCGAACAACACGAGATCGGCGTGATAGCCCAACTGCACCTCACCGCGCTGCGTCAGCCCAAAACGGCGCGCAGATAGACTCGTCATCTTGCGCACCGCTTCTTCGAGCGGCATCAGCTTTTCGTCGCGGGCGTAATGCCCTAGCACCCGGGGAAAAGCGCCCCATAAACGCGGATGCGGCAACGGATCATTCGGCAAGCCATCCGAGCCGACCATCGTCGCGGGATGCGCGAGAATGCGCCGCACGTCTTCTTCCGCCATGTTGTGATAAACCGCGCCAGCGGGTTGCAAACGCTGCGCAGCTGCGCGCTGCGTGAGCTGCCAGTGCGTGGCGATCTCGTTGAGGAGCTTGCCCGCCATCTCGGGATGCGGCTCACTCCATGTGATGGTGATGTCGATATCGCCAGTCACTTGTTTCAGGTCAAGCGTCGACGAACTGCGGCTGTAGGGATAGCAGTCGCAGCCAACGGGTTGCCCGCGCCGCGCCTGTTCGATGGAGGCGAGTACTTCCACGCTACGGCCCCAGTTCGCAGGCCCCGCGCACTTCAAATGCGAAATGATGACCGGCACCCGCGCTTGCCGCCCGACCTGATACGCCTCTTCCATCGCGTCGAGAATGGCATCGAACTCGGTGCGCAAATGCGTGGTGTAAATCGCGCCAGCCGCTGCCAGCGGCCGTGCGAGCGCAATCACTTCGTCTACCGGGGCCGCCGACGCCGAGCCATACGCCAACCCGGAGCTCAGGCCAAGCGCGCCATGCGCCAGCGCCTCTTCAAGCTGCGCACACATGCGCTCAAGTTCTGTGGCGCTCGCGGCACGATCAAGCTGCGCCATCTGGTTGCTACGCAACGCCGTATGTCCGACCAGCGCCGCCACATTGACCGCCGGCCGCGCGTCATTCACAGCAGCGACATACGCCGCGAACGTCGGATAGCAAAACGCTTCGCGCTCACCGAGCAAAATCATGGGATCAGGGGGAGCGGCAGCCAGCGTGACGGGCGCGGCGCTAATGCCGCAATTGCCAACGATCACCGTGGTCACGCCTTGCGTCAGCTTGGGCAGCATCTGCGGCGAGCGGATGACAGCAGTGTCGTCATGCGTATGCACATCAATGAAGCCTGGTGCCAGCGCACGGCCGCTGGCGTCGATCACTTCTTCCGCGAGCCAGTTGGTCAAATTGCCAATGGCCACGATCCGGCCTTCACGCAGCGCGACATCACGCTCGACCGGAGCGGCACCAGTGCCGTCATACAACTGCGCGCCGAAGATCAGGGTATCGGCGGCTTCAGGATGGGAATGCATGGTTTGTCTCCTTGCCGTGGCAGGCTGCGGCGATTACGACGCAATGGCAGCGCAATGACGGCGTGATGGCGGCGCGAATCAGGCAGCCCAAGGCTCAAGATACTTTGGGTAACATGCATCCGGCCAACGCTGCGGCAACTCAACCGGACGAGGGAGCATGACATGAAAGTAACGAATTATCAGGGTGCCGTGATTGATCCTCATAGCAAAGGCTTGGGGCTAGTTCCCGGCAACCGGATTCAGTTAACGGATGTGGCACGGCTCGAATGGAACCTGCTGCGTGAAGATGTCAGCTTGCCTGCGGCGGTGCTGTATGCCGATCGCATCGAACACAACCTGCAATGGATGCAGGCCTTCGTTACGCAATACGCCGTGAAACTCGCACCACACGGCAAAACGACCATGGCCCCCCAGCTTTTCCGCCGCCAGATCGAGGGCGGTGCCTGGGGCATCACGCTGGCGACCGCGCATCAAGTGCGGGCGGCCTGGCACGGTGGCATCACACGGGTGTTGATGGCAAACCAGCTCGTCGGGCGCTGCAACATGGCGCTCATCGCTGAGCTGTTAAGCGACCCTGATTTCGAATTTTTCTGCCTGGTTGATTCGGCTGAAGGGGTCACACAACTCGGCGAATTTTTCAGCGCGGCGCGCAAGCCATTGCAAGTGCTGCTGGAGCTAGGCGTGCCCGGCGGGCGCAATGGCGTACGCGATGACGCGCAGCGTGACGCCGTGCTCGCCGCCCTCGCGCGTTACCCTGGCGTGCTGCAACTCGCGGGTATCGAACTCTATGAGGGCGTGCTCAAGGAAGAACATGAGATTCGCGCATTCTTGCGCCATGCGGTTGCCACGATGCGTCTGCTGGCCAGCACAGGCCGCTTTGCCCGGACGCCAGCCATTCTGAGCGGGGCCGGATCAGCGTGGTACGACGTCGTAGCAGAAGAATTCGCCCCGGCCGCCGCCGCTGGCCAGATTGAAGTTGTGCTGCGGCCGGGCTGCTATCTGACGCATGACATCGGGATTTACCGCCAGGCGCAGAGCGATATTTTTGCGCGCAACCCGGTGGCCCAAAAAATGGGCCAGGGGCTGCTGCCTGCACTGCATTTATGGGCTTATGTGCAATCTATTCCGGAAGCCGGACGCGCCATCATCGCGCTCGGCAAACGTGACGCTGCATTCGACGCAGGTTTGCCCCAACCCGCGCGCCACTACCGTCCAGGCGACACAGCACCACGCGAGATCGCAGCCAGCGAAGGCTGGGAAGTAAGCTCAATGATGGATCAGCATGCCTATCTAAAGATTCCAGCGGAGGCCAACCTGAAGGTGGGCGACATGCTGGCGTTTGATATCTCGCATCCGTGTCTGACGTTTGATAAATGGCGTCAGTTGCTGATGGTCGATTCGTCGTACAACGTGACCGAAGTCATCGAAACGTTCTTCTGACAGTGGTTGGTGCGGCGGTGGTGGTGGTGGTGGTGGTGGTGGTGGTGGTGGTGGTGGCGGTGGCGGTGGCGGTGGCGGTGGCGGTGGCGGTGGCGGTGGTGGTGGTGGTGGCGGTGGCGGTGACGGTGACGGTGACGGTGGTACGCATGGTGCACAACAACTGCGGTTTAATCTGCAGCGTTCTCGCCCACGGCACTTGAGCGCAATTCAGGCGCAGCACTCGCCACCTCACCGATCCGCGCTTCAAGCCGCCTCAAGATACTGGAAACCGCCGCGAGGTCCGCATCCGGCAGCCCCGCCATGGTGTCGTGCAAGAACGCATTGCGCTGCGGCAAGCTCGCCTGAATCACCGCCCGGCCGGTGTCGGTCAACACGACGTTGGTCACACGGTTATCCCGCGCATCCATGCTGCGAGCGATCCAGCCTAGTGCCTCAAGCGCCTTCAACTGCCGCGTCAGCGCACCGGGATCAATCCGCAGAAGCTCAATGAGCCGTTTTTGCGAAGCCCCGCCAGACTGCTCATGCAACGCCCGCAAGACACGCCAGCGCGGCAGCGGATGCCCCACGCTGGCTTCAAAGGCCGACATAAACACACGATAAGTCCGGCCAAACTGCTGCACGAAAGCAACACGATCCTGCTCTTCCATAAGGTTTCAACCATGTAACTCAGGGGGAATCAATCAGCCGCCACGCTTGGCTCAACTTTGCGCCGCAGTGTAATGCGCGGCACCCGGCGGCTTTGCCAGAGCGACACAACGGCAATCAGCGCCGCCAGTGCCAGCCCGAGATGAATCGCCGCAACCAGCGCTTCACGCGCGCTCTCCAGCAGCAGCATGCCGTTATGGCCAGCGCGCGCGAGTTGCTCAAGCAGCGGCAACTGCGCTTCACGATTAATCAGGATTTGTGGATCACTCAGGGCAGCAAACCAGTGCATCGCCTGATCGCGCTCCAGCGCAGTACGCACCCCATCGGCGTACATATGGCTAATCAGCGTGCCAGTCAGCGCGGTGCCAGCCATCCCGCCAATCATGCGCAACGACTGCAGCAGCGCCGTTGCAATCCCAAGATGCTCCCGCGCGGCTATCTGCTGCGCGAAGATCGTCAGGTTGGGCAGCACAAAGCCGAGACCCAGGCCCGCCATCACCATCAACGTAACTAGCAGCCAGGAGGGCATGGTGTGCGTCGCCCGCGCGACGCCTGCACAGGCCAGCGCCACCAGCACAAAGCCGAGATACAGCATCAGATTGGGATTACGCACACGCGAAACGATGCGCCCATTGACGATACTGCCCACCGTAATAAACACCACCAGCGGCGTGATGATGAGCCCAGCTTCCTGCGGTGACATGCCAAACCCACCCTGGAACAGCAGCGGTGCGTAAAACAGCAGCGAAAACATCGTAAAACCGCTCAGCAACGTCAAGACGAACAGCGCGGCAAGACTACGGTTGCGAAACATGTCAATCGGGAGAATGGCTTGCGGGCAGCGTTTTTCCCATTTCCAGAGCGCGTAGCCCGCGATCAGACCAAGCGCGAGCAAGCCTAACGTCGTGGGAGCGAAACCATGTTGCGGCAGCCATTCAACGAAAAGCTGCAAGCTACCCAGCGTCACAGCGATAAGCAACGCACCGGGCCAGTCCAGACGCATCTTTTCGGTATGCACGACATGGCGCAGATGCGGCAAATAACGCCAGACAAAAAACAGCGACAACAGCCCCACAGGCAAGTTGACGTAGAACACCGAACGCCAGCCGTAGTACTGCGTGAGAATGCCGCCCAACGACGACCCCGCTGCATTGGCGATACCGAAGGCCGAACTCATCATTATTTGCCAGCGCAGACGCACCACTGAATCAGGAAAAAGATCGGGAATACAGGCAAATGCAGTGCCCACCAGCATGCCCCCTCCGATGCCCTGCAAACCCCGGGCGAGCACCAGAAACAGCATGCTGTCCGCCATGCCGCACAGCGCAGAGGCGGCGGTGAAAACGATGATTGAGGCAATCACGAACGGCTTGCGCCCGTAATAATCGCCAAGACGGCCGAAAATCGGCACGGTAATCACCGAAGTCAGCAAGTACGAAGTCGCCACCCAGGCATAAAGCTCAAACCCTTTGAGTTCCGCGACGGCCGTAGGCAGCGCAGTGCCCACCACAGTTTGATCGAGCGCCACGAGCATCGTGACAAACGAAATACCCAACATGGCCAGCAATGATTCACGAAACGGCAAAACTTGCCCACTCGAATGGTGAGCCGCAGTATGGACGGGCATTTATTGATATGACAACAGTTGATTGGTCAATAGATTGCGGATCATATCACGCGGTGCCGCGCTAAACTGCCCGATTGCCCGCCGCAGTCATCAGGAAGTGTTATGCAACCGTTACCGCTTGCCGCCTCGCCGTTGTCCACCGCAGATCTAAGCGTTCTGCGGCACGCGAAACATGAACTTGAAAGCCCAGCGCTGGCGATGAAACTCGCCAGCATCGTCGGAGCACCACTAGAAAAGCTGCTGGCCCGGATGCCCGCCAGCGCCAATGAGAAAGTGGCCGAAGCGACGCAAATCGCGTTGCGCAAATGTTTGAACATCGCGTTGCGCACGCTGGGGAGCCACGACAGCAGCACGCCATCAGGCACGCCCGACAAGCCACGCAACCTGCTGCACAAGTTCGCGGTGGCCACCACCGGCGCGGCAGGAGGTGCCTTCGGGCTATTCGCGCTGCCCGTTGAACTACCGGTTACCACCACGCTGATGTTTCGTTCGATCTGTGATGTCGCCCGCAGCGAGGGCGAAGACCTGAACTCGATTGACACCCAGTTGCAATGTCTTGCCGTGCTGGGCATGGGAGGCACATCAAAAACCGACGACGACGCCGAATTCGGCTACTTCATCATGCGTGGCGCGCTGGCCCAGGCCGTCTCGAAAGCCTCTGCCGAAGTCGCAGCAAAGGGCTTCACCACACACGGTTCAGCCGCGCTATTGCGTCTGGTTCAAACCATTGCCGCGCGGTTTTCCACGCAAGTCAGCGAACAAATCGCGGCCAAATCCATTCCTGCGCTGGGCGCGGTGCTGGGAGCCATGGTCAACACAGTTTTTATTGACCATTTTCAGCAAGCCGCCCATGGTCATTTCACCGTACGACGGCTGGAGCGCCAGTACGGCACGGCCGCCGTCGAAGCCGCCTATCAGGCAATCAGCCTCTCAGATGACTCGCCTGACACTTAAATAACGCGGCGACACCTCGCCTGATGCGGAAATGCCGCTTCATCGAATGAACCCAACGAAGCTTGGCTCAAAACGATTTTCAGGCTCGCACGGCTAGTTGGAAGGCAGTATCTGGCCGCGAATTTCACCGCCAGAATTTTGTCCGGTATGGATATTGAAGTACCACTGGCCGGCCATCAGATCCGTGACCTGTTGCTCAGTCAGTCTCGCAGAGCCCTTAATCGGACTAGCCAATGCGGATTGGTCGATCGACACCTGAACTTTCGCATTTTGCCCAACGGGGGCGGGACCATGAAAGTGCGCTCCCGTTGCGGGCCCCGACAAGTCCGCATAAGTCACCGTCCATTGGATCGCATTGGTCGAGGTGTCAAACGTGGCATTCAGCACGCCGTGACCATGACTGACACGAGGCGGGACTTCGCTGGAAGGCTCCAGATGGGCCTTCAGCGCAACCGTATCCGCCATGGCAACGCCCAATGTCAGAACCCATAGTGCAGCGACGAGATTCAGCTTGCGGATAGCAGTCATATTTCCTTCCCATGTTGTTTCGCCAACAGAGCGAATCAGCTAGTGACCCGCTCTTGGCACAAAGCAACAACATACTAGATAGCGTAAATAGCACGCCATCGTATTCAGCCCGAATCTGTCGCCCAAAAACAAAAAAGCACCGCGAACGGTGCTTTTTTGCTGAAACAGTGATGCTTAGAAGCGGTGACGAATACCCGTCGTGACCACAACCTGGTTACGCGATGAAGAAGGTGCATCGGTACCAAATACGCGAGTAGTTGTGCCATTGGCAGCATTACCCTTCGCGCCAAGCTGAGCTACGCCTTCAGCGTAGATATCGGTACGCTTGGACAACGCGTAGTCAGCTTGAAGACCGAACTGGTTCCAGTGGCTCGAGCCAGAAGGAATCGCCGGAGTACGTTGCATCGATTGGGTGTACGTGTATGCAGCACCCAGAGCAAATGCTGGCGTCAGGTTGTAACGTGCATTGACTTCGTAGTTGTTGAGGCGAACCGATGCGTCACCCAGCACGAACTGGAAGCGGCTTTGCGAGAACACAGCACCAACTGTTGCCGGGCCGAATGCATAGCTACCGCCTGCACCCCAGGTACGTTGCTTCGAGCTGAATGCCGGAGCAGTAGCTGAGCCAAAGTTTGCGATGCCGTCTTGAACTGCACCGCTAGTGTTACGGTCTGTACCTTGCGTTTGCAGGTATGCAGCAGCCAGCTTCAAACCGCCAGCCTGGTAGCCCATGCCCGCGCTGTATGCACGGTCGCTAGCAAAGCCACCAGCCTGGTTCGAGAAGGCATACAAGCCACCGAACGAGAAGCCACCGTAGTTAGCGCTTTGGAACTTGACCGAATTGTTCATGCGCAGCGAGTTGTTCGCGTTGTCATTGTCAAACGGGTGAGCGAAATACGTGCCGCCCCAGCTTCCGGTTGCCGTCAGCGGGCCGATGTAATCGACCACGGAATCATACTGACGACCAAGAGTCACAGTGCCGTAAGGGCTGGACATACCGACAAAAGCCTGACGGCCAAACATACGGCCATTTTGGGCGGCAGTGCCGTTACCGATGTCAAAACCGCTTTCCAATGTGAAGATTGCCTTCAGACCGCCACCCAGGTCTTCTGCACCACGCAGGCCCCAGCGGCTGTTTTGAACGTTGCCGCTCTTCAAACCATAAACCGCACCGTGGAGCGGAGGAGCGCCAACTGGAACGAGGCCAGGCTTAACCTGGTTGTTCACGAAAGTGAAACCGGCATCAACGATACCGTACAGCGTCACACTGCTTTGCGCGTATGCCGCACTCGCGAAGGTCGCGGAAACAGCCGCGAGAATCAGAGTTTTTTTCATGCTAGTCCCTTGAGATATCTACTGAGTCCGTTGACTCGATTAATTGCACAGCGCGACTGCAAGCTGAAGCGCATAGTCCTGTAACGCCGTCACCCTAAAATCGGAGACCTGCTTGGTCTGCGAGGCCAAAGTTTAGGTGGGTCACTTTCCCAGCGGCATGACCACAACAACAAAACTCTTTTTAAATTATTAAAAAAATGCTGATTTTCGACGGCAATCCTTTGATACAAAAGGACCGCCTCTTATCTCATTTTGCTATCCCGCATCCTTATCCAATTAAAACGTTGCCGGACCACCACAAATTTCACATCAGCAATTAATTGAGATATTTAAGATAACTCTCATTTCAAAGGGCCTCTTAAGTTTTTAGCATAAGGGGCGACTCTTTGACCGCAGCCATTCATCTCCTGATTTTCTTTCTCATTAAAATTCTTCCAATTTTTATCCGATGCCAATTCCATTCCTATGATGAACCATCTACAAGCCATGCGAATATTTCTCCAGGTTGCCGAGAACGGTTCGTTTGGACGTGCCGCATCGAGCCTGGATCTGTCGAATGCCGTCGTTACACGGTATATCGCGCTGCTCGAAACCCATCTCAATACACGGCTGATCAATCGCAGCACGCGCAGTCTGTCGCTGACAGAAGCTGGCGAAGCCTATGCGGAAGGTTGCAGGCAGGTGATTGAGCAGCTCGAAGCCATGGAATCCGGCATCACTCGCAGTTCAACCGATCCAGCCGGCACACTCAAACTCGTTGTAGTTGCGTCATTTGCGCTGTCCGGCCTAACGCCGCTGATACAACGCTATCAGGCACGTCATCCGCAGGTGCGGCTCGCCGTCACGTTGTTGCACCGCCCGGTTGATCTGATCGAAGAAGGGTTTGATGTGGGCATCGTCATGCCATGGCAAATTAGCAGTGGCACGCTAATCAAGCGGCTGCTCTTTAAAGTGCAGTCCGTGGCTGTCGCCTCACCCGCTTATATTGAAAAATACGGGCAGCCTTATACGCCATCCGAACTGACCAGGCATACCTTTATGGCGCCTTCGGCCGATATTCATAACGCAATCTGGCGCTTTATAAAACCCAATGGACAGGAAAAAACAATCTGCCTGGAACCCAAGTATTCGGTCAATAACGCCGTCATGCTCAAGCAAGCCGCTCTGGCAGACATGGGCATCACCATCTTGCCCAAAAATCACGTCGAGGAAGATCTCGCATCAGGCAAGCTGGTTGAAGTTCTGGCCGACTATCTAATCAAGGACGCAGATAAAGAGTTGTCGCTGGTCTATCCGGGGCGTCGTCATGTTTCAGCGAAAACCCGCTCGTTTGTCGATTTCACTGTCGATTATTTTCGGGAAAACACTGCGCCCAACCAGCCGGCGATCTTGTCAAGCCAAGTCAAAAACTAGGCCTAGTGGTTTGAATCTTCGTAACGGCAGGCCAGTAGACCATTTTCCAGCAAACCGCAAATAGCGAGCAGTGAATCCGCGAACGAAACAAGCAACCCTCTGCGCGTTTCGTTAAACGCTAAACCGCTAAACCAGCAGTGCCGCCTGCTCCTCAATGCCATCCAGCATCGCATTGCATTTTCTGACTAATGCCAGCCCGTCGGTGCGCAACTCGTCAGGCGCTTTCGACATAATCTCGGAGCGGTACTCGTCTAGCACGCCCAATAGCGGCGAATACTGCAACACGCTGACGGCACCCACTACGCGGTGGTGCCATTCGCGCAGACGCTCAACATCAATATCCTCAAGTAACTGCGGTAATGCGCGAACATCATCACGCATCGCTGAAACAAATGAATCCAGCAAAGCCTTCACGGTCGATTCGCTGCCCCATAGCTGAGCCATATGCCGCAGATCAACCGGCACGAACGAATCCGCCGGACTGTTGCATTCAAGCAAACGTTCGTCCGTTTCGCCCAAGCCGCCAGGCGAAACCGACGAATCAGGCAAATGAACGCTATCAATTCCAAACCAGCGATTGAGATATTCACGCAATGTCACAAGCCGGGTTGGCTTAATCAGGCAGTCATCCATGCCGGCACTGTGGCACAGGCGTAAATCCTCAGGTGCGGTATTAGCCGTAATGCCAAGAATAGGCAAGCGGTACAGGCCACCGGCTTCTTTTTCACGAACCTTTCTGGCTAACTCATGGCCGTTCAGATTAGGCATATGGCAGTCGGTAATCAAAAAGCCATAACGCGTCTGTTCAAGTGCCGCAAGCGCTTCAAGCCCATCATTCACCACGTCGCAGGCAAAACCCAGCAATGCCAGTTGATGACGAATCAGTTCCTGATTCACGGGATGATCTTCCGCCACCAGAATGAGCCGGTTGCTCGCAATCGCGCGTGCACGGTCTGGCGGTGTGATGCCAATGTCGACGATGTCCGGTGTCCGTGACGGAGTAATGGCTAGCCCCGTCAATGCGGCGGCGCATGCGGCGCCGAGACCACGCCATGAAATTGGATTGACGCTGAGGCGAATCGTATCTTCGACGATCCGATAGCCCGTCGGCTTGGGTTTTTCCGTAATGCGTATCACCCGGGTACTCGACTGAGCGGCCGCAGGCAAATCCATGCTGTCACACAGGAAAATCAAGTCAAGATCGACTAGCCCAGCGGCATTTCTCAATTCAGCGGCATCAGGCGCTGCGCATCGCAACTGAAGACCCAGCGCTTCACCGTAATGCATCAGCGCTTGGGCAATGCGTTCGTCATTAACTGCAATCAGCCCACGTTTGCCTCGCAACCCACCTGCCGTGTAACGGCGCGCTTCGACCGGCATCACCAGTCGCAAAGTCATCCGGGTACCAATGCCTGGCGTGCTTTGCAGTTCGAGCGCGCCACCCATCAGATCAACCAGCTTCCGGCAAATCGTCAATCCCAGCCCGGTTCCACCAAAGCGTCGCGTCGTGGACGACTCGGCCTGAACAAATGGCTCAAAGAGCCGGATTTGGGCCTCTTGTTCGATACCGATGCCGGTATCCTCAACAACGATCTCGATCGTTTGTTCATCGGCCGTTTGTCCGGCCACTGATACGTAAACCTCGACTTCGCCCTGCAACGTAAATTTGATGGCATTGCCAAGCAGATTGAACAGAACCTGCCTCAGACGGACACCATCGCCACGCAACGAAGCGGCGACTTCGGGCTCCACGTCTACACGTACTTTCAAGCCTTTTTCGTGCGCCTGACCGGCTAGCAAACCTACCGCGTTGTCTACCAGCTCACGCAGATCAAGGGTTTCGACGTTCATCGTCAAACGCCCTGCTTCGATCTTCGAATAATCGAGCAGATCGTCCAGAATTTGCAGCAATGCACCCGCTGAATCGTGAATCATGCCCAGCATCTCGCCCTGGTCAGCATTCAGCGTGGTCCGCTCCAGCAACTCGACCAGCCCAAGCACACCATTCATCGGCGTGCGTATTTCGTGGCTCATCATCGCAAGGAAATCGTCCTTGGCACGAGAAGCCGCTTCGGCCAGATCACGTGCCCGCTCCAGTTCGTCTGAACGCGCATGCTCGACACTCGCATCAACCCAGTACCCGCTCCAGACCACGCCGCCAGCCATTTCGCGCCGGGGTACCAGTTCGGCACGCCCCCAACGGCGTCCGTGCGGGGTATCAAAGCGAAACTCAAGATGCACAGGCTTTTCTGAGCGTGCCGAATGCTTAAGCGCCTTCATCACCTTCGGACGGTCTTCGGCACAGACGCGCCGCAGGTCGATCACGTCGTCGGGCATCAGCACGCTGGCTCCGCCCCCCAGCAGGTGCTGGGTATTTCCGCCGATATAGGGGAATGAATACTTGCCATGAGCATCGCGGCGCAGTTGAAAAACCACCGCGGGCAACGAGCGAGTGACATCGAACAGACGGCGTTCGGTCTCGCGTGCGCACATCTCGGTACGACGGATATCCGTGATGTCGATCACGGTGCCCAGCACGCAGGTAGGCGAGCCATCCCCCCCTTTGCACAGCGCGGTCCAGAAAATGCCGTGACGAACATCCCCCACGCGTCCGATGAATTCAAGCTCAAGTTGAGCCCGCTCACCCGTGCGCAGCGTATCGTGGGTCATTTGTGCAAGACGGCCGCTGTTGGATAAGCCCCACGCCTGCACTTCGCAAATCGTGCGCCCGATCAAGTCTTTACGCCGCAAGCCGGATGCTTCTTCATAGGCCCGGTTGATCTCAATGTAGCGTCCGTCGAGGTCTTTTGCAGCAAGCGGGTACGGCACCATTTCCATCAAGGTTTGCTGGAAATTGAGCTGCGATGCCAGCGCCGTCTCGGTTCGCTTGCGCCGCCGGACTTCCCGTTGCAGCAACACATATGCGCGCAGCGTAATCGCCAGAACGATACCGATGCCAATCAACAACGGCAGCAAACGCACCGCAGTAACACTCCACCCGCCATGCGGGTCAGCGTGCCCGGTGACCCATCGTTGACGGATCAGTTGCTTTTCAGCAGGCGGCATCGCCAGCAGTGCCCGGTCAATCAATCCCGCCAGCGGCTCAAGGTTAGAACGCAAGGCAAAGCGCAACGTGTCTGATTCACCCACCGCGCCAAGAATTTTGAGCGTGCCCGCATATTGCTGCTTCAGCATCAGATCGACCGCCGCCACATTGCCGACAAAAACGTCCGCCTCGCCTTGAGCGACCAGCTTCAATGCGTCGTCCAGACTAGCCGCGACGATCAGGTTTTGGGCAGGAGGTCCGGTGGACGACTGCGCAATCAAGCCAACAACATGGGCCGACACAACCACACGGCGCGCAGTGAAATCATCCAGGCTACGCGCGGCAGGCTCATCTTCCCGACCGACGATCACGAGTGGGTAGCTTTCGTAAGCGCGCGTGTAATAGGCATTGGTGAGACGAGGGTCATCTTGAGTAGCCGTCGCTAGCAGCGCCAGTTCCCCTTTCTGGAAAGCCTTCAGGGTTGCAGGCCAGTCGGCCATCGGTGCCCGGCGAAATTTAACGCCCAGTGTCCGCCCCAGGTAATCCAGATATTCAGCAGAAATACCGCTCGAATGCCCCGCGTCATCGAGATAGCTAAAAGGTGGCCAGTCAGCGTCGAAACCAACTGATAGCGGCGGCAGCGAATGCAGCCACGCCTGCTCCTCAGGGCTCAATACAAGGCGGCGCACCGTGGAAGCCGAGCGCATGTCGAAGTCGCCCCCCAGCCAGCGTGAACGGATGGCGGTTTCATCAGCCGGAGGCAGTGTGGCTAACGCACGGTCTAGCTGGTCACGCAGCGTCGCGCCTTGGCGCGGCAACGCAAAACGCAACTCATCGGTCCGGCCGCTTTCTTCGAAAGCGACGCGCAAGGTCGAGAAACGGCGATCGGCCAGGTAATACCTGGCCGATGGGGTAAAGCCCAGATACGCATCTACCTTGCCCTCCACAACCGCATTTAGCGCGGCATCGGTATCAGCGAAAATTTCAATTTTTGCGCGCGGGAAGCGTTCGCGCAAAAACCGCTCAAGAGCAAAGCCTCGCTCTATTGCAAAACTGGCACCGTCTAGTTGCGCATGGCTGGGCATCGCGTTTCGACGACTGCCATCCACTACCACCGAAGTCGAGGCACGAAAATAGGGCGCGGTGAAACTCAGGCAATGTTCACGCTCAGGCGTGCGCGCAACGCTCATCACGAGATCGACTTCGCCAGCGCAGGCAGCCGCCAGCATGCGCGTCATATCGGGATAAATGCGGGGGACAAGGGTGACGCCGGGCCCGACCAGCGCGTGAAGATAATCCACGCTCATACCGGAGAGTTGCCCATTCTTGAGGCCATCAAACGGTGCCCAGCCATGGGTCAGCACGCCGACGCTCAGTTGCACTGGAAAGCCGCTCGGGCTTTGCCTTGGTGCCTGGCCGGAAACCGGCCCATCTAGCGTGCCCTGCGCCGGGACAGAAAGCGCGAGTCCGGCCACGATTAGTCCCCGCAGTGACCACTTAAGGACATTTCGGGCAATTTTTTGCCAACGTTTCATTGCGGGAACACGAGGGATTCAATAAAGAACACGTCAGACCGCTTCGCCACGTTCGGGCGTGAATACGCCCGAACGATCGGTACGAAGCCCCCAAAAACGTTGATACAGCATGCCAGCGAGAACACCACCTACCATCGGGGCGGCCCAGAAAAGCCAAAGCTGATCGAGCGCCCAGTCGCCAACGAACAACGCGGGGCCAGTTGAGCGCGCAGGATTAATCGACGCATTGGTTACCGGGATCGTTACGAAATAGATCAACATCATGCAAGCGCTGCTCACGAGCGGAGCGACCGAACGGGAAATTTTGCGCCGGGCCATCATCAGGCACACCGTGACAAAAACAAACGACATCATCAGCTCAAGCACCAATGCCGAACGAAGCCGGTAATCACCGGGAGAATGTTCGCCATAGCCATTCGCCCCGAACTCGCTTGCACTCAGATCAAACCCGGGACGCCCACTCGCCACATAAGCCAGCAACGCCGCACCTGCCACAGCACCCAGAATCTGGGCAGCGATGTAGGGCACCATGTCGCGTACCGGAAACCGCTGCGCCACAGTGAAGCCAACGGTCACCGCAGGATTGAAGTGCCCGCCGGAATACCGCCCAAAGGCATAAGTCACGGTCATCAGTGCAAGACCAAAGGCCAGTGAGACGTCCAGCACACTGCGCCCCTGCAATATCGAACCAGCATTCAGAACCACGCTGCCACAACCAATGAACACAATCCAGCCAGTCCCTACACCTTCTATTAATAATCTCCTGCCCAATCTCACCACTCCGTCCTCCCAGGAATTACAACGCACGGTTGAAGTCACGCCCTATACGCCCTGGTAGAGGAAACAGCCTCTTTACGTGTGTCTTTTGCGTGTCTTTTTTCACACTCAACATGACCAGGTATCACCAGCCTTTATTTGGCATCGCACTAAAAACGCTGGAACTTGCCAGCGACGCCAAGTATGAAATGCCGCCATAGGTCCGCCTAATCAGACGATTCTTAAATAGCGGGAAATTTCTTACATTTAAGACAGGGATATCCCACGCATTTATCAGATAAGACCTATCAATCGTGCGTACTCGATTAGTTCTGCATCGGTATCAAGCCCCATCTTGCGCATCGCACTGCGTTTTTGCGTGCTGATGGTTTTTCCGCTTCGGCCTAACTTTTCCGCAATTTCGCCGTTCGTCATGCCATAGACATACATCTGAAATACTTGCCACTCACGTGCGCTCAGCACACCAGAGCCCGCTTGCACCGCGGAGTCAGGGGAATCAAGAATGGATTGCACATGCGGGGAGTAGTACGGCACACCTGCGACCGAAGCATTAATTGCATCGAGCAGCGAAGTGACCGCATCACGCTTGTCCACAATGGCTGAAACACCAAGCTGGAGCATCCTGGCCAGCATTTGCGAATGGTGAATCATTGTAAGAATGATGACCGGCCGCTGCGGCTCGTGTTGCAACGTGCGGCCAAGAAACGAGATGGCATTGCTCTCGCCATCCATTCCCGGCATCCCAATGTCTGACACCACGACATCGCACGGACATATGTCGATCAATCTGGCCAGCGCAGGCGTATCGCTTGCCTCACCTACTACTTTCATATAGGGCACATTGCCAAGGAGACGGTTTACTCCGAGGCGAACGCAGCCATGGTCGTCGGCTACTATGACCTTAATAATTTTTTCCATTCTGTTTTATCAAGTTGACTAATGGCCCCGGAACACAAAATGCATGATGTTCCGGGACCTTCAGACGTACATGGCAGTGTCTGGATCAATGACGGCGCTGTATCTGGTCGGCAGCCAGCACACCGTGATCAACCGCAAACCTGAATAGTTCAGCATCACTGTTCAAAGCCAGCTTTCTCATCGCCGTGCACTTTTGTGCGCTGATCGTCTTCACACTCCGCCCTAGCCGCACGGCAATTTCTGTCACTCCCAGACCCGATGCATATTGCGTAAACACCTCAAGCTCGCGTTGCGACAACAACTGTCGAACGTAATCAAAACGCTCCGCGATTGATGCATCTGCCAGCAACATCCGTACCGAAGGACCGAGATAACACTCACGAGCCAGCGCAGTCACGATCGCAACATGAATCAGATCAATCCGGTCACGCTTGCTAATCACTGCACCCACCCCCAGCGCAATAGCCTGCTGCAATGGATCAGCCTTGGTTTCCATCGTCAGAATGACAAGCGCAATGTCGGGATAACGAACCCGAAACTGCTTGACTGTCTCCAGTCCGTCGCCATACATGCCACCGGGCATATACAGATCCATCACGACGATGTCACAGCTGGCACGCTCAGCCTCGGCGAAAAGTTGGGTCGAATCGGTAGCCCTCCCCACTACCTCAACATTCGGAAAGCCGGACATCAAATTTTCGATTGCCAGCAAAACCAATGGATGGTCATCGGCGATGATGGTTCGTATCGGCGCATTTGTCTCAGCGATGTCGTTCATGATAGGTGTCCCGTTGTAATCCGGTCCTTCTGTCCTCTTACGTGACAACGAGTCTATGTCGTGAGCATCAGACATTTGCTGCACGACAAACATAAGATTGGTCCGAAATTCATAAAATGATGCTAACAATCAATACTTCTATCGGTTAGCTATCCAACATATTTTTATATAAGCCCATTCCTGCTTGCATATAAAAATAGTTCAGGGCTGCTTTTAACGCCCAGCCTGAGCATGGCGCTGCGTCTGACACGCCTGATTGCGCGGACATTCCGCCCAAAATAAGTTGCGACCTCCTCAAGCGAACGCCCCTGAAGAATCATTCCTACAACCCTTGCCTGAACATCTGACAGACGCGCAAAAGGCGCACCATCTTCATCTGCGTCACCGGCTGGAATCAGTATCGGCATCATGAGTGACTGGCTGACATAGACACAGCCTTTCGTCGCACAGCGGATCGCGGTTGAAATTACATGCAGCGATTCAGTTTTACTGATCATTCCAGACACTCCATCAACAAGTAGCGATCTGACGATCGCCATATTGGTTGTTCCGGTAAGCACAACGATATGTATTGAAGGCCATTCGCTTTGCACTTTTTTCACAAGTGCAAGTCCGTCTTCTACTTCGCCTTCAGCATCAGGCATGCTCAAGTCAGTGACAAGGACATCGCATTCTGTGTTTTTCAGCAAACGGATCAGGGAAGTGGCATTGGTCGCCTCGCCCACAACGCTGACATCACGCTGCAGTTCGATACTTGAGCGCACACCTAAAAGGACGAACGGATGGTCGTCCGCGAGAATGACTCGAAGATTCACGGTGATTTCTCTCTATCTTTGTATGTTGTTTGAATATGCCGGATGGGTATCCGGGATGAAAATGAATCAGCCAGTTCATCGTCATCAGCAACGCCGCACAGGTGCCGCGTGCCCACAAACCGATAGGATCATCACTGCGGCCGATTGGAAATAAGAAATTTCCTAATCCGGTTTTATTTTTTGCGAAAAAAATGCATTTCGCGCTTAGCAACGCTAATTTATTGTTTTATCGACATTTGACCGATAATTTATCGACAATTTATCGCCAAAGTAACAACGTCATTTACCCCGCCGCTCTATGTAATGCGCATGGAAATTAACGTTCCGGCCTATCCAGACAAAGCGCGTAAATTCCACGTGGGCGGTGCTGGAGCAGTACCGCTCTGCCCCAAATGGCCAGAGCACGGCACGTTACCGGCCATGTTCTTCTTAAGCGTCATGACCGGTGTGCTGTGACTCATGGCTGATAGAAGCGCCCGGCCCTCTGATGTATTCTCCCCACTCAACTCTCTTTCTTTCTCCGCGCGTGGAACAACTTCCGTTATGGGCGCAAATCGGCGCCATCATCCTGTTGCTTGTCTGCTCCAGTTTTTTTTCCATCTCTGAAACGGCGATGATGGCGCTCAACCGCCATCGGCTGAAACATCTCGCCAACCAGGGTGCCCTGGGCGCGAAAACCACTCAGCATCTGCTCGGCCGAACCGATGAGCTATTAAGCGTCATCCTGATCGGCAACAACCTGCTGAACACCGTCATCCCCGTGCTTTGCACCGCAATCGCGCTGCGCACGTTCGGCAATGGCAACCTGGTGCTGTCGCTCGCAACTGGCGTCGTCGCTTTTCTGGTAATCGTTTTTGCCGAAATCACGCCGAAAATCGTTGGTGCCACCTTCCCCGAAAAAATCGCCCTGCCCGCCAGCCTGGTGATCGCGCCGCTGATTCGCATTGCCCGGCCGCTCGTCTGGTTCGTCAACCTGTTTGCCAATGGCATTTTGCGCATCTTGCATATCAATACCAAAGGCGGGCGCGACCAGCGGCTATCACCCGAAGAGCTGCGCACAGTCGTGCTTGAATCCGGCAGCTTCATGCCAACCAAGCACCGAAGCATCTTGCTAAACCTGTTCGACCTCGAAAACATCGCGGTCGAAGATGTGATGATTCCGCGCCGCCGGATAGAAGCGCTTGATTTCGACGCACCGTTCGAGCAGATCCTGCATCAGCTCGAAACCTGCTATCACAACAAGCTGATCGTTTACCAAGGTGAAATCGACCGGGTGCTAGGCGTGCTGCACGTGCGCAAAACGCTCGCTGCCCTACATAACCAGGAGCTGGAGCGCGAAACCTTGAGCGCCTTGCTAACCGAGCCATATTTCGTGCCAACCGGCACTCCGGTGTTCCAGCAGCTTCAGTACTTTCAGGAAAGCCGCCAGCGCACCGCGCTGGTCGTCAACGAATACGGTGAACTGCAAGGGCTGATCACACCAGAAGACATCATTGAAGAGCTGATCGGCGAATTCACCACCTCTATCCCCCGTGGGGCCAACTCACGAGGCGGCTGGAGTGAACAAGGTGAGTGCATCGTGGCGGGCAGCATGCCGCTGCGTGAACTGAACCGCTGGCTGCAACTCAGCTTGCCCACGAGCGGGCCCAAAACACTCAATGGTCTGATTCTTGAAGTGCTTGAAGAGATTCCTGATGGCGACGTCTGCGTCGAAATTCGCGGCGTCAAGCTCGAAGTCATGCGTAGCGACGACCAGGCCATTCGCACCGTCAAACTGTTCAAACCCGGCTCTCGTCCCAGTAGCGCCCTCCGCTGACCATTCGGCCTAATGACGCGCCCGGCTGTGCCGCGCGATGATGAAGACATTGTGTTTTACAAGTGGCGTGCAGCCAGTGAACCATGTCTTCAACCTCCTTTTTCGTTCCCTCTGATGCAACCTTGGCTCTCCCAGGCAAAGCCCCTGGCGCGACGCCTTCAGCCATGTTTGCGGCAGCGTCACCGCAGCCGGGTTCTGCGCTGCATGACGACGGCTCAGCGCTAGCCAGCTCGGATATCAGCCCTGCCGTCCGGCTGCTGGCCGATACCTTGCGTGAAGTCGCGCGCCGTAATGCGTCGGATCTGCATATCGAGCCGGGGGAGCACGGCTGGCGTATGCGCCTGCGAATCGATGGCGTGCTGCATGAAACCACAGCGCCACCGGCGCATTTGCGTGATGCGTTCATTACACGCGTCAAAGTCCTCGCACGGATGGACATCGCCGAACGACGGGTACCTCAGGATGGCCGGCTACGCCTTACGTCAGCTACTGGACACGACGACTATCGGGTGAATTCATTACCCACGCTCTTCGGCGAAAAACTCGTTCTACGCCGGCTTGATCCGTTACCGAAAGATCTTTCGCTTGCCGCCCTCGGGCTAGATGCGGCACAGCATCGCACCGTCACTGAAGCCATCCATGCGCCTCACGGGCTCGTGCTAGTCACGGGGCCAACAGGCAGCGGTAAAACACTGTCGCTGTACTGTTTTTTGCAAATGCTCAACGCTGGGTCACGCAATCTTTGTTCGGTGGAGGATCCGGCAGAGATCCAGTTGGCTGGCGTCAACCAGGTCAGCGTCCGCGAAAAATCCGGACTGACCTTCGCGGCAGCGCTCCGCGCGTTTTTACGCCAGGACCCTGACGTCATCATGGTTGGCGAGATCCGCGACGAAGAAACCGCCGACGTCGCGGTCAAAGCAGCGCAAACCGGCCATCTGGTTCTCTCTACGCTGCATACCAACGATGCACCAGCGGCGATCGCTCGCCTGATTGATATCGGCGTCGCGCCTTATAACCTGGCTGCGGCACTGCGTCTGGTCACCGCACAGCGCCTGGTGCGCAGGCTATGTCATAGCTGCCGCATCCCGTCGACGGACACACCCGCCATGCTGCGCGCGGCTGGCCTCGCTGACCCACGGCTCGACGGCGGCTGGCGCCCATTTGTCGCGGCCGGATGCGAGGCCTGCCACGGCATTGGCTATCGTGGCCGCGTGGGGATTCATCAGACTCTGCCAGTTTCAGTGGCCATGCGCGAGCAGATCGTCGCAGGAGCCAGCACGCAGGCCCTGGCACAACAGGCTCACGCCGCAGGCGTGGCAACTTTGCATGACGCGGCACTTGCCCGGGTACGCGACGGCACGACCAGCCTGGCAGAAGCGCTCAACGCGACCTCGCACGAATGAACACCGCACTGCCCACTGGCACGCACGAGTTTCGCTTCACCTGGCGCGGTGTCGATGCCACTGGCACGAGCCAGCACGGTGCGCTGATCGCACCGGATGCCGTGACGGCTCATGCATCGCTCAAACGCAACGGGCTAGTCATCACCGAGCTCACTGTCCGTGGCCCAGCGCCTCCGGCCAAAGCCCGTCCGGCCGAAGTCACCCGCTTTACCCGTCAGCTTGCGGGACTGCTTCGCGCAGGCTTGCCGCTAGCGCCAGCGCTTGCCCTGCTCGCGCGTGCGGCAGGCTCTGATGGCATGCCTCGTATCGCCCGGACGCTGGCGCGCGATATCAGCGCCGGATTGCATTTTTCCGCCGCCCTAGCACGTCACCCATCAATGTTTGGCCCACTGTATTGTCAGCTCGCTGCAGTCGGAGAAGCCTCAGGAGCGCTGCCCACGGTGCTAGCCAGGATAGCTGACGACCGCGAACGGAGTGCTGCCCAACGAGCCAAAGTCCGGACGGCACTCACCTATCCCGTAGCAATCCTGTTGCTGGCCATTGCCATCACCACAGCGCTACTGGTGTGGGTCGTACCGACGTTCAAACAGATCTTCGATGGCTTCGGCGCGCCATTACCTGCGCCAACGCTACTGGTGCTGGCACTGTCTGCCGCAGCCGCGCGCTGGAGCCTGCCAGTAGCCGGGCTCTGCGTTGTCGGCCTGGCGGCCTTCGCGCATTTGCTACGGCGCTCGGCGGCTGCACGTCTGAGGTTCTCGCACCTGTGCCTTACGCTGCCGCTGGCAGGCTCATTACTCACCACGTTGTGTGCGACCCGCTGGAGCCGGGCACTCGGCACGCTTCTCAGTGCAGGTACGCCGCTAGCAGACGCACTCGACTCCTTGACACAGGCCACCGGCAACGCGTTTTTCGACCGTGCGACGCATGAAATCGCCGCACGTTTGCGCCGTGGCGAACGATTAGCCGCGGCGATGCAGGCGGTCAAATGTTTTCCCGCTGAGATCGTGCAGCCCATCGCCGTAGCTGAAGAATCCGGTGCGCTCGATACGATGTTGCTTGACGTCGCAACCCTCGGCGAGCGGCAAGTCGAAGAAAAGACCGGCGCCCTAACCGGCCTGTGCGAGCCTCTGGTGATTGTGGTGCTAGGCCTGCTCGTCGGCGGGCTGGTCATCGCTATGTATCTGCCCATCATTCAGCTTGGAAACGTGGTGTAGCATCGCTGCCAGATTCTCCTGACGCACCTCCTTTTCCGCCCTACCAGCCCTAAACGGCTTTAAGCTCACCCGTGCCAGATATCTTCTCCCACACGTTATTCGCGCCGTTCACGAGCACCGTTGAATTCGCCTTCAGCGCACTGCCCATTCATTTCCAGCTCCTCTTTGCCGGGGTCATCGGCCTGGTAATAGGCAGCTTTTTAAACGTTGTCGTACATCGCGTGCCCATCATGCTGGAACGCGCCTGGCGCGCCGAAATCAGCGAACTGACCAGCGAACCCGCCGCCGACATCCCCCCTCCTGCGCGCTACAACCTGTGGCAGCCGCGCAGCGCCTGCCCGCATTGCGCTCACACGCTCAAAGTCTGGGAAAACATCCCGCTGCTCAGTTACGTACTGCTCCGTGGACGCTGCTCCCACTGCCAGGCCCACATTAGCCCACGCTACCCGCTGCTTGAACTCGCTAGCGCCTTGTGCGCCATTGGTGCACTCGTGACATTCGGCCCGACCGGCATGGCGCTAGCGGCGTTTGGTCTGTGCGCTGCATTACTGGCGATGAGCGCTATCGACATTGATACCCATCTGCTCCCAGATTCGATGACCTTGCCCTTGCTCTGGGCTGGACTGATCGTCAACTTCAACGGCGCGTTCACCTCGCTGCACGATGCCGTCTCAGGTGCAATCGCGGGCTATCTGGTGCTGTGGAGTGTTCACTGGATTTTCCGGCTCGTGCGTGGCGTCGAAGGCATGGGCTATGGCGATTTCAAACTGCTAGCCGCATTAGGTGCCTGGCTGGGCTGGACAGCATTGCCGCAAATCGTGCTCATCGCCGCCGTGGCAGGTGCCGCAACAGGGCTTGCTGCAACGTGGATTGGGCGGATGCGCTTTGAAGAACCCCTGCCCTTCGGCCCCTTTCTCGCAGCAGGCGGCGCTATCACGCTATTTCTGGGCAGTCCGTTTTATCTCGCGCTGGGAGGCTGACTGATGTTTGCAGTGGGGCTCACCGGCGGCATTGGCAGCGGCAAATCAACTGTCGCCGAAGTGTTCTCGAAACACGGTGTGCCGATCGTGGACACTGACGTGATCGCGCACCGTATCACCGGCCCTCAAGGCCAGGCGATGCCATTGATCTCCGCCGAATTTGGCCAGCAGTTTGTCGCACCGGATGGCTCACTTGACCGCGCGGCAATGCGCGCGCGCGTGTTTAGCAATGAAGCGGCCCGCCAGCGCCTCGAAGCCATCACGCATCCGTTAATCCGCGCCGAAGCCGAACGTGAACAGCATGCGGCATATGGCCCGTATGTCATCGTGGCGGTACCGCTGCTAGTGGAATCAGGCGGCTGGCGTGAACGAGTCAACCGCATTCTGGTAGTGGACTGCGCCACCGAAACACAGATCCTGCGCGTGCAACGCCGCAATGCCTTCACTCGCAACCAGGTGCTGGCAATCATGGCCCGCCAGGCGAGCCGTGCTGAACGGCTTCAAGCCGCAGACGATGTCATCCTCAACGAGGACGAAAACCACGCTACGCTCGACGCCAGAATCCACGCACTGCATCAGCGATATCTATTACTGGCAAAGCCCCGCGCATTCTGAGCGGACTATTTGAAGATAAACGCACACAAGGAGAGTGCGTGATTGCTAGGGTAGTCCTGGCGCATTAGAATGTCCTGCAATTCCACCTCCCACCACGCCCGAGGCGAGCGCGCTTGATTCTTTACGAGTATCCATTCAACGAGCGAATCCGGACGCTACTGCGCCTCGAAGACCTGTTCGAGCGCTTTACCTTTTTCCTCACCCAGGAAGACGCGCGGGAACATCACGTCGCACTCACCACCCTGTTTGAAATTGCTGAAGTTGCCGGGCGCGCAGATCTGAAATCAGACCTGATGAAAGAGCTCGAACGGCAAAGACAGACACTCGCTCCATTCCGGGGCAATCCCGGTATCGAACAAAATGCGCTTGAAACCGTGCTGGGTGAAATCGAACAAACCTTGGCGGGCCTGTCAAACATGCAAGGCAAAACCGGCCAGCATCTTACCGACAATGAATGGCTAGCCAGTATCCGTAGCAGGGCGATCATTCCAGGGGGCACCTGCAAGTTTGATCTGCCGTCGTACCACGCATGGCAGCAAATGCACCCCGAACAACGCCAGCAGGACATCGCCAAATGGGTCACGCCGTTATTACCTTTGCGCGATGCGGCCACTATCGTCCTGCGGCTTGCGCGTGAATCAGGGCAAGCATCCAAGGTGATGGCCATGCAGGGCAGCTACCAGCAAATGCTCTCGGGGCGTTCGTATCAGTTGATGCAGGTCCGGATGGCACCAGAATTGCGGGTGATTCCTGAGGCGAGTGCCAACAAGTACATGCTCTGGGTGCGGTTCACGGTACAGGATGGCGATCTGCGGCCACGTGCCGTTGATATCGACGTGCCGTTCCAGCTCACTGTCTGCAGCCTTTGAATAAATAAAGTCGCGGCTATTTTTAATCGTTCTGTTTTTGCTGAATGCCTGACCGTATGCCTACCGTCGTCAAATGCCCTACCTGCGGAACAAGCGTTCAGTGGCTCCCTGAAAACCGCTTCCGTCCATTCTGTTCTGAGCGCTGCAAGCAGACCGACCTCGGTGCGTGGGCGGCTGAGAAATACCGGATTGGCAGCACCGACGATGAACCGCCATCCGAAGACACTCCCGGCAGCGACGCCAGCCCACATTCGCACTAATCTAATCGGCTAGCTTGCCCAACCCCGGGTTCAGGCCTTCTGCCGCGAGCCATTCAAGCACCGGAATAGTCGCTGGCAAAAGCGGGGCGACAGTCGCTGGCAACGCCTGCCAGACAAACGCCTGACCTTCGCGGCCATGCGGCTCCCCTGCCCACTTCGTCACCTTGCAAAAATAGAGCCGCACATACGCATGCGGGTAATCGTGCTCCAGCATGTGCCAGCGCCGGCTTTCCTTGACGTCGATACCCAGCTCTTCGTGCAGTTCGCGCGCCAGTGCGGCTTCAACTGATTCGCCCGGCTCCAGCTTGCCGCCAGGAAACTCCCAGTACCCTTCATAAGGTTTGCCCGCCGGACGCTGAGCCAGCAAATAACGGCCATCCGGCTGAACCAGCACGCCCACCGCGACTTCGGTGACGGGCCGGACCTTATCAGTAGACCCAGATGCGGCCGTCATACCACCGACCTGCGGCCAGACCAGTCACGGGCGAACTGCCACGCCACGCGGCCAGAACGTGAGCCCCGCTCCAGCGCCCAGACCAACGCGTCACCTCGCGCGGCTTCCACGCCAGCATCATCGCAGCCGAAATGGCGCAACCAGTGCGCCACGATCGCCAGATAATCGTCCTGCTTAAACGGGTAAAAGCTGACCCACAGGCCAAAACGCTCCGATAACGAGATCTTTTCTTCAACCACTTCCCCAGGGTGAATCTCACCGTCGGAGGTGTGCTTGTAGCTCTCGTTGTCGCTCATGTATTCAGGCAGCAGATGACGCCGGTTCGACGTCGCGTAGATCAGCACGTTATCCGACTGCGCCGCCACGGAGCCATCCAGCGCAACCTTCAGCGCCTTGTAGCCGGATTCGCCGTCTTCGAACGACAGGTCGTCACAGAACACAATAAAACGCTCGGGACGCGCAGAGATCAGATCGACGATATCGCCCAGATCATGCAAATCGTCTTTGTCTACCTCGATCAGACGCAAGCCGTCTTTCGCGTAGGCATTCAGGCACGCTTTAATCAACGAGGATTTTCCGGTGCCGCGCGCGCCCGTCAGCAATACGTTGTTAGCCGGCTGCTGGCGAACAAACTGGCGAGTGTTTTGTTCGATAAGCGCTTTTTGGCGCTCAATATTTTGCAGATCATCCAGTGCGATGAAGGAAACTCCCGGCACTGGCTGCAAATAGCCGCGCCCCTGCCGCTTGCGCCAGCGAAAGGCCACTGCGGCAGACCAATCCACCTGCTGCGTAGCAGGTGGCAAGATGCCTTCCAGACGGGCCAGCAAGGCCTCGGCACGCGTCAAAAACTGTTCGAGCTTGTCCATGATGTCAAGAGCGATAGTCCGCATTAATGCTTACGTAGTCATGCGACAGGTCGCACGTCCAGATCGTGGCCTGTGCCGCACCCCGGCCAAGAACGACACGGATTGTGATTTCGCTTTGCTGCATCACCCGCTGACCGTCCTCTTCGCGGTATGCCGGGTTCCGGCCGCCCGCTTGCGCCACCAGCACATCATCCAGATACAGGTCGATCTTGCCCACATCGAGGTCGGTGATTCCGGCATAGCCGATCGCGGCCAGGATCCGGCCCAGGTTTGGATCTGACGCATAAAAAGCCGTTTTGACCAGCGGCGAATGGCCAATCGCATACGCGATCTGGCGGCATTCAGCGAGAGTCTGGCCACCTTCGACCTGAACCGTGATGAACTTCGTCGCCCCTTCTCCATCGCGCACGATCAGTTGCGCCAGCATTTGCGCGACCTCAGTTACCGCAGCGAGCAACGCGGCATAAGCCGGGCTATCAGTCGAGGTAATCATCGGCAAACCCGATTTGCCCGAGGCGATCAGGATGAAGGAATCGTTGGTCGAGGTATCGCCGTCGATCGTGATGCAGTTAAAAGAGCGGTCGGCAACCGACTTCACCAGTGTGTCCAGCACGCTCGGCTCAACGGCAGCATCAAATGCGAGAAAACCCAGCATGGTCGCCATGTTCGGCTTAATCATGCCCGCACCCTTGCTAATCCCCGTCAGCGTGATGGTATGACCGTCGATCTGCACCTGGCGGGACGCGGCCTTCGGTAGCGTGTCCGTAGTCATGATGGCTTGCGCGGCGTTGTACCAGTTCGCCGTCTGGCGATTTGCCAGCGCTGCGGGCAGCCCTGCTTTCAGCCGCTCAACCGGCAGCGGTTCAAGAATCACACCGGTCGAAAATGGCAGCACCTGCTCAGCCTCGATACCGGCGAGGCGCGCCAGTTCGGCACAAGTTTGCCGTGCGTGGGAGAGGCCAGATTCGCCCGTGCCCGCATTCGCATTGCCGGTGTTGACGACTAGCGCCCGGATGCTTTTCCCGCTCGCGCTCGTCTGTTGCAAATGCTCACGGCATAGCACGACGGGCGCGGCACAAAAACGATTCGAGGTAAAAACACCCGCAACGCTTGCGCCATCATCAAGCGAAATCACCAGCACGTCCTTGCGGTTCGGCTTGCGGATATTGGCTTCAGCCCAACCCAGCGTGACGCCAGGAACCGGATGAAGTTGAGCGGGATCAAGCGAAGGAAAGTTGACGGCCATCGTAGAGACCTGGCTTAAGTTGAAAATGCCGGCACAGGGCCGGCATTGGGTAAATCAAAACGGGGGAGCGGCTTAACGCCGCCACACCCCGCCATGACGAACGGAACAGCGCATGAAACAGGCTGGAAGCACCGCCTTCGCGGGCTTAGCCAACCTTTCCGTGACACTGTTTGTACTTCTTGCCGCTACCGCATGGGCACGGATCGTTCCGGCCAACTTTGGGCACGGAGCCCGCGGACGAGGAATCACCAGCGGGCGAAGTCTGGCCCAGTGCACTGCTGACCATCGCGGCGGCGGCATCTGAGGCCAGTGGCAACGCCGATGCGCCTGGAAAATCTGCATGCCGGAACTCGACGTTTTCCAGATGGCCAGCTTGCTCCTCGTACTGCTCGGTAGCCAGTTCAAGCTGCTCTGGCGACTGGATTTGCACGTTCATCACGATACGGGTGACTTCCTGCTTCACCGCATCCAGCATCGCGGCGAACAACTCAAAAGCCTCGCGCTTGTATTCCTGCTTCGGATTTTTTTGTGCATAACCGCGCAAATGAATCCCCTGGCGGAGATGGTCAAGCGCGGCGAGATGTTCACGCCAGCTGCGATCAACCGTTTGCAGCATGATCGAGCGCTCAAACGAGCAAAATGACTCGCGCCCGACCTGCGCCACCTTGGCTTCATAGGCTTCGTCAGAGGCAGCCAGCACAGCTTCACGGATCTCATCAGCGTCAATCGACTTCGATTCGTTGATCATTTCCTGAATCGCCAGATCAAGCTGCCAGTCGTTGCGCAGCACTTCTTCTAGCTCAGGAATGTCCCACTGTTCCTCGATACTGCCGACAGGAACGAACTGGCGAACAATATCGGTGGTCACGCTATGACGCATCGCGCCAATGGTATCGGTGATGTCCTGCGCTTCCAGCAGCTCATTACGCTGCTGATAAATGACCTTGCGCTGGTCATTCGAGACGTCATCGTATTCGAGCAGTTGCTTGCGCACGTCGAAATTACGCGCTTCGACCTTGCGTTGCGCCGACTCAATCGAACGCGTGACAATGCCCGCCTCGATTGCCTCGCCTTCTGGCATCTTCAGCCGGTCCATGATGGCGCGAACGCGGTCGCCCGCGAAAATACGCAGCAGCGGATCATCCAGCGAAAGATAAAAACGCGATGAGCCCGGGTCGCCCTGACGGCCAGCGCGCCCGCGCAACTGGTTGTCGATACGGCGAGATTCGTGCCGTTCAGTCCCAATGATGTGCAAGCCGCCAGCCGCCTTCACCTGGTTATGCAGCGCCTGCCATTCATCGTGCAACTTCTTGATCCGGCGTTGTTTTTCTTCTGCGGGAATCGACGCGTCTTCGTCGATGAACATCGCCTGCTTCTCGGCGTTGCCACCCAGCACGATGTCGGTGCCGCGCCCAGCCATATTGGTGGCAATAGTGATGCGTTGCGGCCGCCCTGCTTCAGCCACGATCTCGGCTTCGCGCGCGTGCTGCTTAGCGTTGAGCACTTCATGCGGCAACTCCGCCTGCTTCAGCAAATGCGACAGCAGCTCGGAATTTTCAATCGAAGTCGTGCCTACCAGTACCGGCTGACCGCGCTCATAACAGTCCCGGATGTCCCGGATCACTGCGTCGTAACGCTCTTCTGCGGTCTTGTAGATCTGGTCTTGCTTGTCGATTCGCTTCGGCTGACGGTTGGTTGGGATCACAACCGTTTCGAGACCGTAAATTTCGTTGAACTCGTAGGCCTCGGTGTCAGCCGTACCGGTCATGCCGGACAGCTTGCCGTACATACGGAAGTAGTTCTGGAACGTAATCGACGCGAGCGTTTGGTTCTCGCTCTGAATCTTGACGTGCTCTTTAGCTTCGACGGCCTGATGCAGCCCGTCAGACCAGCGCCGGCCCACCATCAGCCGACCAGTGAATTCGTCAACGATCACGATCTCACCATCTTGCGAAACGTAGTGCTGGTCTCGATGAAACAGCATATGGGCACGCAGCGCAGCGTACACGTGGTGCATCAACGTGATGTTTTGTGGTGCGTAGAGGCTCTCGCCCGGACCAATCAAGCCCCATTCGGACAGCAGGCGCTCAGCTTTTTCATGACCCGCTTCAGTCAAAAATACCTGGCGTGCCTTTTCGTCCAGTGTGTAGTCGCCAGGCACTTCTACCCCGGTGCCATCGGCTTTTTCTTCACCGATCTGACGCTCAAGCAGTGGCGGCAGCGCATTCATTCGCACGTAGAGATCAGTGTGATCTTCGGCTTGACCAGAAATAATCAGCGGTGTGCGGGCTTCGTCGATCAGGATCGAATCAACCTCGTCGACGATGGCGAAATTCAACGCACGCTGAACACGCGCGCCAGTCTCGTAGACCATGTTGTCGCGCAGATAGTCAAAGCCGAACTCGTTGTTGGTGCCATAGGTGATATCCGCTGCGTAGGCTTCCTGCTTAACGCCGTGATCCATCTGCGACAGATTGATGCCAACCGTCAGGCCCAGGAAGTTATACAGGCGGCTCATCCACTCAGCATCGCGCCGGGCGAGGTAATCATTCACCGTGACAACATGCACGCCATGCCCAGACAACGCATTCAAATAAGCCGCGAGCGTAGCGACAAGGGTTTTGCCCTCGCCGGTGCGCATTTCTGCGATCTTGCCGTAATGCAGCACCATCCCGCCGATCAATTGCACATCGAAGTGCCGCATCTTCAACACCCGCCGACTTGCCTCACGGCACACCGCAAAGGCTTCTGGCAGCAGCTTGTCGAGCGATTCACCACGCCCCACCCGCTGACGGAATTCGTCCGTTTTGGCGCGTAATTGATCGTCCGTCAATTTCTCGATCTGCGGCTCAAGCGCATTGATCGCCATGACGGTTTTTGAGTATTGCTTGACTAGCCGCTGGTTGCGACTGCCAAAAACTTTTTGTAGAAAGCCGGTGGTCATCGGATCGGTATCTGCGTCGCGGCTTCTGTAGGAATCATGTAGAAATTACCAACATGCTTGCCCAGTGTGGGAGAACCACGGCGGCTTAGGTCCAAGAGTAAATTCGAATCGGGCATTTTAGCACGTGCCCCCGTCCAAACCCGCGTCACAAACGGAGGTGCTGCATCTGGCCCCATGCCTCAGTGGACGTCTTGCATGGTGCACGGCAAATACTTTGCAGCACGGTACAATCGGCCGCACTCGCACCTTGAATAACCGGCACGCTGCTTCCCCCCGACATGGCTCGCTCCCCCTCCTTTTCAAGACCGTCCAACCTGCGCAGCCTGCAGCCGGCTGTCGACGTGCTCAACCGCGCCGATGCCTTTGCTGCGCTGCGTGCAGGCGTCGAGCAGATTGCCGCGCTACAGGACGACTTGCGCCAGTTGCTGCCGGATTATCTGGCGTCAAGCGTGGAGCCTGGATTTATCAAGGGAGGGGTACTAGCTCTTTTTGCCGGGCATAACGCGCTAGCGGCGCGCCTCAGGCATCTAGAACCGCGTTTGCTGGCCGATTTGCAGCAACGTGGCTGGACCGTGAATGCACTGAAGATTCAGGTGCGGCCGCAAGCGATGAAAGAGCCACCGCCTGTGAAACAGGCACGCATGACACCTGTTGCCGTCGAGGCGTTGTATGCGTTGAGCGAGTCGCTAGCGCCCTCTCCATTGCAGGCGGCGCTAGCCAGAATGTCTGCTCGCCACCGGCGTAATCAGGATCGCGGTGGCTCGGGAGGTTGAAGCAAATGCTGTAACGGCGCACAACGCGCCGCAATGGAACAACAAAAAAGAGCGGTCTCTTTCGAGCCGCTCTTTTTTGCTTCATCACCTGGGAGGATCTGGGGCATATCAGCATGACAGCCCCCGAAAACACTCAGGCAAATGCTGTTTGAGTATCGTAGGCAAAGCCACGCGGTGCTTTGCGCATATCGTCGAACGTCACAATTTCATAAGCATCTTCGTGTGCCAGCAGCTCGCGCAGCAGTGCGTTATTCAATCCATGCCCTGATTTATAAGCCGTGTATGACGCCAGTAACGGATGACCAACCACATACAGGTCACCAATCGCATCGAGCATTTTGTGTTTCACGAACTCATCGTCGTAACGCAGACCATCGTTATTCAGAATGCGGTACTCATCAAGCACGATCGCGTTGTCCATGCTGCCGCCCCGGGCCAGACCCAGCTCGCGCATCATTTCAACTTCGTGTGCAAAACCAAACGTGCGGGCCCGGGCAATTTCACGGACATACGACGTATTGGCAAAATCGACTTCAAGCGCCTGCCCGGTTTTATCCACAGCAGGGTGGCGAAAATCAATCGTGAACTTCAGCTTGAAACCAAAATACGGATCTAAGCGGGCGAATTTATCGCCGTCGCGTATTTCGACTGGTTTCGTGACTTTAATAAATTTTTTCGCAGCGCTTTGCTCTTCAATGCCCGCCGACTGAATCAGAAACACGAATGACGCCGCACTGCCGTCCATAATCGGAATTTCTTCTGCGGTGACATCAACGTAAAGATTATCAATCCCAAGCCCAGCGCAAGCCGACATCAAATGCTCAACAGTCGATACGCGAGCGCCATCCTTTTGCAGCACAGAAGCAAGACGGGTATCGCCAATCGACATGGCGGAGGCGGGAATATCAACGGGGACTGGCAAATCAACGCGTGAAAACACAATGCCTGTATCTGGAGCGGCCGGGCGAAGCGTCAAATGGACTTTACGGCCCGAATGCAGGCCAATGCCGACCGTTTTGACAATGGTTTTGATAGTGCGCTGCTTCAACATGATATTTTTTACTCGATTGAAAATCCCAATCGGGACTTTTTATTCCATAGCGCGGATTATACTTCATCTGCCTCGAAACGTCGTGAAATGGAAAGAACCAATCTGTTTCGCCCTGTTACCAGGTATCAGAAGTGACGGGCTGATGCGCGGAATGGAGGCATTTCCGCTCATCAGCCCGTGTCACGGTCTGTTACATCGACAGCACGGCTTCGTTGTCCTGACACAACATCAGGATTGCACGGAGCATGAAGACACCGCTGCGGCCAGCCCAATCCGGCAAAAACTGGCTTCACCACTCAGTTCAGGCTGACCGGACGCATCAATGCTGGCGTCTTGACTTCGCTGACATCGAGCATCGTCACGTGAGACCAGCGCCGCACCAGCGCTCATCCCACGCGACCCATCATGCGTCCCGCCGCATACCCATGCACCAGACCACATCGCCCTATTCAACCGACGAATGCGTCAGTCAGTCCGCCTGCTTGCGCAGGAATGCCGGGATGTCGTAAGTATCGACGCCCTTTTCCTGCAACGCCTGCACATGCGATGCAGCGGTGTCACGCGAGGTGCGCCAGACAGCAGGCGTATCGAGTGAACCGTAATCCGACCCTGCACCCACTGATTGCGATGCGTAACCATGATGCATCGCGCTAACCGGCTGGTTATCAGTGCCGGTGCGCAACAGCGTCATCGGCGTCGATTGCTGCTTCTTCATCGCACGGCCAAGGCCTGTCGCCACCACGGTCACGCGCAACGCGTCGCCCATCGCGTCGTCGTACACCGCACCGAAAATCACCGTAGCGTCTTCAGCGGCATAGCTCTTGATCGTGTTCATCACTTCGCGCGTTTCCGACAAGCGCAGTGAACGGCTCGATGTGATGTTCACCAGCACGCCACGCGCACCCGACAGATCCACGCCTTCCAGCAGTGGGCTAGCCACGGCCTGCTCGGCTGCCAGACGCGCGCGGTCTACGCCCGCCACTGTCGCCGTGCCCATCATCGCCTTGCCCTGCTCGCCCATCACCGTCTTCACGTCCTCAAAGTCGACGTTCACCAGACCATCGACATTGATAATTTCAGCGATACCGGCAACTGCGTTGTTCAGAACGTCATCCGCGCACTGGAAGCACTTGTCCATCTCGGCGTCATCGCCCATCACCTCGAACAGCTTGTCGTTAAGAACGACGATCAGCGAGTCGACGTGATCCTCCAGTTGCTGCGAACCGCTTTCTGCCACACGCATGCGCTTGCCGCCTTCGAATTCGAACGGCTTGCTCACCACGCCTACGGTCAGGATGCCCATCTCTTTGGCGATCTGCGCCACCACCGGAGCGGCACCCGTGCCGGTGCCACCACCCATGCCCGCAGTAATGAACACCATATGCGCGCCGCGCAATGCGTCACCAATGCGCTCACGCGCTTCTTCTGCTGCCGCTCGCCCCATTTCTGGTTTGGCGCCAGCGCCTAAGCCCGTGTTGCCCAGCTGGATCACAGCCGCTGCGCGCGAACGCGACAACGCCTGAGCATCCGTGTTCATCACGATGAAATCGACGCCTTGAACGCCGCGGTTAATCATGTGCTGAACGGCATTGCCGCCAGCGCCACCTACACCAACCACCTTGATAATGGTGCCGTTGGTTTCGGTTTCCAGCATCTGGAATTCCATGTTGCCTCCGTCAAGAAAAAAAATGCCGCCATGCGGCCCTTATCCGCCAGGAGAGCGGGCACTCTCCCAACGCGCGTTAGTCACCTGCACTAACGCGTGCTACTCAAACCTGCGTTAAAAATTGCCCAAAAACCAGTCTTTCATCCGCGTCAAAACCTGTCCCATTGAGCCGGACTGCACGGCAACCTTGCGTCCGCGCATCCGTTGCGCCTGACCTTCAACCAGCAAGCCCATGGCCGTCGAATAACGTGGATTGCGCACGACGTCCGCCAGCCCGCCGGAATACTCTGGCGCGCCAATGCGCACCGGCTTGAGGAAAATGTCTTCTCCCAGCTCAACCATGCCGGGCATCATTGCCGCGCCACCGGTCAGCACGATGCCAGAGCTCAGGAGTTCTTCATAACCCGATTCCCGCACCACTTGCTGCACTAACGAAAACAACTCTTCGACGCGTGGCTCAATCACCGCCGCCAACGCCTGGCGCGACAGCGTGCGCGGTCCGCGCTCACCCAAGCCGGGCACTTCGATCATTTCATCGGGATCAGCCAGCGCCTGCTTGGCGATGCCGTAATCAACCTTGATATCTTCCGCATCGGGCGTCGGCGTACGAAGTGCCATGGCGATATCGCTGGTGATCTGGTCGCCAGCAATCGGAATCACGGCCGTATGCCGGATCGCGCCTTCGCTGAAAATGGCTATGTCAGTCGTGCCGCCGCCGATATCGACCAGCACCACGCCCAGTTCTCTTTCGTCTTCGGTCAGTGTCGCCAGCGATGAAGCCAGCGGCTGCAAGATCAGGTCATTCACTTCCAGCCCACAGCGGCGCACGCACTTGACGATGTTTTGTGCCGCGCTCACCGCGCCAGTCACGATATGCACCTTCACTTCAAGACGGATGCCGCTCATGCCGATCGGCTCGCGCACATCTTCCTGGCCATCGATGATGAATTCCTGCGTCAGGATGTGCAGCACTTGCTGATCCGTCGGAATGTTGATCGCTTTCGCCGTTTCGATCACACGCGCTACATCGGTTTGCGTGACCTCTTTTTCCTTGATCGCCACCATGCCGCTCGAATTAAAGCTGCGGATATGGCTGCCAGCGATCCCGGTGAAGACATTAGTGATCTTGCAGTCAGCCATCAGTTCGGCCTCTTCAAGCGCGCGCTGAATTGACTGAACGGTCGCTTCAATATTGACCACCACGCCTTTTTTGAGCCCTTTCGATTCGCTTTGGCCCAGCCCAATTACCTCGTAGTAGCCCTCGCCCTTAAGCTCGGCAACGATAGCCACTACCTTCGACGTCCCGATGTCGAGGGCGACCAGCAGATCTTTATAGTCTTTACTCATAAGGTGCTCATTGCTTGTGATGTTCTGTTATTTCTTGCCTTTGTCGGCTTCGCTGATAACACGCATGCCCGCAGCATGTATGGCGAAACCGTTCGGATAGCGCAAGTCCGCATACTCGATGTCCTTGCCCCAGCGCTGCGTGACCGCTGACCACGCGGACGTCAGACGCTGACTACGATCCAGCAGCGTTTGCGCATTGCGCTCGCGCCCAAACTCAACCTGGGTTCCATTCGAAAGCTTCACCGTCCAGGCATAGCGCGGTGACAACGTCACTTCTTCGGGCGTCGCCCCCAACGGCGCAAACCATTTCCTGAAATCGTGATAACGCTCAACAACTTCTTTAGCAGAACCCAATGGTCCGTCGAAGGCTGGTAACTTGCCTTCGAGCTCACCCTGGTTCGCGGTAAATAATTCGCCGTCGACGCTCACCAGTTGATCGCTGCCCCAGGTTCCGAGTGGCTTGTATTCGTCGAGCGTGACCGCCAGCACATTTGGCCAGACACGCCGCACACTCGCATGACGCACCCATGGCATTTGCTCGAAAGCCTGGCGAGCCACGTCCAGATCAACCGTAAAAAAATTACCGCCCAAGCGCTGGTTCAAGCCGGCGCGCACGATCGGCACGCTCATATGCTCGGTATCGCCATCAATCCGGATTTCGCCCAGCGCGAAACCCGGACGATGAATCAGCCAGTAGCCACCCGCTGCCAGCAATAACAGCAGCAGCAGCGCATGCAGCACGCTAGCGGCGAAATTCATCTGGCGAACGTTATTCCACATGATGGTGGGTCAGTCTTTAAGCGTAAGTGACAAAACATGCACAACCAGTTCCTGATAACTGATGCCAACCGAGCGCGCCGCCTTCGGCGGTAGCGAGTGGTCTGTCATGCCAGGCCCTGTGTTCACTTCAAGGAAATACGGTTTGCCCGCGGCATCCAGCATGAAGTCCGCCCGGCCCCAGTCGGTGCAGCCCAAGGTATCGAAAGCACGCCGCGCGAGGCGCTTCAGCTCGGCCTCCTGCGCCGCACTGATGCCGCACGGGATCAGATACTGCGTATCGTCAGCGACATACTTCGCGTGATAGTCGTAAAACTCGCCTGCCGGAATGATGCGGATCAGTGGCAAATCCAGTTCGCCCGCTATGCACGCGGTGTATTCGCCACCGCCTTCGATGCTCTGCTCCACCACCACGATGCTGTCGAACTTCGCAGCTTGCTCAAGTGCAGCCGGTAACGCATCGGCTGTTTTTACTTTCAGCACGGCGACGCTCGACCCTTCGCTGGCGGGTTTCACAAAGAGCGGCAAACCTAGCTTCGCCACAATCGCCGTCGCGCGAGCTGCATAGTCATCACCGCGCATCACGGCTTCAAATGCCGGAGTCGGCACGCCAAGTTGCTGCCACACAAGTTTGGTGCGGAACTTGTCCAGGCCGAGGGCCGAACCCAGCACACCGCTGCCGGTGTAGCGAATGCCGTAAAAATCGAGCGCCCCCTGGATCTGCCCGTTCTCACCATAGCCACCATGCAACGCATTGAAGGCACGCACAAAGCCTTCTTCCTTGAGCCCCGCCAGCGAGCGCTCAGCCGGATCGAACGGATGCGCATCAATGCCCGCGTCACGCAATCCCTGCAACACCAGACGGCCGGAAACCAGCGAGACTTCGCGCTCAGACGAAACGCCGCCCTGCAATACTGCGACCTTGCCGAACTGCTGTGGATCAATACGGTTCATTTCATTCCCTGGTTTCTTGTACAAGCCGGCCCGGCACCCCACCGATTGATCCGGCGCCCATCGTAATCACCACATCGCCTGCGTGCACCACTGCGGCGAGCACATCGGGCACTTCCTCAATCGCTTCAACAAACACCGGCTCAACCTTGCCTGCCACTCGCACGGCCCGCGCCAGCGCGCGGCCATCGGCGGCAACAATCGGGGCTTCACCTGCGGCGTAGACCTCGGTTAACACCAGCGCATCAACGGTCGACAGCACCTTCACAAAATCTTCGAAGCAATCCCGTGTGCGGGTATAGCGATGCGGCTGAAATGTCAGCACCAGCCGCCGCCCCGGAAAAGCACCGCGTGCCGCTTCGATGGTCGCAGCCATTTCAACCGGGTGATGACCGTAGTCATCAACCAGCGTGTACGTGCCACCACTAGCCAGCGGCACCTCGCCATAACGCTGAAAGCGCCGGCCTACACCGTTGAAATCCGCCAGCGCGCGCTGGATGTCGGCATCCCGCACTTCCAGTTCCGTCGCAATCGCAATCGCGGCCAGCGCGTTCTGCACGTTGTGTGTGCCCGGCAGGTTCAGCACGATATCGAGCGATGGCGCATCTTCCCGAAGCACCGTGAAATGCATCTTGCCGTCACGCGGAACCACATTGACCGCGCGCACTTGAGCGTCCTGGGTCAAGCCGTAACGAATGATCGGCTTCGACACGAACGGCAGGATTTCTTTCACATTCGGATCATCGACGCACAGCACGGCGATGCCATAAAACGGCAAACGGTGAGTGAATTCGATAAACGCTTGCTTGAGCCGGGCGAAATCATGACCGTATGTATCCATGTGATCGGCGTCGATATTCGTAATAACTTCGATCACCGGAAACAGATTCAAAAACGATGCGTCGGACTCGTCTGCTTCCGCGACGATGAAATCTCCCGTGCCAAGCCGGGCATTGGCACCGGCGCTAATCAGCCGTCCGCCAATCACGAATGTCGGGTCGAGCCCGCCTGCGGCCAGCACACTGGCTACCAGCGAAGTCGTGGTGGTCTTGCCGTGTGTCCCGGCAATTGCGATGCCCTGCTTCAGACGCATCAGTTCAGCCAGCATCAACGCGCGTGGCACGACAGGAATGCGGCGCAGACGCGCGGCCAGCACCTCGGGATTGTCACTGCGCACCGCAGTGGAAACCACCACCGCATTTGCGCCGTCGATGTTCTGCGCGTCGTGGCCAAGCGCCACACGTGCACCAAGCGCCACGAGCCTGTCAGTCACGGCATTGCGGGCAAGATCTGAGCCACTCACCTGATAGCCAAGATTGACCAGCACTTCCGCGATGCCGCTCATCCCCGCACCGCCAATGCCGACAAAATGAATATGTTTGACGATGTGCTTCATAACTTTCCTTCTGGGCTCACACCCGCTACGACAGCGCATATCTGCGCGACCTGCCCGGTCGCATCGGGCTTGGCCAGCGCGTGCGCGCGCTCTGCCATCACGGCGAGGCTCGCCCGAGTCTGGGCGCGCAGCCAGTCAGCCAGCGTCTGGACTGACAAGTCCCGCTGGCGAACCAGCAGCGCTGCGTCGTTGTCTGCGAGAAATGCTGCGTTAGTTGTTTGATGATCGTCGACCGCATGAGGAAACGGCACGAACAATGCCGCGACACCCACTGCGGCGATCTCCGCGACTGTCATCGCACCGGAGCGGCAAATCACCAGATCGGCCTGTGCATAAGCGGCAGCCATGTCATCAATGAAAGACACCAGTTGCAAGGTGTCGCCTGGCTGCATTCCGGCAGCGGCATAGTTCGCCTGCAACGCGTCGATATGCTTCACGCCTGCCTGATGCACCACGTGTGGACGCTCGTGCGGCGCGAGTAAGGCAAGCGCACCTGGCACGGCTTCATTCAGCGCAGCAGCACCCAGACTGCCGCCAACCACCAGCACATTCAGCGGTCCAGTTCGTTTGCTGTAACGAACCTGCGGTGGCAGCACACGAGTTAATTCGTCACGAACTGGATTGCCCGTCCACTCGCCCTTCGGCAGCGCGTCTGGAAATGCAACCAGCACACGTGTGGCAATTTTTGCCAGCACGCGATTGGTTAGCCCTGCAATCGAATTCTGTTCATGCAAAACCAGCGGACGCCGGCTCATCACCGTCATCAGGCCAGCAGGAAACGTGATGTAGCCACCCATTCCCAGCACCACATCGGGCTTCACCCGGCGCAACACACCAAGACTCTGCACACAGGCACGCGCCAGATTGAATGGCAGCATCAGCCGGGTCTTCAAACCTTTGCCGCGCAAACCGCCAAAACGCACGTTTTCCATCGGAATCCCGTACTTCGCCACGAGCGTGACTTCCATGCCAGCCGGATTACCCAGCCACACCACACGCCAGCCCCATGCCTGCATCTGCTGCGCCACGGCAAGCCCAGGAAAAACATGGCCGCCAGTGCCGCCCGCCATCACCATCAGCGTGCGAGTGGATGCTTCTGGGCGGCTCATACCTTGCCTCCGCGCATCAACACCCGGTTTTCATAATCGACCCGCATCAACACCGCCATCGCCACGCAGTTCAGCAAAATGCCGGAGCCGCCATAGCTGACAAGAGGCAGCGTCAAGCCTTTGGTTGGCAGCAAACCGAGGTTCACGCCCATGTTGATAAAAGTTTGTGCTCCAAACCAGATGCCAATGCCTTTGGCCACCAGCCCCGCGAATGTGCGATCAAGCGCGAGCGCCTGCCGGCCAATTTCGAACGAACGCCGCACGATCCAGTAGAACAGCAGGATCACCACCAGCACGCCAGCAAAGCCCAGCTCCTCGCCAATCACCGCGAGGATGAAGTCGGTATGCGCCTCGGGCAGATAGTTCAGTTTCTCGACGCTGCCACCCAGCCCGACACCAAACCATTCGCCACGGCCAAAGGCGATCAGTGAGTGCGTCAACTGATAGGCCTTGCCCTGGGCGTAACGGTCATCCCACGGATCAAGGTATGCAAAGATGCGTTCACGCCGCCATGGCGAAGCCCACACCAGCAGGCTGAAGGTTCCCACCGCCGTGGCGACCAGGCCGCCGAACAGCTTGCCGTTCACGCCACCCAGAAACAGCACGCCCATTGCAATCGCTGCGATCACCATGAAAGCGCCCATATCGGGCTCAAGCAACAGCAACGCGCCAACCAGGCCCACAGCAACCGCCATCGGCAAAAAGCCTTTGGCGAAGCTGTGCATGTATTCCTGTTTGCGCACGGTGTAATTGGCCGCGTAAATCGTCACGGCGAGCTTCATGATTTCGGATGGCTGAATATTGGTGATGCCCAGTGGAATCCAGCGCCGCGCGCCATTCACACCTTTGCCCAAGTGCGGAATCAGCACGACCACCAGTGCAACCAGCGTAATCAGAAAGAGCTTCGGCGCGTACTTGTCCCACGTCGAAACTGGAATGCGCAACGCGACTACGGCGGCCACAACCGCCACGCTGACCGAAATCAGATGACGCAACAAAAAGGCGTAATCACGGTAAGCCGCGTATTTCGGCGAATCAGGCATCGCAATCGACGCCGAATACACCATCACCACGCCCAGGCCCAGCAGCGCAATAACGACCCATAGCAGCGAATGATCGTAATCAAGCATGCGTGAACGCAGCGGCCGGACGCCATTCACGGCATCCGCGAGGCCACCCTTACCAGCGCCTGACGAACCCACTCCGCCAGCAGACTGGCCACGGCTACGTTGCCCAGCCAGGCGCGAACCAGCACGCTCAAAGCCGTTCATAGCATCGTCCCCTGTTCAGCCGCCAGTTCTTCGACCGTGCTGCGAAACACCGCTGCGCGCTGGGTGTAGCCCGTGAACATGTCAAAACTCGCGCACGCCGGGGACAGCAACACGGCGTCCCCCGCCTGAGCATGCGCTGCGGCGGCACGCGTCGCAGCTTCAAGTGTCGGGTGATCTTCGAGCGTGACCTGAGTGTCAGCCAGCGCCGCGCGAATCTGCGGCGCATCCCGGCCAATCAGCATGACCGCGTGACACCAGCGCGTAACGGGTTGCGCCAATGGCGCGAAATCCTGGCCTTTGCCATCGCCACCCGCGATCAGCACGGTTCGTTGCGCCAGGCCGTCCAGCGCGGCGACAGTCGCGCCAACATTGGTTCCTTTGCTGTCGTCCACGTAATCCACGCCCATCATCGAGGCGATTAGTTCGACGCGATGCGGCTCGCCGCGATACTCGCGCAAGCCGTGTAGCAATGGCGCACCCGGCAGGCCAACGGCACGCGCCAGCGCATACGCCGCCAACGCATTCGTCGCGTTGTGCAGCCCACGAATACGCAGCGCCTCTACGGGCATCAGGCGCTTCAAGCCGAGATTCGGCGGCAGGACGACTTCATTCTTGCGCCGGCGTGTGGGTGCCGGCCCATCGCTGGCATCGCGGTCGTGCGCTTCGACGAGCCAGGTCATACCGTTTTCGCGCAGCAAACCGTAGTCGCCTGCGCGCAATGGTTCGTTCACACCGAACGTGACCACCGGTGCCGCACCCTCCCCCGCAGGCGGAGCCAGTTGCATGACACGGGCATCGTCCCGGTTCAGAACGCGTATTGTTTGCGGCCCGAAAATCCGCCCCTTGGCAGCGGCGTAAGGCTCAAGCCCGCCGTGCCAGTCGAGATGATCCTGGGTGATGTTGAGCACTGTTGCCGCGTCCGGCGCGAAAGTCAGCGCCGTGTCCAACTGAAAACTCGATAGCTCCAGCACCCAGATATCCGGCAAAGCTGTGTTGTCGATCGCTTCGGTTAGCTTATCGAGCGCAGCCGGGCTGATGTTGCCTGCGACCGCGACCGTCTTGCCCGCACGCTCGCAAAGCTGCCCAGTCAGACTGGTCGTCGTGGTCTTGCCATTGGTGCCGGTGATCGCAATCACTTTCGGCGTATAGCCGCTTTCTTTCAGTGTGGCTAACGCTTGGGCAAAAAATTCGAGTTCGCCCCAAAGCGTGATGCCGCGCTCATGCGCTGCCGCAATCAGTGGCGACAAATCAGCCGCCAGCGGCGACAGCCCAGGGCTAAGCGCGATCAAATCAATCCCGTCGAGCAGTGCTAGCGTGAACGCGCCACCAACAAACTCAGCGTCGATCCCGGACGCGTGCAGCGCCGCCAGTCCAGGCGGCACTTCACGCGTATCAGCCACGCGCAGCCGACAGCCGTGCCGCACGCACCAGCGCGCCATCGCCAGACCCGATTCACCGAGCCCCAGCACGAGCACCGTCGGCTTTTGCCGATCCCGAAACTTCTCGCCGAACATCGCTTGCTTTCCTTTACCGCAACTTAAGCGTGGACAAACCGAACAGACACAGCATCAACGTGATGATCCAGAAGCGCACCACGACCTGCGTTTCTTTCCACCCGGACAATTCGAAATGGTGATGCAGCGGTGCCATCTTGAAGATGCGCCGCCCTTCGCCATAACGCCGTTTGGTGTACTTGAACCAGACCACCTGCAGCATCACGGAGAGCGTTTCAGCAACAAAGATCCCACCCATGATGAACAGCACGACTTCTTGCCGCACGATCACGGCAATCGTGCCAAGCGCGCCGCCAAGCGCCAGCGCGCCGACGTCGCCCATAAAAACCTGAGCGGGATGCGTGTTGAACCAGAGAAACGCCAGCCCGGCACCGCCCATCGCTGAACAGAAAATCAGCAACTCGCCCGCGCCAGGAATATGTGGAAACAGCAGATATTTTGAATAGACCGAACTACCCATCACATACGCGAACAGACCGAGCGATGCTCCAACCAGCACGACCGGCATGATGACCAGGCCATCAAGCCCATCCGTGAGATTCACTGCATTGCTTGATCCAACGATCACGAAGTAAGTCAGCGCGATAAAACCCCACACGCCCAGCGGATAACTGATCGATTTCAGAAATGGCAATAACAGGTCGGCCCGGGCGGGCAGCCCCATCGACAAGCCGCTGCGCACCCACGCCATGAAGAGATCGAACACATTGACGTTGCTCGCGCCAGACACGCTAAACGCGAGATAAACCGCCGCAAAAAGCCCGATCACCGACTGCCAGAAATACTTCTCGCGCGAGGCCATGCCACGCGGATCTTTATGCACCACCTTGCGGTAATCATCAACCCAGCCAATCACGCCGAAGCCGAACGTAACCAGCATCACGATCCAGATAAAGCGATTAGTCAGATCAGCCCAGAGCAAGGTCGCTACCGCGATACCAATCAGAATCAGCACGCCCCCCATCGTCGGCGTACCAGATTTGACCAAGTGCGTTTGCGGACCATCCTCGCGTACCGCCTGACCAACCTTCATCTGGGCCAACTTGCGAATCACCCAGGGGCCACACACCAGCCCGATCAGCAAAGCGGTGATCGTCGCCATCAAAGCGCGAAAGGTCAGATAACTGAACACGCGCAGGAAGCCAGCGTCATTCTGCAGCCATTGCGCTAGCGCCAGTAACATGCTTTGTCCTTCGATCAATGCGCAGCGGGCGTGAGGCCCGGTGCATGAGGTTGAGAATGCGTCAGCGCGTCAACGACACGCTCCATTTGCATAAAACGCGAGCCCTTCACCAGCAGCGTCGCAGCCGGCCCAAATCCGGCCTGCTGCAAACGCTCGACCAGCGTGACGGCATCCGCCACGTGGCAAGCTTCTGGGCCATAGGCATGGCAAGCATCGAGCGACGCTGGACCCAGCGCATACAACGCATCAATGCCACGCGTTCGTGCATACGCGCCGATTTCACGATGAAATGCTGGGCCGTTATCACCGACCTCGCCCATATCACCCAGCACCAGCACACGCGGTGCCGGCTGTGCAGCCAGCACGTCAATCGCCGCCAGCACCGAGTCCGGATTGGCGTTATAGGTGTCGTCAATCACCGTGGCACCCGTCAAATTACCGAGCACCGCTTGTTTCACCTGCAATCGGCCTTTGACTGCACCAAACGCTTCCAGACCGCGCTTGATTGCCTCCAGCGAAACCTTGGCCGCCAGCGCGGCAGCGGCAGCGGCCAATGCATTGCGAGCGTTGTGTGCGCCAAGCACTTGCAGCAGGACTTCGATCTGGCCTTGCGGCGTGTCGATCGTTAAGCGTTGATGCGCGAAGGTGCCGGTGAGCGCGGCGCTCACTGTGCGCCCGGCGTGATTCAGGGCAAAGTCCATGATCTGGCTGCCGGTTGCGGCAACGCGCCAGATGCCCGCATAGGCATCGTCAGCAGGAAATACCGCCACGCCATCTGGACCAAGCGAGTGAATCACACTGGCATGTTCAAGCGCGACGGCTTCAACTGTGGCCATGAATTCCTGATGCTCGCGCTGGGCGTTATTCACCACCGCTACGGTTGGTTCAGCCAGCTTCGACAGCACCTGGGTTTCGCCCGGATGATTCATGCCGAGTTCGACTACGGCTAATTGATGCGCGGAGGTCAAGCGCAACAGCGTGAGCGGCAAGCCAATCTCATTGTTGAAATTGCCTAGCGTTGCAAGGCGTGCATCCGCACCGACGGCCGCGGCGAAAATCGACGCGATCATTTCTTTAACCGTGGTCTTGCCGTTGCTACCCGTTACCGCCACCAGCGGCAATGTGAAACGCCGACGCCAGCCGCGCGCCAGCGCGCCAAGCGCGAGACGCGTATCCGGCACCCTCAATGCGGGGATGGCAACGGTAGTGGCAGCGGCATCTGAGCACACCATCACCGCGCTCGCGTGACGCGCTACAACATCGGACAAAAAATCATGCGCATCGAAGCGTTCGCCCTTCAGCGCAACAAACAGATCACCGGGCCCGACCGTACGGCTATCAGTCGACACACGCGCGAACGTCGTAGCCGCATCTCCATCAACTGAGGCAGAGGGAATCAGCGCAGCGGCCTGATGCAATGAAAGCAGCGTCATTCGCCACCTCCACGGGTCTGGGTAGTCCGCGCTGCCAGCGCAAGACGCGCATGATCCTGGTCGGAGAATTCACGCTTACGGCCCATGATTTCCTGAGTCGCTTCATGCCCCTTACCTGCCAGCACGACAACGTCTTCACGGGCAGCACCACGCACGGCCTGAAGAATCGCACTCGCGCGATCTTCGATGCGGGTTGTCGTTGCCGGATTGCGCATGCCAGCCACGATATCGTCGATGATGCGTTGCGGCGGCTCAGTGCGCGGGTTGTCGCTGGTCACGATCACGCTATCCGCCAGTTGATCCGCAATCGCACCCATCAGCGGCCGCTTGCCCGCATCACGATCACCGCCACAACCAAACATGCAGACCAGCCGGCCACCACGGGCGGCAGCGATAGGACGCAGTGCCGTCAAAGTTTTTTCCAGTGCATCCGGCGTGTGGGCGTAGTCGATCACGATCAGCGGCTCGTCATTCGGCAAACGCCCACCGAGTCGTTGCATACGACCATTCACTGGTTCGAGCTTCGTCAGTTCGGCCAGTGCCGCCTCAAACGGAATCCCTGCTGCCAGCAACACACCCAGTACGCCCAGCAGATTGCTGACATTGAAACGGCCGAGCGTTGCTACCTCAACCTCAGCCTGCCCCCAGTCGGAAGCCAGATGAAATGCCGATCCTGTCGTGGTCGCGCGCACGTTCGAGGCCCGTAGTAACGCATCGGCCCGAATGCCTTGCTGCTCCTCAAGGCCGTAGGCAATCGTCTGGACCTTGCCGGAAATGGCAGCAAGCAGACGCTGGCCAGCTGCATCATCACGATTGATAACCGCACAGCGCAGGCCAGGCCAGGCAAACAGGCGAGCCTTCGCCGCTTCATAGGCGGCGAACGTGCCGTGATAGTCGAGATGATCCTGAGTCAGATTGGTAAAGACGGCGGTATCAAATGCGGTGCCATTGACGCGCCCCTGATGCAGCGCATGCGATGACACTTCCATCGCTACAGCCTGTGCTCCCGCGTGCTGCAATTGCGCGAGGCAACGCTGCAGCTGTGGTGCGACAGGCGTCGTAAAACCCGTTTGCTCCAACTGACCAGGCATGCCGCTACCCAGCGTTCCAATAATTGCGCACGGCCGGTTTAATGCGCTCAAGGCTGCTGCAATCCATTGCGTGCATGAAGTTTTGCCGTTGGTTCCGGTAACGCCGATCACTTGCATCGCGTCGCTCGGATGACCATACCAGGCGCTGGCAATCGCCCCCACCAGCTCATTCAAATGAGGGACGGCAAGCATCTTTGCTGAATCAATCTGGCCTGCGAAACTCTCGGGTTGAACCAGCACAGCGGCAGCACCCTGCTCAAGGGCACGCGCTATGAACTGACGATTATCGGCACCATCCACGGCATAAGCGCAAAACACATCGCCCGCCACAAGCCCGCGCGTATCGGCGTGCAAATGAGCGCCTGGCTGCACGTGGGTGTGCAGCCAGGCGAGCGGTACGGCAATCGGCGCGGCGCGCAACGCTGTCATCGCATCACTCCCGCTGAGTTCTTCATGTCGCTGGCAACGCGGAGTTTCTTCACAGCGCTATTACTGATGAGTTTTTGCACACCGCGAGAAGCTGACTGGGCTGCACTAGCGGTGCCAGAGGCCGTGCCACCGGATACCACCATCTGCTTGACTGGCATGTCAGGTGGCACATTCAGCGCCCTCAGCGTGTCGCCGACAATGGCTGAAAACACCGGGCCCGAAACCTGTCCGCCGAAGTGACTGCCAGTGGTCGGTTCGTCAACTGAAACGGCTACGACAATGCGTGGATCAGGCATCGGCCCCATGCCGACAAATGACGCGCGATATTTCGATTTTTCATAACCGTGGCTACCGTGTTTATATGCGGTCCCGCTTTTGCCTCCCACGCGATAGCCCGGCACCGCAGCATCAGGTGACGTGCCGCCAGGAGCGGTCACTGTTTCAAGCATCGTGCGAACCTGGCGAGTCGTTGTCGGAGAAAAAACCTGCGTGCTAACCGGTGACTGGCCAGCAGGGCTCCGGAAAATAGACACCGGCATTACCTGACCATCGTTTGCAATCGCGGTATAGGCGCGTGCCAGTTGAAAGAGCGACGCGGACAGGCCATAGCCATACGACATCGTCGCCTGTTCAATCCGGCGCCAGCTTTTCCATGGCCGCAAACGGCCAGCCGCAGCGCCCGGAAAACCCACCTTCGGCGCTAGCCCCAAACCAAGACTCGTGTACATGTTCCACATTTCTTCTGACCGAAGCTGCATGGCAATCTTGGTCGCACCAATGTTGCTCGACTTCTGGATCACACCACCGACCGTCAGCACACCAAAGCCACTGTCATCGGTAATCTGCGCACCATCGAGCACAAATCTGCCTGACCCGGTATCCACCAGCGTCGTAGGTGACACGCGATGCAGATCGAGTGCGAGAGACACCGTAAACGGCTTCATGATCGAGCCCGGCTCGAACACGTCGGTCAGAATGCGGTTGCGTAGCTGCTCACCCGTGAGGTGCGAGCGATCATTCGGGTTGTAAGTCGGATAGTTGACGAGTGCCAGCACCTCGCCCGTATGCACATCCACCACCACTGCCGCCCCGGCCTTCGCATGGAATTTCTCCACAGCGGCTTTCAGATTGGTGTAGGCGATGTACTGAATCTTGCTGTCGATCGACAGGTCAACATCGGTCCCATTGTGAGGAGCAGTTTGCTCATCAACGTCCTCGATAATCCGGCCCATCCGGTCTTTGATAACGCGGCGGCTGCCAGACGTGCCAGCGAGCAGTTTCTGGTCGCCCAGCTCCACTCCTTCCTGGCCTTCATCCTCGACGCTGGTAAAGCCAATCAAGTGGGCCGTGATTTCACCCTCGGGATAAAACCGCTTGTATTCGGCCCGCTGATAAATCCCTGGGATATTCAGTGCGGCAACTTTGGTAGCGAGATCCAGTGGAACTTGGCGCTTGATATAGACGAATGTTTTGTCTTCCGACAAACGTGCGCGCAACTCTTTTTGCGTCATGCCCAATAGCGTGCCGAGTTCGGCCAGCTTGTCAGCGCCGAGGTCATCAGGCACACCCTCTGGAATAGCCCAAATCGCCCGCACAGGCAGACTCGTGGCCAGCACCAAACCATTGCGGTCAAGAATTTTGCCGCGGGTAGCGGGCAGCTCGAGCGTGCGCTGATAACGGCTTTCGCCCTGCTTTTGATAAAACGCGTTACCCGGCCCCTGAATCCAGAATGCACGCGCAGCCAATGCAACAAACGCCATGAACAGCATGAACACGACGAGTTTCGAGCGCCACATCGGCAGCCGGACGGAGAGAATCGGATTGGACGAAAACGCGACGCGTTTACCATTAGATGATTTTTTCATCGCGCGCCTCCCCGCCCTTTCACCCCAGCCGGGGCCGGAGGAGCGTAGGGAATCAACGCGTCTTCTGCCTGAGCCGCACCCGGCTCAAGTGTCAAATACTGCGTACGGCCAGTGGTTACCGGCTGCATTTTCAGCGAGGTCGTGGCAAGTTGCTCAATACGCGATGTTTTGGATAACGCACTTTGCTGATACTGAAGCTGGGAATAATCCTGCTGCAACTGACGCTCTTGCGACTGCGCACGTTGCAACTGGATAAATATCTGACGCTGCTGATTAGTCCCGTTGACGACGGATAGCGCGCAACCCATCAAGACAATCAGCAGGAATACGTTAAGGCGGTTCATGGTGCGACACGCTCCGCCACCCGCATCACAGCCGAACGGGAGCGTGGATTCGCAGCAACTTCCGCGTCATTCGCAAACACCCGTGCGACCAGCTTGAGCACCGGGCCAGGCAGATCCGCCGCACGAATCGGCAAGCGGCGATCCACCACAGGCGCACTGGCATGCGTCTGCATGAATCGCTTGACGATCCGATCCTCCAGCGAATGAAAGCTGATAACCACCAGCCGCCCCCCTTGCTCCAGCATCGACAATGCAGCCTCTAAAACGACTTGCAGCTCCGCAAGCTCTTGATTGACGTGAATCCGTATAGCCTGAAAAGTCCGGGTTGCCGGATCCTTCCCTTTCTCGCGTGTCTTGACCGCGCGAGCCACGAGTTGGGCAAGCTCCCCCGTGCTGACGAGAGGCCCAAGATGGTCGGACTCTGCCCGGCGAGCAACAAGCGCCTTTGCAATCTGAAAAGCAAACCGTTCTTCCCCATAATTTCTTATCACCTCCGTCAATTCCTGCACCGTCGCCCGAGCCAGCCAGTCGGCAGCAGACTCACCACGCGTCGGGTCCATTCGCATATCAAGCGGGCCATCAGCGCGAAAACTGAAGCCCCGTTCCGGATCATCGATTTGCGGCGACGACACGCCCAAGTCCAGCAGCACCCCCGACACACGCTTCACCCCACGCCCTGCCAGCTCCTCGTGCAGCAACGCAAAACTCTCGTGCACGATTTCAAAACGCGAATCGGTAATGTGCTGCGCCGTGGCAATCGCAAGCGGATCTTTATCGAAGGCAATTAGCCTTGCGCCAGCGCCAAGCCGATCTAGCACCGCCTGGCTATGACCACCGCGCCCAAATGTGCCGTCCACATAAACGCCGTCGTTGCGCGTAACCAGCGCGTCGACCGCCTCTTGCAGCAATACGGTGTGATGCCCCCCGTTTCCCATCGCAGATCCCATAGATGTCAACCGCGATCAGAACGTGAAATTCTTTAAAGCGTCGGGCATGCCTTGAGCCATCGCTGCCTGTTCTTTCGCAGCGTAGGTCGACGCATCCCATAATTCGAAGTGGCTGCCCATACCAAGCAGAATGATTTCTTTTTCTAGTGCCGCAGCCATTCTGAGTTCAGGCGAAACCAGCACGCGGCCCGCACCATCAAGATCGACGTCAGAAGCATTCCCGAGAAAAATACGACGCCACCAGTGGGCGTCCATGGGCAATGCAGCGATCTTTGTGCGAAACACCTCCCATTCCGGGCGTGGAAACAACAACAGGCAGCCATCCGGATGCTTGGTAATCGTTACCCGGCCTTCTGTCTGCTCTTGCAGCGCCTCTCGATAACGCGCAGGAACGGACATCCGCCCTTTCGCATCGAGTGTCAGCGCCGACGCCCCTTGAAACACTGCCCTTCCCCTTTTTAACGGACATCACACGATGCCCATCAACCTCAAAAACACGCCCCGGCAAACCAAAAAATCACACAAAAATACACTTCTTCACACTGTTCCCCACTTTAGTGGAACGCTAAACAAGGGTCAAGGGAGAAATATGGTTTTTTTGATAAATTTGTTTGTTAGAACAATGACTTAGCAGCACTTCCTCAGGTCACACAGAAAATAGAAACTTGTTTTAAATGAATGAACTAGTGCAAGTTGTGAAAGTGATACGTGAAAAGCAGCGGGGACGCGCACAGAACACGGCGTTCGATGTGCGGCAAAAGATAATCAGACGGGAGTTCAGACGAGGAAAAGGAGTGGCACCTGTCGTAGTGCCGCTCCTGCAAACATCGGTTACACCGTTGGGCTACACGTAATACGCGGTACGGGTCATGACTTTTGATGCGAAACGCATCATCGCGCGCACCGGAAAAGGTAAATCTATCCCACCTGCCTCCGTTGCCGCCTTGCCATGCGTAGCTTCATCTGCGCGCATCTGCGCAACGATGGCTCTTGATGCCAGATCAGCTTTGGGCAGTTGTTCGAGGTGACTATCCAGATGATGCTCAACCTGGCGCTCGGTTTCCGCCATAAAACCAAGACTGACGCGATCACCGCAGCGCCCCGCCACCAAACCTATCGCTAGCGCTCCGCCATACCACAACGGATTCAAAAGACTAGGACGCGAATCCAGCTCGGCAAGCCGCCGGGCAGTCCAGGCCAGATGATCCTCCTCCTCTTGCGCCGCATGCTCGAACATTGCTTTGAGGAGCGGCGAACGGGTGGAAATTTTTTGCGCCTGGTAAAGCGCCTGGGCACAGACTTCGCCAACGTGATTGACTCGCATCAAACCAGCCGAGTGCGCCTGTTCTGCTGGCGATAACCCAGCCGCCTCCACTGATGATTCAGTGGCAAGTGGCACGGGGCGCATCATTCGAGACACGCCAGTCATTGAGCGCAAACCCCGATCAAACTCAGTTATCCATTCTTCCGGCAGCATTGGGTCCTCATTGCTTGGGGAGTAGCAGTCCTTCCCGGCGCATTCGCGCAGCAAATGCTGACGGGATTGCGCCCTTTACGGCCATAAAAAAACCGCACTATTAAAGGGCAGTTTCTGATTTTAGACCATGTTGCGTAAACGAAACATGGCCGCGGAAAGCCACCTCCTTTTCCTTTGTCCAAAATATGCCTTTTGTTACATTACGTGCGGCTTCTGATGAAGTTAAATAACCGGGCAGCGACGCACTCTGCGCAATTCGCCTCGTTAAAAAAATAATCGCAATTCATGGAGATCACCTGATGAAAAAGTCGCTTCTGGCTCTTGCAGCTCTGGGCACCTTAACTAGTGTTGCTCACGCACAAAGCAGCGTGACGCTGTACGGCATCATTGATGAAGGCTTCAACTATGTGAGCAACGTACAGTCAGCAGCTCCAGGCGGCCGCACTGGCAATCATCTGTACAACTTGTCTAGCGGCGTAATGCAAGGCAGCCGCTGGGGCCTGCGCGGCAAGGAAGATCTGGGTGGCGGCCTGAAAGCAGTGTTCGTCCTCGAAAATGGCTTCGACATCAACAACGGCAAACTGGGTCAAGGCGGTAGCGAATTCGGACGCCAAGCCTACGTTGGCCTGTCGAGCCCCTACGGCACAGTGACGCTCGGCCGGCAATATGACTCTGTCGTCGATTACGTCGGCGGGCTGGAAGTCGGCTCCCAATGGGGCGGTTACATCTCCGCTCACCCGGGTGATCTGGACAACTTCAATAACGCGAACCGGGTAAACAACGCCATCAAATTCGCCAGCGCAAATTACGCTGGCTTTACGTTTGGCGGCTTGTACAGCTTGGGCGGTCTTGCTGGCAGCTTCAACCGTAACCAGATCTGGTCGCTGGGCGCTGGTTATGCAAATGGTCCGTTGACGCTGGGCGTGGGCTACCTGAACGTAAAAGATCCAAATACATCGTTCTGGGGCAATCAGCCAAACGGTACGGCCGGCAACAACATGGGTGCCTCGTCCATCGCGGGCGTGCAAAGCAATCCTGTCATCTCCGGTTTCGCTACTGCGCATACGTACCAGGTCATCGGCGTCGGCGGTGCTTACACCTTTGGCGCGGCCACAATCGGCGCAACGTATTCGAATATCAAGTTCAAGGATCTGGGTACCGATACCGTCGCAGGTATGCCCGCAGCCCAGGCAGCCTACGGTGGCACAGCCACGTTCAACAACGCCGAAGTCAGCCTGAAATACCAGCTGACGCCATCACTGCTGCTCGGTGCCGCTTATAACTACACACGTGGTAGCGAGATCGGCACACTTGACCGTGCGCAATATCATCAGGGATCACTCGGTGCGGACTACTTCCTGTCCAAGCGCACTGACGTTTACCTGATAGGGGTGTATCAGCACGCATCGGGCACCGATTCGACTGGTCAGACAGCCGTGGCCTCAATCAACGGTTTGACGCCATCGAACTCGAATAGCCAGACCGCAGTTCGCGTAGGCATTCGTCATAAGTTCTAACAAGCAAGACTGTCATCTGCTTCAAGGCACCTTCGGGTGCCTTTTTTTATGGTCTGACCGAAATGACGCAAAAAAGACGCCAATTAGTCCATCACCAGCAAAGCGCCCGGCAGCGCTTTGCTCTCAAGAAGCCAGCGTCTATCCGGGCGACTAGCGACGCCGCCGCCTAGTTGCGCGCGCCGTTGCGCCAAGAATCAGCTACGCTAGCCATCCCGCAGTTCTCGCCGCAAAATCTTGCCAACATTGCTCTTCGGCAGCTCAGTACGAAACTCGATAAACTTCGGCCGTTTATAACCCGTCAACTGCGTTTTACAGTAAGCCAACAAGTCCTCTTCCGTGAGAGCAGGATCCTTCTTTACGACAAATAATTTGACCGCCTCACCAGAGTGGACATCCGGCACACCCACTGCCGCAACCTCGAAGACCCCAGGGTGCGTGGCAACCACCCCCTCGATTTCATTCGGATAAACGTTGAAGCCTGACACCAGAATCATGTCCTTCTTGCGATCCACGATTTTGACAAAACCGGCCGAGTCCATCACCCCGATATCGCCCGATTTGAAATACCCATCGGAAGTCATCACCTTCGCAGTCTCTTCCGGGCAATTCCAGTAACCCGCCATAACCTGCGGCCCACGAATGCAAATTTCACCCGGCTGGCCAAGCGGCACCTCATTGCCACTTTCATCCCGTATTGACACTTCGGTGGAAGGTAACGGCAAGCCGATTGTCCCGCTGTACTCGGTAATCGTTGCCGGGTTACAGGTTACCGACGGCGAAGTCTCCGACAAACCATAACCCTCGATAATCGGCGTACCAGTTTGCGCGCGCCAGCGCTTCGCCACCGCCTCTTGCACAGCCATACCGCCACCGTTCGCAGCTAGAAGATTCGAAAAATCCAGCTTCGCAAAATCAGGATGATTTAATAGCGCGTTATACAGCGTGTTTACCGCTGGAAACGTCGTAATCGCATAACCTTGCAACGCCTTGATCGTGCCGCCAATGTCGCGTGGATTCGGGATTAGCACGCCAAGCCCGCCAGTGCGAATGGTCAGCAGCCCACACACCGTCAAGGCGAACACGTGATACAGCGGCAATGCGATAACCGTAATGACCTGATTGATATCCGGTCGCTTCACTCGCACCGGATCAAGCCATACTTCCGATTGCAGCACATTGGCAATCAGGTTCCGGTGCAACAGCGTCGCTCCCTTTGCCACGCCAGTAGTGCCGCCCGTATATTGAAGAAAAGCGACATCATTGGGCCCAGGTTGAGCTGGCGTAAAGGTGTGGCGGCTGGCTTGCGAAAGCGCTTCATTGAACCGTGTGTGGCCGGGCAGTTGCCATGCCGGCACTAATTTTTTTACATGCCGGACAACAAAATTGACCGCGAGCCCTTTAATACCCATCAAATCGCCCATCGCGGCAACAATCACATGTTTGACGGATGTTTTGCCCAGTACAGCCTGAAGCGTAGCTGCAAAATTTTCCAGCAGAATAATCGCCTCTGCGCCACTGTCTTTTAATTGATGTTCGAGTTCGCGCGGAGTGTAGAGAGGATTGACATTAACCACGACATATCCCGCGCGCAGGATAGCGGCAATCGCAACGGGATATTGCAGCACGTTCGGCATCATGATGGCGATACGCGCACCTTGCACAATGCCCTTCGCCTGAAACCAGGCCCCGAGCTTGCGCGACATCGTGTCAAGCTCGCCATAAGTCATCCGCGCGCCCATGCAAACAAACGCTGGTCGAGTGCGATATTGACGAAAACTCTCATCAAGCAGAGCACCAACCGAAGCGTACTGACTAGGGTCAATTTCTGCTGGAACGCCAGGCGGATAGGATTTCAGCCAGATTTTTTCCATGCGGCGTCTCCTTGTTTATTTTCGAATGGTCGTGCTAAAACGCGATCCTAGCATGCGTATTCGCTAACCATTGACCCCAAACCAGTGGGTTAGACGCCCCTCTCAAACTCAGCAAAAGCACACGCTGGGCATCGAGCCTTTAAGCTCGCTCCACCTCAACGAGGCAATCGTAAAACGTGGCAGAACCGCCAAGATCCGTCAGCGCCTGGCTTGTAACCTGATTTGCATTCCGGCCATCTGGGGCCAGTTTTTTCCACCAGATCGACAAACCCACGACCAATCCTTCTCGGACCTTGTCCGTCACCCGTGCACGAGCTTGCATCGAACCACGGTCGTTGAAAATACGCACTTGGTCGCCCTCCGCGATATTTCGCTCAAATGCATCGACGGGGTGAATATCCAGATGCGGTTCGCCCTCGACGCTCCGTAAGCTCGAAACATTAACGAAAGTGCTATTTAAAAAATGCCGTGCCGGTGGAGAAATCATCGCTAGTGGAAACCTGGCGGCAAGCTCCGGTGCGCTCTCGGCGGACTCGTAGGGCGGCACATAGCTTGGCAACGGATCGAGGCCATCCTCGGCAAGACGCTCACTATAAAATTCGCACTTGCCCGATGGCGTGCGAAAACCACCTTCCGCAAAAGGTGCCTCTGGCACATTCAGTTTTATCCAGCCGACCTGCTTCAATTCATCCCAGGTATGCCCAGCCAGCGCAGGATCATTCCAGTGGAATGCACTCGCCGCAACCTGCTCATCACTTTCAAATAACGCGCTATCCGTTAGGCCCATCGCTCGTGCGATACCGCGAAAAATTTCAGTGTTGGGCCGCGCCTCGCCAACGGGAGGAAGCGCAGGCAAATTTGCCATGACGTAGGTGTGACCGTAAGAACTATGAATATCCAAATGCTCAAGTTGCGTCGTCGCAGGCAAAAGCAGATCGGCATAATCAGCCGTATCCGTCTGAAAATGCTCAAGCACGATGGTGAATAAATCCTCACGTGCAAATCCTGCTGCCACACGTTCTGAATCAGGCGCTACAGCAACCGGGTTTGAGTTATAGACAATGACCGCTTCAATTTTCGGGCCGAATACTGCATTACCAGAATTAAGTAATGCATCTCCAATCGTATTCATATTGATGATGCGAGGACATTTATCCGGCCACCCAGGCATCAAGTCAGGACGCTCCAGTGCATGCGAATCAACCGGTGCCCACCCTGATGACGACAGGATCAAGCCGCCTTCACGTTTGCGCCATGCACCGGTAAGCGATGGCAAACAGGCAATAGCTCGCACGGCGTTGCCACCGCCACGTATTCGCTGCATACCGTAATTCAACCGAACAGCCGATTTTGCTGTCGTGCCATATGCCCGCGCCAAGTCGACAATTACAGCTTCCGCTAAACCACAAATTTGGGCTACGCGGTGCGGTGGATAGGTTAATGCGCGCGCTTTTAGCTCATCAAAACCTTTCGTGTGATCGCTGATATAACGGTGATCCAGTAAATTTTCAGTAATCAAAACGTAGATCAAACCAAGCGCTAAAGCCCCGTCAGTACCGGGACGCAATGCAATGTGCTGATGACATTTTTCAGCCGTCAAAGAGCGGTAAGGATCAATCGCAATGAGTTTGGCACCTCGACGCTTTGCTTCTTGAGCCCGCGTCCAGAAATGCAGGTTTGACGCAATAGGATTGCCCCCCCAGATCAGGATAAGCTCACTCTCTTCGAAAAACTCAGCGTGCATGCCCAGGCTCGCGCCATACGTGTACTTCAAGCCAGCCGCACCCGCCGCAGCGCAAATCGTGCGATCCAGCCTTGATGCACCCAGCTTATGAAAAAACCGCTGAGCGATACTCTCGCTTTGAACCAGCCCCATCGTGCCAGCATAACTATAGGGCAGAATCGCTTCTGGACAGCGCTGCGCGATCGCCGTTAGGTTCGCGGCTGCCAAGCGATAGGCTTCGTCCCATGTGATTGGCTCATAACGCCCCTCGCCTTTCCGACCGATGCGCTTCATCGGGGTCCTCAGACGCTGCGGATGATGCACACGCTCCGCATAACGGCTAACTTTGGTACACAGTACGCCGCCAGTCGGCGGGTGATCGGGGTCACCGCTCACCTTTAGGGCCTTCCCATTTTCAACTGTCACCCGCATTGCACAGGTATCGGGACAATCATGTGGGCACACCGCACGAGCAAATTCAGGCACAGCCGACATAGGAGTATCCGCAGCGTTATCGTTAAAGCACGAGGTGCGTCCATTCTATCGACAGGGCTAGCCGGTGCCGAAGTTTTCAATGAATTTTAGGATGGACGAGCGATTAGCTAAAACGACAGAAGGCAATCAAAGCGGCGAAGCCGGGAAGTCAATGCTGCGTGGGTGAGAAGCGGGAGCGGCAGGAAGGGGGAAGTGTAGCCGGGATGGCGGTCAGGCGGGGGGAGAGGGCGCGGGGGGTGAAGCGGAAGGGGGTGTAAAGACACACAAAGACAAACGCCCCGCAAGCGAGTGCGAGCGGGGCGAATGAGGAGATGGAGCCTGACGATTACCTACTTTCACACGGGAATCCGCACTATCATCGGCGTGGAGTCGTTTCACGGTCCTGTTCGGGATGGGAAGGGGTGGTACCGACACGCTATGGTCATCAGGCAAAGCTGTAACCCGGTCTGGCGATACCAGACAGGGGAATCGGGAAGAAGCAGCAAGGTAATGGGGTTGTGAGTGTGGCACGAACACAGACTCAAACCACGTGGCCCGTGAGTAAATACTCATGGAAACACACTGGTTATAGGATCAAGCCTTACGGGCAATTAGTATCAGTTAGCTTAACGCATTACTGCGCTTCCACACCTGACCTATCGACGTCCTGGTCTCGAACGACCCTTCAAGGGGCTTGAAGCCCCGGGGATATCTCATCTCAAGGCGAGTTTCCCGCTTAGATGCTTTCAGCGGTTATCTCTTCCGAACATAGCTACCCGGCGATGCCACTGGCGTGACAACCGGTACACCAGAGGTTCGTCCACTCCGGTCCTCTCGTACTAGGAGCAGGTCCCTTCAAATATCCAGCGCCCACGGCAGATAGGGACCAAACTGTCTCACGACGTTTTAAACCCAGCTCACGTACCTCTTTAAATGGCGAACAGCCATACCCTTGGGACCGGCTACAGCCCCAGGATGAGATGAGCCGACATCGAGGTGCCAAACACCGCCGTCGATATGAACTCTTGGGCGGTATCAGCCTGTTATCCCCAGAGTACCTTTTATCCGTTGAGCGATGGCCCTTCCATACAGAACCACCGGATCACTATGACCTGCTTTCGCACCTGCTCGACTTGTCGGTCTCGCAGTTAAGCACGCTTATGCCATTGCACTATCAGCACGATTTCCGACCGTACCTAGCGTACCTTCGTACTCCTCCGTTACACTTTGGGAGGAGACCGCCCCAGTCAAACTGCCTACCATGCACTGTTCCCGACCCGGATAACGGGCCAGGGTTAGAACCTCAAACAAGCCAGGGTGGTATTTCAAGGATGGCTCCACGCGAACTGGCGTCCACGCTTCAAAGCCTCCCACCTATCCTACACAGACCGGTTCAAAATCCAATGCAAAGCTACAGTAAAGGTTCATGGGGTCTTTCCGTCTAGCCGCGGGGAGATTGCATCATCACAAACATTTCAACTTCGCTGAGTCTCGGGAGGAGACAGTGTGGCCATCGTTACGCCATTCGTGCAGGTCGGAACTTACCCGACAAGGAATTTCGCTACCTTAGGACCGTTATAGTTACGGCCGCCGTTTACCGGGACTTCAATCAAGAGCTTGCACCCCATCATTTAATCTTCCGGCACCGGGCAGGCGTCACACTCTATACGTCCACTTTCGTGTTTGCAGAGTGCTGTGTTTTTATTAAACAGTCGCAGCCACCAGTTTATTGCAACCCCTTCACCCTTCTGGCGCAGGCCAGTCAAGCTACAGGGGCGTACCTTATCCCGAAGTTACGGTACCAATTTGCCGAGTTCCTTCTCCCGAGTTCTCTCAAGCGCCTTAGAATACTCATCTCGCCCACCTGTGTCGGTTTGCGGTACGGTCTTGTTAAACTGAAGCTTAGAGGCTTTTCTTGGAACCACTTCCAGTTGCTTCACGGCCTGAGCCGCTGGCTCCGCACCCTTGAATCCTGTACCCGGATTTGCCTGAGTACCTTCTCCAGTGCAGCGACCGGGACTTCCAACACCCGGACAACTTTCCGCGATCCGTCCCCCCATCGCATTTAACAATGGTGCAGGAATATTAACCTGCTTCCCATCAGCTACGCATTTCTGCCTCGCCTTAGGGGCCGACTCACCCTACGCCGATGAACGTTGCGTAGGAAACCTTGGGCTTACGGCGAGGGGGCTTTTCACCCCCTTTATCGCTACTCATGTCAGCATTCGCACTTCCGATACCTCCAGCGCACTTTTCAATGCACCTTCGCAGGCTTACGGAACGCTCTCCTACCATGCACATTACTGTGCATCCGCAGCTTCGGTATATTGCTTAGCCCCGTTACATCTTCCGCGCAGGACGACTCGATCAGTGAGCTATTACGCTTTCTTTAAAGGATGGCTGCTTCTAAGCCAACCTCCTGACTGTTTTAGCCTTCCCACTTCGTTTCCCACTTAGCAATATTTGGGGACCTTAGCTGGCGGTCTGGGTTGTTTCCCTCTTGACACCGGACGTTAGCACCCGATGTCTGTCTCCCGTGATTGCACTCTTCGGTATTCGGAGTTTGCTATGGCGAAGTAATCCGCAATGGACCCTTCAACCATGACAGTGCTCTACCCCCGAAGGTGATACACGAGGCACTACCTAAATAGTTTTCGGAGAGAACCAGCTATTTCCAGGTTTGTTTAGCCTTTCACCCCTATCCACAGCTCATCCCCTAACTTTTCAACGTTAGTGGGTTCGGACCTCCAGTACGTGTTACCGCACCTTCATCCTGGCCATGGATAGATCACCTGGTTTCGGGTCTACACCCAGCGACTGAACGCCCTGTTCGGACTCGCTTTCGCTACGCCTGCCCTAATCGGTTAAGCTTGCCACTGAATGTAAGTCGCTGACCCATTATACAAAAGGTACGCAGTCACCCCTTGCGAGGCTCCTACTGTTTGTATGCATGCGGTTTCAGGATCTATTTCACTCCCCTCCCGGGGTTCTTTTCGCCTTTCCCTCACGGTACTGGTTCACTATCGGTCGATCACGAGTATTTAGCCTTGGAGGATGGTCCCCCCATCTTCAGACAGGATTTCACGTGTCCCGCCCTACTTGTCGTACACCTAGTTCTTCCTCGCTGTTTTCGCCTACAGGGCTATCACCTGCTATGGCCGCACTTTCCAGAGCGTTTGGCTAACAACAAAGATAAAGAGTACAGGCTGATCCCATTTCGCTCGCCACTACTCTGGGAATCTCGGTTGATTTCTTTTCCTGCGGTTACTTAGATGTTTCAGTTCACCGCGTTCGCTTCACATGACCTATGTATTCAGTCATGGATACTCCATTCGGAGTGGGTTTCCCCATTCGGACATCTTCGGATCAAAGCTCGTTTGCCAGCTCCCCGAAGCTTTTCGCAGGCTACCGCGTCCTTCATCGCCTGTGATCGCCAAGGCATCCACCACATGCACTTGTTCGCTTGACCCTATAACGAGTGTGTCTCTTGCGGCCAGCATGACTGCTCTGGCCTGCTCCCCGGGGGGAGCCGCTTCACATCGTTACAGGTTGAGTATTGCGTTGTGCCGTATTCCAGGTCATCTTTCGATGAACTTTAAAATACATTGATACAATCACAACCCTGACCAGTCTACTTGCGCCCATCTCGAGGCACTTTCTTCTGGTCTCTTTACTACTTCTTCCTGATTTTTAAAGAACGACAGCCGGTACTTTCATACCAGTTGAGTGGCGCAACCGCCAATGCGCAACCCTCGCAGCCTTCACTTTCGTGAGACCGCAAGTCCTGTGCATTGAAGATTGGTGGAGGATGACGGGATCGAACCGACGACCCCCTGCTTGCAAAGCAGGTGCTCTCCCAGCTGAGCTAATCCCCCAACTCATACATCCCAGGCGTCTTCACCGGCAGCCACCGCAGACAAAGATGGTGGGTCTGGCTGGATTCGAACCAGCGACCCCCGCCTTATCAAGACGGTGCTCTAACCAACTGAGCTACAGACCCCTGAGTCTGTCCTGATTACAGCCGATAAGCGTGAGCACTTGATGTTGACACGTGAGCTCGAGAAAGGAGGTGATCCAGCCGCACCTTCCGATACGGCTACCTTGTTACGACTTCACCCCAGTCATGAATCCTACCGTGGTGACCGTCCTCCTTGCGGTTAGACTAGCCACTTCTGGTAAAACCCACTCCCATGGTGTGACGGGCGGTGTGTACAAGACCCGGGAACGTATTCACCGCGGCATGCTGATCCGCGATTACTAGCGATTCCAGCTTCACGCAGTCGAGTTGCAGACTGCGATCCGGACTACGATCGGTTTTCTGGGATTAGCTCCCCCTTGCGGGTTGGCAGCCCTCTGTTCCGACCATTGTATGACGTGTGAAGCCCTACCCATAAGGGCCATGAGGACTTGACGTCATCCCCACCTTCCTCCGGTTTGTCACCGGCAGTCTCCCTAGAGTGCTCTTGCGTAGCAACTAGGGACAAGGGTTGCGCTCGTTGCGGGACTTAACCCAACATCTCACGACACGAGCTGACGACAGCCATGCAGCACCTGTGTTACGGTTCTCTTTCGAGCACTTTCACCTCTCGGCAAAATTCCGTACATGTCAAGGGTAGGTAAGGTTTTTCGCGTTGCATCGAATTAATCCACATCATCCACCGCTTGTGCGGGTCCCCGTCAATTCCTTTGAGTTTTAATCTTGCGACCGTACTCCCCAGGCGGTCAACTTCACGCGTTAGCTACGTTACTAAGGAAATAAATCCCCAACAACTAGTTGACATCGTTTAGGGCGTGGACTACCAGGGTATCTAATCCTGTTTGCTCCCCACGCTTTCGTGCATGAGCGTCAGTATTGGCCCAGGGGGCTGCCTTCGCCATCGGTATTCCTCCACATCTCTACGCATTTCACTGCTACACGTGGAATTCTACCCCCCTCTGCCATACTCTAGCCCGCCAGTCACAAATGCAGTTCCCAGGTTAAGCCCGGGGATTTCACATCTGTCTTAGCGAACCGCCTGCGCACGCTTTACGCCCAGTAATTCCGATTAACGCTTGCACCCTACGTATTACCGCGGCTGCTGGCACGTAGTTAGCCGGTGCTTATTCTTCCGGTACCGTCATCCTCCTGCCGTATTAGGGCTGAAGTTTTCTTTCCGGACAAAAGTGCTTTACAACCCGAAGGCCTTCTTCACACACGCGGCATTGCTGGATCAGGCTTGCGCCCATTGTCCAAAATTCCCCACTGCTGCCTCCCGTAGGAGTCTGGGCCGTGTCTCAGTCCCAGTGTGGCTGGTCGTCCTCTCAGACCAGCTACAGATCGTCGCCTTGGTAGGCCTTTACCCCACCAACTAGCTAATCTGCCATCGGCCGCCCCTGCAGCGCGAGGCCCTTTCGGGTCCCCCGCTTTCCTCCTCAGAGATCATGCGGTATTAATCCGGCTTTCGCCGGGCTATCCCCCACTCCAGGACACGTTCCGATGTATTACTCACCCGTTCGCCACTCGCCACCAGGGCTGCCCCCGTGCTGCCGTTCGACTTGCATGTGTAAGGCATGCCGCCAGCGTTCAATCTGAGCCAGGATCAAACTCTTCAGTTCAAACCTGTTACTGTTTTCGGCCAGTTTCCTGACCGGTCGCTCACTCAACGTATTGACAGGTATCAATTGCTCAATACCTGACCTTACTGTGTGAGACTTGATACTTTCGCTTCTTCAGCAAACCCCTTGAGGCCCGCTGCGCGTCGCTACCAAGCGCCCACACTTATCGGCTGTTAATTTTTAAAGATCATTTACAGGCCGGACCAGCTCTTCAGCTTCCCCACCCTGCCGTGCCGCCCTGCAGCACAGAAACGAGATTATGTAGAACTTTCCGCAGACCGTCAACATGTTTTTATCGGGACCCTGCTGCTTTCCTGCCCCAACCCTGCTCCGCTGACCAACCCGAAAAAGCCCCGCCAACTCTGGCGCTCCCGCTTTCGCCCTCACATCCACCCAGAGCGCGAAAGACCGCAATTCTAGTCACTCACCTCACGCCTGGCAAGACCTTTTTCTGCCAATCGCATCACTAGCGATTTTTGAATGTCGGCTTACGTTTTTCGATGAACGCAGCCATGCCCTCTTTCTGGTCTTCCGTGGCAAACAATGAATGAAACAGGCGTCTCTCGAAATGGACACCCTCAGCAAGAGTCGTCTCATAAGCACGATTAATCGACTCTTTGATCATCATCACCGCAGGCAGCGGGAATTCCGAGATCGCAGCAGCAGCGGCCAACGCCTCCTCTATGAGTGCCTCCGCAGAGACCACGCGTGACACTAATCCGGCGCGCTCCGCCTCGGCGGCATCCATGAATCGTGCGGTCAGACACAGATCCATTGCCTTCGCTTTTGAAATAGCTCGCGGGAGACGCTGCGTCCCTCCAGCGCCCGGCATGATGCCCAGTTTGATCTCTGGCTGAGCAAATTTTGCACTCTCCGCAGCAAAGACGATGTCGCACATCATCGCCAGCTCGCACCCTCCCCCCAGCGCAAATCCAGCCACCGCGGCAATAACGGGCTTGCGTACCGACCGGATCGCTTCCCAGTTACGAGTGATGTAGTCCGCCTTGTAAACATCCATGTAGGTGTAGCTGGCCATCATGCCGATATCTGCACCTGCCGCAAAGGCCTTGTCGCTGCCCGTGATAACAATGGCTCCAACACTCTCATCATCATCAAGCAGGCGTAGCGCCGCGCCTAGCTCGTCCATCAACGCATCGTTCAACGCGTTCAGCGATTTCGGGCGGTTTAACGTGATGAGGCCGACCTTTCCATGCCGCTCAAGCAGAATGTTTTCATATGCCATGCAACCTCCTGTTCTCAAAAGTAACGCACGGCAGATGCGCGCCGTGACCATTCCAATAGCGGCAACGTTTAGAAACCGGCCAGATTATTGCTAATACTTATGTTGTTCAGACCCGGCTTTGAGGAAGCGCGATGGTCCAGGTATTGCAGCAAACAGCTTCGGGCACACAGCAGGCAAAACACAGCATTCCCCTGACAAACACCAGAAATACGCCAGGAAAACAACCAGCGCGTGATCCAACCAGCTACCGCTACCCGCAAATCAGGCGCATCAGGATTTCGGCAGGAGTAGCCACATCCGTCCCGACTGCTTCATTTTGCCCGCGAGGCTGCCCGCCTCATCGCCCAGCCCCCAGAAATAATCAGCCCTCACGCCGCCTTTGATCGCCGACCCTGTGTCTTGCGCAAACACAAGGCGACTCAGCGGCGCATTGCTCAAAGGGCGTGTGGTCTGCAAGAAAACCGGTGTGCCAAGGGGAATCGAGGTGGGATCAACGGCAATCGAACGCTCTGGCGTCAACGGCACACCCAGTGCGCCAACCGGGCCATCCGCGCCACTTCCGGGAACCGACTCACCGGATGACGGCATTTCGCGGAAAAAAACAAACCTTGGATTGGTATCCAGCAACGCATCAACCCGCGACGGATTGGCTTGCGCCCACGCTTTGATCCCCTGCATCGTCGCCTGAGCGGCCGTCAGTTCACGACGGTCAAGCAGCCAACGGCCGATGGATTTGTACGGCTGATTGTTCGTGCCGCCAAATCCAACACGCATCACGCTGCCATCTTCCATCACGATCCGTCCTGACCCCTGCACCTGAAGGAAAAAAGCCTCGATGGGATCATCCACCCAGACAAGCTCATTGCCATTCAAAATCCCGGCGCGCTCAAGCTGAGCGCGCGCAGGCAGCGCAGCACCAGGCCGGTAGCCTGCTGGCCAGCGATACAGCGCTGTTTGATAGATTCCGTGGCGGGTGCGCGCGCCACGTAGCAGCGGCTCGTAGTAACCGGTAACAAGGCCGTCGAGCGTGCCATCGCTATTCGCTAACTGGAAGGCAGTGAAGTAAGTTTCGAAGAACGTCCGCGTGCCCGTGACATCAAGCTCATCGAGTTGCCCCGCAGCGGCGCAGGCACGCTGCCAGTTTGGCTGGCGTGAGAGCCGGACACAGTTCTGACGTAACGCAGCGGTCGCACCAATCAGTGAATCGTCCTGCCAGCCCGGCACCTGCTGCCAGGCTACTTGCGTCAGCCGCTCTGCGGCAATTTGCCCGGGAAGTATCGCGCTGCCCGTTGGGGGCTTAAGCGCTGGCCGGACAACCGGACGGCCGCCACACGACGCGAGCAGCACCGCCAGCGAAATGGCCGCCGCCCAGCCTGTGGCACCCCGGGCAAAACGCATACAATGCTCGCTCTTGATGGAAGCCGCCATGTCTGATCTGTTCGACGAATACCCCATGCTGATCTTCGCGCTTGAATCTCTTCTCGCGCTCTTTTTGCTGATTTTCATCGTTGTCTGGACCGCGTCCGGCAAGAAAAAAACTTCCCGCAACAAGCAAAAATAACCCCGGCTGCGTACCGCACCTGCCCGAGGCGAGTTCAAGGTTTAGTGCAATGTGCGAGGCATGCGCAACATGAATTCCGACACTGGCGCGTCAAAACGCTCACCGTCATCCGCCACACAAAAATACGCGCCACGCATCGTGCCAACCGGCGTCGCAATCACAGCCCAGCTCGTATATTCAAACTGCTCGCCAGGCTTCAGCAGTGGCTGATGGCCAACCACGCCAAGCCCTTTCACTTCCTGAACGGTTTCGTCACTGTCGGTAATCACCCAGTGACGCGAAATAAGCTGCGCTGGCACCTGGCCGCTATTGCGTATGGTCAACGTATAGGCAAACGCGTACTTGCGTTGTTCGGGGTCTGATTCGTCAGGCAGATATTGCACCTGCGCCGACACACTGAATTCGTACTGGCTCATTCTGATTCCGGTTACCGGTGAATTACCGGTTAATGCGATTAATAGACAGAAAATAGAAATGCACAGAGACAGGCCGTCTACCGCATATCGCCAGGCACCCTGAACTGATCCGGCATTCTGCTTGAGGACACTCCCGCCCGCAACCGCACTCCAATATAGATAAGGCCAGAACGCACGTGAGACGCTAAAATGCCGCTTTCCCGCCCGCACTGACCCCCACATCATGATGCAATTCCGTATTGCCCCCAGTATTCTCTCGGCCGATTTTTCCCAGCTTGGCGAAGAAGTCCGCCAGGTTGTCGCGGCAGGAGCCGACTGGATTCACTTCGATGTGATGGACAACCACTATGTCCCCAACCTGACCATCGGTCCGCTCGTCTGCGAAGCCATTCGCCCGCATGTTCAGGTGCCGATCGACGTCCATCTGATGGTGCGGCCCGTCGACCGGATCGTTCCCGATTTCGCCAAGGCGGGAGCCAATCTCGTCAGTTTTCATCCGGAAGGCTCCGACCATATCGACCGCACGCTGTCACTCATCCGGGATCACGGCTGCAAGGCTGGGCTTGTATTCAACCCAGCGACCCCGCTGAATTATCTCGACCATGTGATGGACCGGCTGGATCTGATACTCATCATGTCAGTCAATCCGGGCTTTGGCGGACAGTCGTTCATTCCCGAAGCGCTCAACAAGGTGCGTGAAGCGCGCGCGCGAATTAATGCGTATACCGAAAAAACAGGCCGTGAGATTCGTCTCGAAGTTGATGGCGGTGTCAAGGTAGACAACATCGCTGAAATAGCTGCGGCGGGCGCGGATACCTTCGTTGCTGGCTCGGCAATCTTTGGCAAACCCGATTACAAGGCAGTCATCGACCAGATGCGCCAGGCCCTGGCTGGCGTGCAGCACGCGGCTGCGGCATAAACCCGGTATGAGCAGCTCACTCCTGGCGGCCCGGTTTGACGAACCAGTGTTTCCTCATGGCCCCATCGTCGCGGCGCTAATTGATCTCGACGGAACAATGATCGACACCGCCGACGATTTCACCGCGAGCCTGAACCGGATGCTGGTTCAGCTAGACCTGGTGCAGATCAAACGGGAAGAAGTCGTCGCTTATGTTGGCAAGGGCTCCGGTCATCTGGTTCACAGCGTGCTGGGCCAGCGTCTCGAAACCCATGCGGCGCAGGCTTGCTTCGATCAAGCGCTGTCGATTTATCACCATGAATACGCTCAGCTCAACGGCCAGCAGACGCGGCTTTATCCCGAGGTCATCGAAGGCCTCGCAGCCATGCGGGCCGCAGGCCTGCAACTCGCATGCGTGACCAACAAGCCCTGGCGCTTCGCGGTCGATTTGCTGCAGCAGTACAGCCTTGATGGCTATTTCAAGTGCGTGTTCGGCGGCGACAGTCTTGCAGAGAAAAAACCCCACCCGCTACCGATGCTCACCGCCTGCTCTGCATTGCATGTCGCTCCCATCCAGGCAGTTGCCATCGGTGACTCCGAAAACGACGCGCTCGCTGGCCGCGCGGCAGGGCTGGCAACGCTCGCTGTGCCTTACGGCTACAACCATGGGCAACCTGTACAAACAATAAAATCGGATGGTATAGTTGCCACGCTTTTGGCTGCCGCTAACGCAATCGCAGCACACAATCTCAAGGCCTCGCCTTAACCCATCTTTCATCTTCATGTTTCTGAATAAAAAACGGAGTCTGAGCAGCATCGACCGGGGAGCATGGCCCTGGCGTCGCTGGTCGCACTAACCTCTTCCCCGGAGGCATGTTGAAGTTCACCTTCAACACCGTTTTTATTCCGCGCGGCACTTTCATACGCGTCCCATTCTGGTTATTCCATTTGTCTGGCAGGTTGCCTTGTACCCCGGCAACACAGTCGCCGTTCTGGCTGTCTGAACCCGCCAGTAGCACCAGAAATACAGATGCATTTCACACGACTGAAAGTACGGCCCCAAGGCCAAGCCAGCGTAATAGCCCTGCTTTGCCGCCGCATAGCGCATCCAGACGTACCAACAGGATCGGAACATGACTGAACTCGAATTCCAGTCCCTCGCCAATGAGGGTTACAACCGCATTCCGATGATCGCCGAAGCACTGGCCGATCTCGATACCCCGCTGTCGCTGTATCTAAAGCTGGCTCAGACCGAGCGCAATGGTGCCAATTCGTTTCTGCTCGAATCCGTGGTGGGCGGTGAGCGATTTGGCCGCTATTCCTTTATTGGCCTGCCTGCGCGGACCGTTTTGCGTACCACTAATGGCGTCTCCGAAGTGCTCCGCGACGGCAAGGTCATCGAAACCCACGAAGGTGACCCGCTCGACTTCATCCAGCAATTTCAGGCGCGCTTCAAGGTCGCACAACGCCCCGGTCTGCCACGCTTCACTGGCGGTCTGGCCGGCTATTTCGGTTATGACGCGGTGCGCTACATCGAGAAAAAACTCGCCCACACAGCTCCTCCGGACGATCTCGGCTTGCCCGACATCCAGTTGCTTTTAACTGAAGAAGTGGCGGTGATTGATAACCTCGCGGGCAAGCTGTATCTGGTGATTTACGCCGATCCATCCACTCCCGAGGCTTACACCCGCGCCAAGCAGCGCCTGCGTGAATTGCGCCTGCGCTTGCGTACGACCGTTCAACCACCGGTTACGTCCGCGAGCGTGCGCACCGAGACCTATCGGGAGTTTGAGAAAGAGGACTATCTGGCCGCCGTGCGCCGCGCCAAAGAATATGTCGCAGCGGGAGAGCTGATGCAGATTCAGGTGGGCCAGCGTCTGACCAAACCCTATCGTGACAACCCGCTGTCGCTATATCGCGCGTTGCGTTCGCTGAATCCTTCGCCGTACATGTATTACTACAATTTCGGCGATTTTCATGTGGTGGGTGCCTCGCCCGAAATTCTGGTGCGTCAGGAAAAACGTGGCGAAGACCGGATCGTCACCATTCGCCCGCTTGCCGGCACCCGTCCACGCGGCAACACGCCTGAGCGCGATGAAGCCCTCGCCACTGAGTTGCTAAACGATCCCAAAGAAGTCGCGGAACACGTGATGCTGATCGACCTCGCCCGCAACGATGTTGGCCGTATCGCCCAAATCGGCTCCGTCGCGGTGACCGACCAGATGGTGATCGAGAAGTACTCGCATGTGCAGCACATCGTCAGTTCGGTCGAGGGCAAGCTCAAGCCAGAAATTACGAACTTCGACGTCCTGCGCGCGACGTTTCCAGCTGGCACGCTCTCGGGTGCGCCAAAAGTGCGCGCGATGGAACTGATCGATACGCTCGAACCCGTAAAGCGCGGTCTTTACGGCGGCGCGGTCGGCTATCTGTCCTTTACCGGTGAAATGGATCTGGCCATCACCATTCGCACGGGCGTGATTCGTAACGGCAATCTGTATGTTCAAGCGGCGGCGGGTATCGTGGCCGACTCCGTCCCTGAATCGGAATGGCTTGAAACCGAGAGCAAGGTCCGGGCAGTCCTGCGCGCAGCTGAACAAGTGCAGGATGGTCTGGATAGTGAGTTTTGATCGAGTTTTGCTACCGCGTGGCGCTGGCACTGCTATTGAGGTCAGCCCGGAGTGCGCCCAAACAGGGATTTAATTCTATTTAAAATCAGATAGATAGGTCAAAAATGCTCTTGATGATCGACAACTACGACTCGTTCACCTACAACATCGTCCAGTACTTCGGCGAGCTAGGTGAGGAGGTCCAGACTTTCCGCAACGACGAAATCACGCTGGATGACATCGCCCGTCTCAACCCCGAATTGATCTGCCTTTCTCCTGGCCCCAGCAATCCCCAGCATGCGGGCATCACCCTGGACGTTCTGCGCACATTTGCGGGCAAGACGCCAATCCTTGGCGTATGTCTTGGCCATCAGGCCATCGGCGAGGCATTCGGCGGCCGCGTCGTGCGAGCCAAAACCATCATGCACGGCAAGGTGAGCCAGATCGAAACCGACTGCAAAGGCGTCTTCGCTGATCTGCCAAAACACTTCACCGTGACCCGTTATCACTCGCTCGCCATCGAGCGGGAATCGTTGCCCGAGTGCCTCGAAATCTCGGCCTGGACCGATGACGGCGAAATCATGGGCGTGCGCCATAAAGAGCTAGCGGTCGAAGGCGTGCAGTTTCATCCCGAATCCATCCTCTCCGAACACGGTCATGCACTGCTGAAGAACTTCGTGACGCAGTCGAAAGCCGCCGCCGAACACCGTCTGCCCTGATGAAACGAGACGAACTCATGTCGATTACGCCCCAGGAAGCGTTGCAGCGGACCATCGAGCACCGCGAGATTTTTCACGATGAGATGCTGCATCTGATGCGCCTCATCATGCGTGGCGAGCTGTCCCCGGTGATGTCGGCGGCCATCATTACCGGGCTGCGGGTCAAGAAAGAAACCATCGGTGAAATCACCGCCGCCGCCACCGTGATGCGTGAATTCGCGCAGCACGTCGAGGTGCCGGACAACTCGCATTTCGTCGATATCGTCGGCACCGGTGGCGATGGTGCTCATACCTTCAATATTTCCACCGCCACCATGTTTGTCTCGGCCGCCGCCGGGGCCAAAGTCGCCAAGCACGGCAACCGTGGTGTATCGAGCAAGTCAGGCAGCGCGGATGTGCTTGAAGCGCTCGGCGTCAATATCGAGCTTCAGCCGCAGCAGGTCGCCGCCTCCATTGCTGAAACAGGCATGGGCTTCATGTTCGCGCCCAACCACCATCCCGCGATGAAAAACGTCGCAGCGGTACGCCGCGAGCTTGGCGTGCGGACCCTGTTCAACATCCTCGGGCCCTTGACCAACCCGGCCAGCGCACCTAACCAGTTGATGGGCGTATTTCATTCCGATCTGGTGGGGATTCAGGTGCGTGTGATGCAGCGTCTTGGAGCACAGCATGTGCTAGTGGTACATGGCATGGATGGCATGGACGAGGTTTCGCTCGGTGCGACAACCCGGGTGGGTGAGCTGTTGCATGGCGAGATTCACGAGTACGACATTCATCCGGAAGATTTCGGCTTGCAGATGGCGTCGAATCGCACGCTCAAGGTGGCCGATGCGAATGAATCCCGCGTGATGCTGCTCGATGCGCTCGACAACACCCCCGGCGTAGCACGCGAGATCGTCGTGCTGAATGCCGGAGCCGCGCTGTATTCGGCCAATGTCGCCAGCTCAATTGCCGATGGCATCACGCTTGCCCGCGAGGCCATTGCCAGCGGTGCGGCCCGAGCCAAAGTCGACGAACTGGTTCGCTTCACTCAGCAGTTCAGTCATTAATTTTCGTATCGGGATCTCCATGAGCGACATTCTGGAACGCATCATCCAGGTCAAACGCGAAGAAATTCGCGCCGCAGAAATGAGCGTGCCGCTCGAAGCATTGCGCCTCGCCGCCTCAGCCCGTGATCAGCGTGATTTCGTCGGCGCGTTGCACGCGAAGCATGCGGCAGGACACGCCGCCGTGATCGCTGAAGTCAAAAAAGCCAGCCCCTCCAAGGGCGTATTGCGCGAACATTTCGCGCCAGCGGACATCGCCCGCTCTTACGCAAAGCATGGTGCCGCCTGTTTGTCGGTATTAACTGATGTGCAGTTCTTTCAAGGCAGCGCGGCCTTTCTCGAAGAAGCGCGTCAGGCCTGCGATCTGCCGGTACTACGCAAAGATTTCATCATCGACGCCTATCAGATCCTCGAAGCCCGGGCGATGGGCGCAGACGCGATCTTGCTGATTGCCGCCGCGCTCGAAACCCCGCAGATGCAGGAGCTCGAAGCCTTCGCCCATTCTCTGGGGCTAGCGGTGCTCGTTGAAGTCCATGACAGCCGCGAGCTAGCCGAAGCGCTCACGCTGAAAACGCCGCTGATTGGGGTCAACAACCGCAATCTGCGCACGTTCGAAACCAGCATCGAAACCACCCTCGGCATGTTGAAACTGATCCCGGACGACCGAATCGTCGTGACTGAATCAGGCATCCTCGCGCACGGTGATGTTGAAAAATTACTGGCGGCAGACGTCAAAACTTTTCTCGTCGGCGAAGCCTTCATGCGTGCAAAAGAACCCGGGGCAGAACTCGCCCGGCTGTTTTTCTAGCCCGGCGAGCCACAGCACGCGCCATGGCAATCGAATGCGAAATCAAACTGGCCTTACCCGCCGCCCACGTCGATGCGGCAACGCAATGGTTCACCGCTCACAGCGCATCCCCGGGGCGCGAATTCCTGCTCGGAAATAGCTACTTCGATACGCCAGGATTGCTGCTGGCTCGGGCCAAAAGCGCGTTGCGTCTACGCCAGACGCCCGATGGCTGGCTGCAAACCTATAAAACCCTGGGTGTCGCCCAGTCAGGTTTGCATCAACGGCATGAATGGGAGCTGCCAGTTGCAAGCAGAGCGCTCGAACTTACGTCGTTGCTGCTGGCCTGCGATGACATCGACGCCGCCGCGGCCTTGCGCCAGGCTCAAAACGAACTCATCGAGCTTTTTCAGACCCGCTTCACGCGTATGCTCTGGTGCATTGAACATCGCGGTGCGACGGTCGAAGCGGTGATTGACCAAGGCGAAGTGTCAGCTGAGGTTGACGGTGAGACACGGTGCGCGCCAATTTGTGAAATCGAGCTTGAATTGAAACAGGGCAACGCAGCGGCACTGCACCAGCTAGCTACGAAACTCACAGCCTGCCTGCCCGGCGTCGCACCAGACAACATCAGCAAAGCTCAACGCGGGTATCAATTACGCGAGCGCTGATCTCGCCTGCGCCGCCCTCTCAGCAACCATCCACGGCGAACGCGCGGGCATAAGCCTGAAACACACGCGCTGCTCTTTTGCCGCAAGACACTTTCGCTCCAGTTCCATGACGCCACCCTCCCGCCCCCAGCCACTGCAGGCCACCTTGTTCAGCGAAACCATGCCCGCCGATACCGCTTCACTTGAGGCGCAGTTCGCCGCGTTGCCATCGGCCTGGCGCGAGCATTTGCATCCATTCATCGGCAGCACTGACTATGCGTCACTCTGCCGCTTCGTCGATGGCGAGCGGGCGGCAGGCAAGATCATCTATCCCGCCGATGTGTTCCGCGCGCTGCGTCTCACCCTTCCCGAACACGTGAAGGTGATTATCCTGGGGCAAGACCCCTATCACGGTGAAGATCGCGGCACTCCGCAAGCGCACGGGCTCGCGTTTTCGGTGCCGCCTTCGGTACGGCCACCGCCTTCGCTGCGCAATATTTTCAAAGAGATTCATGCCAGCACCGGGATTGAGCCACCGCAACACGGATGCCTTGATGCATGGGCTCGGCAAGGTGTGCTGCTGCTCAACACGGTACTGACCGTCGAGCAAAATGCGGCCGCCAGCCATGCAAAGCGTGGCTGGGAACAATGCACTGACACGCTGATCCGGGAACTGGCGCGGCGTCAGCACAAACAGGTGTTCATGCTGTGGGGCGCTCATGCGCAGGCCAAGCGGACGTTGCTCGAAGGTACGTCGCATTGCGTGCTGCAAGCGCCCCATCCATCGCCGTTGTCGGCGCACCGTGGCTTTCTTGGCTGCCAGCATTTCGTTCTGGCGAATGCCTTTTTGCTCGAAAACGGGCAGCCTCCGATCGACTGGCGGCTTCCCAGCACGGCATGACGCATCGTCGCCAAAATCAAGCCAATAAAAAGCCGCGCAATGTGACGCATCACATTGCGCGGCTTTTTTTGCACCGCCTGATTTTGTTACTTTGTTACCGCAGCCGGCTACGCTGGCGCAGAACTGCAGCAGCTAGCTGCGCCTGATGCAGCCATTGCGCTACGCCGCGACAGCAATTGCTTCGCGCGCGTCGGCCAGCGCTGCAGTCGCCGAATCCGGCCCGAGATTAAGCCCCTCGGCATAAATAAAATGCACATCCGTAATGCCGATAAAGCCAAGGAAGGATTTCAGAAAAGGGGTTTGGCTATCGTGTGGCGTGCCGATGTATTTACCGCCACGGGTTGACACGACATACGCTTTCTTGCCCTTCACCAGCCCTTCTGCACCGGCTTCGCCGTAGCGGAAGGTCAGCCCTGCCCGCGCGATGAAATCAAAATAGGTTTTGAGCTGCGACGACACGCCGAAGTTGTATAACGGCGCGCCAATCACGACGATATCTGCGGCCATCAGCTCGGCAATCAGGGTTTCACTCCGTGAGGCAATTGCCTGCTGCTCCGGCGTGCGCTGCTCAAGCGGTGTAAAAAACGCACCCAGAATTTCATCATCCAGGTGCGGTAGCGGATCGGCCAGTAAATCGCGCACGACTACGGTGGCATCAGCATTGGTTTGCAGCAGCTGGGCACTCAGTTCGCTGGCGAGCAAAGTAGATTGCGCGCCTTGCGAACGCGCGGCCGAATTGATCTGCAAAATCGTGGTCATGGGTGGCTCCATTTGGAAAGCGCTTTGTAGCGCGAGTGGGAGCCATTGTGCTGAGTTGCCGGACAATGAAAAAGCCAGCCCGCCATGACAGATCGTTGCATTACTAGAACGATCAACCCTTCAGCCAGCGCTCACGCCATTTGTCCGCCGCCGACCCAGACTTGCTGCTGAGCGCCAGCGTGTAACGCGCAACCTCTGGCTGGTCGAGTTTGAGTTGCATCGTGCGTAACTCATCGCGCCGGAACACATGCAGCTCAACTTTGGCACCGGACAAATAACGCCCCAGCAACGCATCGAGATTCGCCCCCGTGACCCGCAAGCCATCAAGTGCAACCAGCACGTCTCCCGCCGACAAACCCGCTTTTTGTGCCGCGCCACCGTCATACACCGTAACGAGCGTGCTATCCGTGCCGCCGCGCACGCGAGCGCCCAGCGAAGGTTTGCCGCTCTTGTCCGGCTCAGGTGCCAGAGCAATCCCAAACGGCTCGAACAACTCCGCCAGCGGCAAATCTCGCGTGCCACGAACCGCATACGCAAAAACCGCCGTGAGATCTATACCTGTCGCCTCAGCAAACAGCGCTTCGACTTCAGCCTCAGCCATCCCACGCGCCTTGCCATGATAAAAATCGCGGCCAAAACGCCGCCAGAGCAAACGCATCACATCATCGAGAGATTTGCGGTTGCCCGTCTGCGCGCGAATCGTCAAATCGAAAGCCAGCGCCACAAGCGCGCCCTTCGTGTAATAGCTGACAATTGCGTTCGCTGCGTTTTCATCCTGGCGATAGTATTTGACCCACGCATCAAACGAGCTTTCGGCCACGCTCTGCTTCAAACGCCCATTCCCGCGCAGCACTCCGCCCACCGTCTTGCCGACCAGGGTCAAATAATCTGCCTGCGTAATCAAGCCGCTACGGACCAGCATCAGATCGTCGTAATACGACGTGAAACCCTCGAACAACCACAGCAGTGAGGTGTAGTTTTCCTGCGTCAGGTCATACGGTGCAAACGCCGCTGGCTTGATGCGTTTCACGTTCCAGGTATGGAAATACTCGTGGCTGCACAAGCCGAGATAGGTGCGGTAACCGTCGGTTTGCTCTGTCCGGCCTGACACCGGCAAATCTGCGCGATTGCAGATCAACGCGGTTGAGGCCCGATGCTCCAGCCCACCATAGCCGTCGCTCACCGCCAGTGTCATGAATACATAGCGCTCAACCGGTGCCTGCTTCGATTTCGGCTCAAAAAGCGCAATCTGCGCTTCGCACATGCGCGACAGATCGGCACCCAGGCGCGGCATATCGAGCCCGGCGACGCGCCCGGCGATCACGATGTCATGCGGCACGCCATGTGCATGGAACGTTTCAAGCTCAAACTCGCCCAGCATGACGGGGTGATCAATCAGCGCATCGTAGTCTGGCGCGGTGTATCCACCAAAGCCGTAACGCTTCGTTCCCCGCGCTTCGGGCAAAGCAGTCGCCACGCGCCATGAGCGATACGCCGTGCCAGCGGGCGGATGGATCTCAACTGTGCACGGGCTCTGCTCATGCCCCAGCACCGACAAAAACACACTGGTTCCGTTAAAAAAACCAATCGTGTCGTCCAGATACGCCGAGCGGACGGACAGGTCCCACGCGTACACCTCATAACGCAGCGTCAATGCGCCTTTGAGTGGCGCAGCCTGCCAGCGGTGCTTGTCGGTTTTCTCAACGCGAACCTTGCGGCCGGTCTCACTAAATGCACGCAGCGTCACGATATTGCGTGCGAACTCTCGCACCATGTAGCTGCCAGGAATCCAGACAGGCAGCACGAAACGCTGCCCTGCCGGATCAGGCTCTGCCACCGTCACGGTGACTTCGAATAGATGCGCGGCAGGCTGCTTCGGAACAATCGTGTAGTGGATCGGTTTCATCGGCAAAGTGAGCAAACAAGATGTCGCATACGCGAAGCGGCATTCAGCACCTGGCTTGAGACGCAGCTTCAGGCTAGCCGCGGCGCGGAGCCGGCTTTAGGGCCTTAGGGCCTTAGGGGCTTTAGCCGCGAGATTCAGGCGCAATGAGATGCGCCTGGGAAGAGGTGACAGCTGAGGTGGCCGGCCAAGGTGACAGACGAAGCGGCCACCTGCATCAGGATCAACGCGCGGCGGCGATTTCCTTGATTAGACGATCGGCCGGAACTGCGCCTGGCAGACGGCGGCCATCGACCAGAAACACCGTCGGCGTGCCCGTGACGTTCATCGCCCGGCCAAGCGCCAGATTGCTGTCGATCGCAGCCGTATTACAGGTGCCCGCGGCAGTAGGTGCCTGATGATCCAGCATCCATGCTGACCACGCTTTCGCCCGGTCAGTCGAACACCAGATTGATTTCGATTTCGCCGTTGAATCCGGCGATAGCACGGGATACAGGAAGGTATAAACCGTCACGTTGTTGACAGATTTGAGCGTCGTTTCAAGCTGCTTGCAGTAAGGGCAATTCGGATCGGAAAACACCGCGACCTTGCGGCTGCCATCACCGTGCACGACCTTGAGCGCATTGGCCAGTGGCAAGCTGGAGAAATCAATCCGGTTGGTGTCAGCCAGACGCGCCTCGGTCAGATTCTTACGAGTTTTCGCGTCGACAATATCGCCAAGCACGACATAGTCACCTTTGACATCGCTGTAAAGAATCTGCGTGCCGAGATTGATCTCGTAGAGTCCGCTGATGGGGGATTTCGCAATGCTCTTGATCGTGATATCGCCAAGACGCTCCTGCAATGTGGCTTTGAGCTTGTCAGTCGATTGATCGGCATTAGCCGTGCAACCCAGCGTGACAGTAGTCAGGGCCAGCGCAAACGCGGCGATACGAATTCGTTTTTTCATGAAAAGTAAATTCCAGGTTTCGTTCATCGGTGCAGGACAACGGCTGGTCTGAGCGACATCCTCTGCCCTGCGTGTATCTGCTTTGCACCCCTGACAAGGCTGAAAACCTGCGCCTCGCTTAACCCAGCGCCGCAGAGACAATCCAGCGCTTGAGCAGTGGCTGGCTGCCTAGCAGCGACATCCCGGTATTACGCAAGGTGCGCACAAGCGGGCCGGGCACAGCAAAGAGTTTGAGCAAGCCATCGGTTGCCAGCGTAAGCGCGCCGATATCTTCCCGGCGAGCGCGTTCGTAACGACGGAGTAACACGGTGTCGCCAAGATCGCGGAACGCTTCTTTTTGCGCAATCACGTCCACGAGCGTGGCAACATCGCGCAACCCGAGATTCATGCCCTGGCCAGCCAGTGGATGAATCAGATGTGCGGCATCGCCCACCAGAGCGACGCGCGGCGCAATCAGACGATCAACCGTTTGTAGTGCCAGCGGGAAACCACGGGCGGGGGTCACGCACTCAAGCGAGCCTGACATCGCATAGGTCACGCGCTCA